>JBJPGE010000094.1:0-6668 GCA_048595465.1 Methylophagaceae bacterium | reverse complement strand
TATACGGCTGGTTTTGAACCGGCAATATTACCGATCAATGCACGCCAAGCACACATGGAAATGGGCGATACCCCGATCATCGATAAAGGTGGTTACGTCATGTTGGGTAGTGACGATTTCTTACTCAGAATGATGGCATCAAAAGGCGACCAAGAAGCAATTAATAACTATGTTGCTTGGACAATGACGCATAGTCACGCCATTGGTGTGAAAGTGGTGAATCCAGGTGGCATTAACGCCTTTAAATTTAATCAACGTAAATTAGATTTAGATGAGAAAAACCAATATTACGGTATAACACCGCGTGATATTTTATTGCGATTAGCGACGGCAGTAAAAGAGCTAGGTGTCCCGCATCCTTTACATGTTCATGGCTGTAATCTAGGTGTAGCAGGTAACTTAGAAATGACCATTGATACGATGGAAGGTATCAACGGCTTGCCAATGCATATGACCCATATCCAGTTCCATAGTTATGGTACGGAAGGTGACTTTAAGTTCTCATCAGGTTCTGCTCAAATTGCAGAGACCATCAATAAACACAAAAACATTACTGCCGATGTCGGCCAGATCTTATTCGGTCAAACAGTGACAGCGTCAGGCGATAATATGCGCCAACATGCAGCCCATCCATTTGCTAGCCCCAATAAATGGGTGAGTATGGATATTGAGTGTGATGCTGGTTGTGGCGTATTGCCATTCAAATATAAAGATCAAAGTTATGTAAACGCATTACAGTGGATGATTGGCTTAGAAACCTTCTTAATGGTGGATGATCCTTGGCGTGTATTCTTAACAACAGATCATCCAAATGGTGCACCATTTACTAGTTATCCACATTTGATTCGATTATTGATGGATAAGACTTTCCGAAATGATATTTTATCGACCTTGCATCCAGAGGCTCAAAAAGCCAGTCACTTAGCCTCATTAGAGCGTGAATATACATTGTATGAAATCGCTATTATGACCCGTGCCGGTGCAGCTAAATTAGTGGGGCTGGCTGATCGAGGTAGCTTAGGTGTAGGAACGGCAGCGGATATTACCGTTTATACCGATGATGAAGATCGCGAGAAAATGTTTAGCAAGCCAGATTACGTATTTAAAGACGGCACCATGGTGGTGAAAGATGGTGAGGTTGTTGAGGTCACATGGGGTACAACGCATGTGGTTAAACCTGAATATGACAACAGTATCGAAAAATCATTGAAACCGTATTTTGATAAATATCACACCCAAAAAATGGGTAACTTTAAAATCAGTGATGATGAGATCGTCGACGATGGTCGAGGTAGTCTGACCGTGCAGCCGTTACATGCAGGAGGCAAAATATGATTATCAATGGCGTAACAATTGATGAAACATTCGCGGAAGCATTTCCGATGAAAGGCACGCGCTTAATCATTACGGCACTCAATGCAAAATGGGCGATGATCTCAGCACAAACATTTACTGGTTTTGCGACATCGGTAATTGCTTGTGGTTGTGAAGCCGGTATTGAAAGAGTACTTGATCCAAGTGAAACACCAGATGGTAGACCAGGTGTATCTATTTTGATCTTTGCAATGGGTGGAAAAAGCCTAGCGAAACAAGTTGAAACCCGATCGGGTCAATGTGTGCTTACCTCGCCTACATCAGCTTTATTTTCAGGGTTAGATAGTGATACTGAAATTGCATTAGGTCAAAACTTACGTTATTTCGGTGACGGTTTTCAAATATCAAAAATGATTGATGGTAAACGTTATTGGCGTATTCCGGTAATGGATGGTGAGTTTTTAACACAAGAAAAAACAGGTATTCAAGCCTCAGTCGGTGGTGGTAACTTTCTAGTGTTGGCTGAATCTCAAGAGCAAGCATTAGCAGCTTGTGAAGCCGCTATTGTTGAGATGAAAAAATGTCCAAATGTGATTATGCCTTTCCCGGGCGGCGTTGTTCGCAGCGGTTCAAAAGTAGGCTCAAAATTTAAAGCTTTAAATGCTTCAACCAATGATGCCTTTTGCCCAACCTTAAAAGGTCAAACCAAGAGTGACCTTTCCCCTGAAGTTGAATCAGTGATGGAAATTGTAATCGATGGTTTGACCAAAGAAGATATTGATGTCGCGATGCGAGTGGGTATTCAAGCTGTTTGTGATTTAGGTGCAGCAAACGGTATCCGCCGAATTAGTGCGGGTAACTATGGTGGGAAGCTTGGGCCGTTCCACTTCCATTTACAGGAGATTATGGCATGAGCACTTTAATCTTAAAGCTAAAACAATCTCCTAAACAAAGAATTGATTGTTCAGCACTTACTGCAGATAATTTGGAAGGTAAGTCGGCCGCAGATATCGCAGCAACTGAATTACCATCAGGCAACACTACTGTTCGAGTAGACAGTGTATTTGAAATTAGCGGTGATAATGCCAAGCATATTGTGTTTGAAAATAGCAGTGATAAATTAGACTTTATCGGCAACCAAATGAGCCACGGCACCATTGAAATAAAAGGTAATGCCGGCGCTTATCTGGGCGCAATGATGACCAATGGTTTTATCCTGATGACAGGTAATACTGGCATTTATACAGCCTGCGAAATGAAAGGTGGTCAGATCAAAATTAACGGTAATGCCGGTGATTTTGTTGGTGGAGCACGAGTAGGCCAGAAAAATGGTATGACGGGAGGCACGGTAATCGTGACCGGCGATACGGGTGCGCGTACTGGCGATCATATGCGTCGTGGTTATATTTTAATCGAAGGCAATGCCGGTGATTATTGCGGCTCTAGAATGGTTTCTGGAACAGTTGCTGTGCTTGGCAGTGTGGGTGCTCATCTTGGTTATGGTATGAAGCGAGGCACATTGTTATTGTTAAAAGAAACTCAGATCCCAGCAAACTTTAATGATTGTGGCCCACATACATTAGCCTTTTTGCCGCTAATGCTAGCCTCTTTCAATAATTTAGATACTAAGTTTGCTAAGTTAGAATTGTTTTCACGTGTACAACGTTATGCTGGCGATTTAGGTGGCATAGGAATGGGCGAGATTTTAGTTAAGATTTGATTCTTACGATGCATGGTAATAAAAAGGGAAGGCGCCTAAACTTCTCAATTGGACAATGTGAATAACCGTTGAAAAGAAAAAGATAGCGTTATAATTAAGTTTGGTGAAGTAGCCCTAGATTCCCGTTTTCACGGGAATGACGCAGTCTTTATCGTCATCCTCGCGATAAATGTGTCAGGAACACATTTAGACACCGTAGGTGCTCGTAGAGTTGAGCACACGACGTGCTCAATCAGTGCGGGGATCCATGGATAGTGACAAGTTAACACGGATTAAAATGAATGAAACAGCCCTGTGTTTATATACTGGCAAGCAAGAGAAACGGTACATTATATATTGGTGTTACATCAGATCTTATTAAACGTATTTGGCAACATAAGAATAACGAAATTGAAGGTTTCACCAAGAAACACCAAATTCATAATTTAATTTGGTATGAGCTTCACCAAGAAATGGAATCAGCAATTGCACGTGAAAAGCAATTGAAAAAGTGGAATAGAGATTGGAAGATAGAGTTAATAGAAGAAGATAATTCTGCTTGGAAAGATCTTTACCCAAGTATCTGCTAAGACAGTCAAATTTAGCTTATACTTGTTAAATCGTTGAATTATGAAATAGCATTGTGCGTCATCCTCGCGAAGGCGGGGATCCATGGGCAGTGTATATAGCCACTATCGTTGGATTCCCGCGTTCGCGAGAATGACGGCCATTATATAAGGTGATCGCTTATGTCAAATATTGGAAAATCAATAACTCAGTTTATTATCGAAGAACAGCGCGTGCATTCAAACTCTACTGGCGAAATGACGGGATTATTGAATGATATTGTCAGCGCCTGTAAAAAGATTTCTCATTTAGTGAATCGCAGCGGGATTATCGGCATTGGTGGTGCGGCTGAATCTGAAAATGTACAAGGTGAAACCCAGAAAGAGCTCGATATTATCACCAATGATGTGATGGTTGATGCGCTGAACTGGACGGGGCATTTAGCCGGTATGGCCTCGGAAGAAATTGAAGAGATTATTCAGATTCCTGACAATATGCCTAAAGGTAAATATTTGATCGCTTTTGATCCACTGGATGGCTCATCGAATATCGATATCAACCTATCAGTGGGTACAATCTTTTCAATTTTACGCTGTCCAGAAGGTGTAGATAAACCGACGGTCGAACATTTCATGCAAAAAGGTACCGAGCAAATATGTGCTGGTTTTTGTGTGTATGGCCCCGCGACAATGATGATACTGACGACAGGCCATGGCGTTAATGGTTTTACACTAGATAGCGATGTCGGTGAGTTTATTCTCACCCATCCGGATATGACTATTCCAGAAGATACCGCTGAATTTGCTATTAATATGTCGAATCAACGTTTTTGGGAGGAGCCGATGCAACGTTATGTCGAAGAATGCATTCAAGGCGTGGATGGCGAGCGAGAGAAGAATTTCAATATGCGTTGGGTGGCTTCAATGGTGGCAGAAGTTTATCGCGTGCTCATTCGAGGCGGCATTTTTATGTACCCCATCGACAGTAAGCCTTCGACTAATGGGGGCAAGTTGCGCCTTATGTATGAAGCGAGTCCAATGAGCTTTATTGTTGAGCAAGCAGGCGGTGTAAGCTCAACTGGCTATGAACGCCTTATGGATATTCAAGCACAAAGTGTGCATCAGCGTGTGCCCGTTATTTTGGGTTCTAAAAATGAAGTTGAGCGTGTGATTTCATATCATAAGAGGTCTTAGGCAAGCCCCGTCAATATTAGAAAAAATAATTTACGAATAGGATGAAAGAAAGAAAAAATGGTTGATATAGTTAATTACGAAACCTTGTTAATAGTAGGTAGAGAGCAAAAAGAACCACAACGATTTCTATTTGTTTTTTTAAAAGCAGGCTTGCCGGATGATATTGAGGGTGATGAAGCAGAGCGTTTTGATGCAGGAAAAGGTGGTGTGCTGTCCCCTATTATGTGTGTTGATAAGCCTTTAGATTATTTAACTGATTTTGCTGATCTCGTTAAAGAATCAGAAAATATGGGACAAGAATGGCAGATGGTATTGGTGGCTTGCCTTTCAGGTGTCGGCAGCATGATGCCCAGTGCTGAAGAAACAGATCTGCAACTTAAAATGATGGTGCAGATGGTTGAAAATGGAGGTGATCTTTCACGCTATTTAGCCTTTGATAGAGATGGAGATATTTTACAGTTTAGTTAAAAGATAGCTCGAGCAATGGGCTTAATAAAAGTAAGAGGTGAAGCCAGATGAAAAGAATCGTTATTTTTGCTGATGGTACATGGAATTCACCGGATAAAGGTATTGCCACCAATGTATTGCAGATGGCTCGAGGCATTAAACCGATGGCAGGAGAGATTGAGCAAGTTGCTTTTTATGATTGGGGCGTCGGCACCGACAGGAAAAAAATAGCGGGCGGAATAACGGGCGCAGGCATCGATAAAAATATTTTAGATTGCTACCGCTTCATTGTTCATAACTACCAAAAAGGTGACAAGCTGTTCTTTTTTGGCTTTAGCCGAGGTGCCTACACAGTTCGTTCTTTAGCCGGTTTTATTCGAAACTGTGGCTTATTAAAAAGAAAGTTTGCCGATCAAATTCCTGCCGCTTACAAACTGTATAGAAAACGTGCAAAAGCAACAGGGCCCAATGCGGCGTTGGCACAGCAGTTCCGAAGAGATTTTGCGATAGCGGATATCACACCGATTGAATTTATCGGTGTATGGGACACCGTTGGAGCACTGGGTATTCCTGTTCCTTTTTGGGGAACATTGGGCGAGCGAGAATTCTTATTTCATGACACAGAGCCAAGCAAAATTATTGAGCATGCTCGTCACGCCATGGCTATAGATGAAAATCGCATAGATTTTGAGCCTACAATGTGGAGCGATAAGCCAGGCTCAGATCTTAAACAGCTTTGGTTTTCAGGCGTGCATTCAGATATTGGAGGAGGATATAAAGAAGCGGGTTTAAGTCATATTGCAAGCCAATGGATTAGCGATGAAGCAACCAAGTTTGGTTTACAGTTCGAATCGCATTTTTTAAGCTCATTGAAGCCTGACCCAGAAGATAAGCAACATAATGAACGAACGGGTATTTATCGTGCACGGAAAGAACTGGTTCGAGAAATAAAGGGCGTTGTACATGCGTCTGTTAAAATGCGATGGGACTTGGATGTGGATAACTATCGTAAGAAAAGTAAAGCGTTGACAAGGTTACTCGAAGCTGTAAATAACGATTGGATGCTCATCTTACAGGAAAGCTGATTTTAAGCTTAGCTGCTTGTCTTAATGCATAATAACGTATAAAGTCCATAGTTCTTAAATTAACAAAATAAAAGGAATAGTTATGTCTATTGCAAGAGTTACAGAAGTTATTGCCCGTTCAACAAAAAGTTTTGATGATGCTATTCAAGATGGTGTAGAGCGTGCAACACAAACATTAGAAAATGTCACCTCAGTTTGGATCCAAGACCAAACGCTCGATATTAAAGATAATAAAATTGTAGCTTATAAAGTCGCAATGAAAGTGACATTTATACTTAAATAAGCACGGAGCTATCTCATGGATTTATTAAATATGGTTTTAGCGGCTACAAAAGGCGATGCCTTAGGAAGCTTAGCGAAACA
>JBJPGE010000093.1:0-6692 GCA_048595465.1 Methylophagaceae bacterium | reverse complement strand
AAATTATTATATGTTAAAACACACTTATTTTAGGGATTTATTTGTTCCATAAGCTGTTTAATTGCAGCAATTCGTGATGTACGTATCGCCTCTGATATGGCGGGGCCTTCCAAACCTTGGTCAACAAACTGCTTGGCAGTGATTGTTTGGCTTACGGCCAGACACTTTTTAAATGTATCAACGGTGGGTACGTCTAAATCTTCATAACCTGTTCGACCACGGCTATCGGCTTCAGCTGCGAGTAGATATTGTTCAAAACGTTCTGGCCTACGAAAGGAATCAAGCGCTTCGATTACTTTTAATATGGTAGCGGGTTTCATTTCAAACAAACGGTGCACATGGGTATGGTATTCCGATACGCTTAAAGCCAACGATTCGATATCTTTTGGTACCCGAAGCTGTTTACATAGTGCCTTAGTGAGTCCTATGCTACGATCTTCATGACCATAATGGTGAGGAAGAATGTCGGCGGGAGTGGTTCCTTTTCCTAGGTCATGGCATAGCGCTGCAAAGCGGACCGTAATATCATCACTGAGCTTGGCGGCTTGATCTATTACCATCATCACATGGATGCCGGTATCTATTTCAGGATGCCATTTTTTGACTTGGGGCACACCAAAAAGACGATCAACATCGGGAAACAAGGTTTTTAATGCACCTGCATCACGAAGTGCCATAAAAAATAGTGAAGGTTGATCCGTTGCTAATGCTTTTGCTAGTTCTTGCCAAACACGCTCAGGCACAAGATGATCCAGTTCTTTGTTTGCCACCATCTGTTGAATAAGTTGTTTGGTTTCATCAGCAATAGTAAAGTCAAATCGCGCTGCGAAACGAGCAATGCGCAAGACACGAACGGGATCTTCGATGAAGGCGGGAGAAACGTGGCGCAAAACTTTATCTTTAAGATCTTGTTGGCCATTATAGGGATCGATTAATGTACCGTCCTCTGCTTGGGCAATAGCATTGATTGTCAGGTCGCGGCGTTCGAGATCTTGCTCTAATGTAACATCGGCTGCCGCATAAACAGTGAAGCCTTTGTATCCTTTTCCTGATTTACGCTCTGTGCGTGCGAGGGCATACTCTTCATGTGTTTTAGGGTGCAGGAAGACAGGGAAGTCTTTGCCGACAGCTTGATAACCTTGCGATATCATTTCTTCGGGTGAGCTACCGACTACAACCCAATCTCGATCTTTAATCGCTAAACCAAGTAGGTGATCGCGGACGCCGCCGCCGACAAGATATGTTTCCATACCGATCAGTTTAAGGCTTTTTAGGATTTATTGCAGGCATGCGCTTGCGTAGCGGTGTGATGGGACGGTTGAGTTGGTGCTCAAAAACAGCCGCATAACTAAGCACATTGCTCGTGTATTTTCTGGTTTCATTGAAGGGGATATTTTCAATCCAAATATCGGCAGCCAGTTGTTTTTTAGGCAGCCATTTTTTAACACGATGTGGCCCGGCATTATATGAGGCAGTAGCTAACACCGGATTAAATTGATTTTCGTTATACATTTTGCTTAGGTATGCACTGCCAAGCTGAATGTTTCGACTTGAATTTAAAAGCTCTGATTGTCTTTTTAACGGTTGCTTGATAATTTTGGCAATTAACGTTGCTGTTTTAGGCATAAGTTGCATTAAACCTGAAGCACCAACACGCGATCGTGCATGCTCATTAAAAGCACTTTCTTGGCGAATAACGCCTAGCAACCATGCGGGGTCGATATTATTATTTTTCCCTTCTTTTAATACGGCTGATTCATAGAGAACAGGAAAGCGTAAATCTAAAGCATCCCAGTATCTTGCTTTACCCAACAAAGCTATAGTTTGGTTATGCCAATTCCATCGATGGGTTAGTGTTGCAATGAGTTGAAGCTCTCGTGATGTGCGAGTTTGTTTGAGTTTATAGGCTTGTCTGCGGGCTTCAAGCATCATATTGAGTGCGTAAAATTCTTTGAGTCGAAGAATTTCGGGTTGCTGTGACACGATATCAAGCCCTGCCTCTGTTGAGATAATAGGGTTATGATTCATTTGGTAAGATAAGCTTAGTTTGTCAGCCGCCAGAAAAGCATAATAATCACGGTGCATAATTATGCCTTGGTAGGTTGAGTCGGCGGTCGCGTTATCTCCCAATTCTTCTTGACTGCGCCCTAACCAATATTGCCAACGTGTTGATTGTTTATCATCATAACTTAAGCTAGAAATAGCACGCTGAACACCATGCCAATCTTGTTGCCACAAGGCGGCGCGAACTCGCCATGGCTGTGCTGGAGCATCACCATAAAATTCCAATGTTCTGTCTTCTCGGCTTAATGCCGCACGTTTGCCAATAGCGCTTTGTATAAGATTTATTTCCTGCTCAGTGAAGCTATAAGCAGGCGCAATACGTTGCCAAGCTTTGTGGGCTTGGTTTGTTGATTTTCGAGCTAGGCGGGCAATGCCATGGCTAATAATGTCGCGAGACATGGCAGTATCTTGACTTAAAGTATTAGATTTCGGTGAAGATGACTTTTGTAATGATGTGAGAGGATCATTATGCATTTTTTGCCACGATGAAATCTCAGCTTTAGCTTGTACAGCATCAGGCAGTGACTTTGCTAGGTAGAGTGCTAATGAATATTGATTTGCCTGTAGAGCAAGATTGATCCGCTGGCGACGCAATTCATTTGTGAGTAGCCCTTTATCTTGCCAAAGTTTGAAAGCGCTATTACAAGAGGGAGGCAATGATTTAGCTGATAGCCATAATTCAGGGGTGTCTTTAAGTGCTTGCTCACGTTGATTTGTTGCAATAAGCGCTTGTAAACGAAGACATTGTCTTGATACCGACTGGGGTGAATGGTAAATATCTAGAAATGTTTGCCACTGTTTTGTTTGAGCTAACCTATCCAACCAGGCACTGCGAAGCCGTTCTGCATAAAAAGTATCTTTATTTTCATTTAGGAACTGGGTAATAGTTGCTTTCTTTGTTTGGCTTAAGCGGTGCCGAAGATACAAATATTCTAAATAAGGTTGTAGGGGATAATCGTTTAATTGTGATTGCAGTGTTTGGAAGCGCGAGACTTGGTTCGTTTCCAATGCCTTTTTTGCTTGCTGAAATATTGTACGCTGCTTTGCTAGAGTGGCAGTATTACTAGTTGCATGAGTAATTGCAGGGTTTAAAGATAATAGATAGAGGCTACTCCAAAGTATCCATTTCAGTCCGTTCATAATGTATCTTGTGTAAAATTATAAAGTAGCGAGATCTTACACTATATAAACATTAATTGAGAGCCACTTCTATATTATCTAGATTTGGAATATAGGCAATATTATTACCGATTTGAATCTGGCTGTGTAAATAATCTGAGTCATCAGCATCTTCGATAGGTTGGAGTGCAGACTCAGTTAAATGGATAAGTTGCGGTACGCCGTAGCATGGAAGGCCGTAAACACTTACACTGCTTGATTCATTGATGCCTCGAATTACACATAGTTTATTGGCATCAGCAGTGTTTGAAGGATTGTCTTGAACCAGCCCTTCGAGATCAATCACCGGAATTTGCCATGAATGCCAATTGCATTGGCCGACCCAATATTGAGGCTTGTCACTGACTTCATCAAGATCCGGCATCGGAATAACTTCGGCTAATGTTGTATTAGGCAACAGCAAATAGTGTTGCTGCAACGGTATAAGCATGCAGGGGATGAAGTCGGTAGATTGCTCGGACATTTTATGATGTTCCTATTTATTGTTCTAGTAATGCTTGGATAGTTTCCATAAGCTCTATCTCTTGATAAGGCTTGCCTAGATAAGCATTGACGCCAATATTTAATGCTCTTTCACGATGTTTGTCACCTGTACGAGAAGTGATCATAATGATTGGGAGCGATTTGTATTGATCAATATTTCGTACTAAAGTTGCAAATTCAAACCCATCCATTCTAGGCATTTCAATATCTAAAAGGATAATATCCGGGACTTGTTCGTTTAATTGGGCAACAGCATCGATACCATCACGTGCAGTAATAACATCAAAACCATGACGTTTTAGCAGATTTCCAGAAGCTTTACGCATTGTAATGGAATCATCAACAACCAGTGCAATAGGTGTGCGATCTTCCCTGTTTTCGGGCTGACCAGATTCTATAACAAGTAACTCGGCGTCTTCTTCTTCGATGAGGCCCTTTTCATCAAGAGTATCAACAAGTGTTGGAATATCGAGGATGAATACCACTTCACCGTCACCCAGAATTGTTGCGCCGGTGATAGCATCAATATGTGCTAATTGCTCGCCAACAGGTTTTAATACAATTTCACGGTTGCTATTGATTACATCTACAAGCAAGGCAATGTGCATATCACCATAACGGAAGAGTAATACAGGTAATTGTAATTTAGGATCATCCGGCAAGACTAACGGTTGTTTAAGTAGGCTAGCGAGTGATATAAATTCGTAATACTCACCGTTAAATTCATACTGAGGTTTATCTTCACCTTCTAAGAGTGTTTCAATATCTTGTACAGGAATGCGATCTCCGGCATGAACAGCCACCAGAGGAATTGCATATTCTTGATCACCACAGCCAACAAGCAGTGACTGCATAATTGACAATGTGAGTGGTAGACGAATATTGAATGTTGTCCCTTTTCCTGCTGAAGACTGAATCGATAAACGACCTTTTAGAGCGCGGATTTCGCTACTCACTACATCCATGCCCACGCCGCGGCCAGAAATTTGAGATACATCCTCAGAAGTACTAAAACCAGAGGTTAAAATTAACTGAATAAGATCTTCATCTGAAGGCATGTGATCTGGGTTAATTAAACCTTGCTCTAGTGCTTTTTTGCGAACTTTCTCTACATCAATACCTAGACCATCATCCGCCAAGGTAATTAAAATCTCAGAACCTTCACGCAAAATAGATATCGTTAATTGTCCTGTTTCATCTTTGCCGGAGCGTACACGATCCTTGGGAAGCTCGATACCATGAGCGATAGCATTTCTAATAATATGTTCAATAGGTGCAATAATACGGTCAAGAATAGTTCTATCTAATTCTTGATTTTCACCATGGACTAAAAGTTGAGACTTTTTGCCTAACTCAGAGTTTACTTGTCTAATAATACGTTCAAAGCGTGGAATAAGCCCATCAAAAGGAAGTAATCGAGTATTCATTAGACCTTGTTGAAGATCGGTACTTAAACGAGATTGTTGCAAAAGAATCGCATCAGAATCGCGCACTAAATCATCGAGGGATTGGGTTATTTCATGAATGTCGCTCACGCTTTCTGTCAAACTTCGAGAAAGTTGCTGGATCATAGAAAAACGATCTAATTCTAAAGGATCAAATTCTGAATCTTGCTTAGCTTTATCATCTTCGTAGCGAAATAGAATTTGAGTTTCAGTCTCGATTTCAAGTTTTCTTAGTTGTTCTTGCAATCGTTCTACCGTCGAATCCATTTCAGTCAATTGTAACTGAATCGCGCCATTTTGTTGGCTTACACGGTCACGAGAAATATTAACTTCACCCGCAAAGTTCGATATAAAATCAAGTAGATCGGCTCGTACTCTGATTTGTTCATGCTGGACAGGCGTATCAGATTTATCATCCGATTGCTTGTTCAAAATTTGAGTTGATGGCTTAACTTGGCGAGTTTGAATAGGAACAGGTTGGTTTGAGAATTGAGCAATCTCTGTTACTAAATCATGAGCAAAAGCAAAATCAGTGCGATTTTCTAATTGCTCTTGCATTTCAGCCAAACGATCTTGGCAACGTAATAACAAATTAAAGAACCGATCATCTGTTTCACATTTATTATCGATCGCTAAGAAAGTTAATGATTCTGTTTGATGAGTAAGATCTGCAATCGGGATAATCCCTGTTAAACGAGACCCACCTTTTAATGTATGTAAATCACGCTGAAGCTGCATAACCGCTTCTTGGTCATTTTCATCTTGCTGCCATATTTTTATGGCGTTGCCACTTGATTCAAGAAGCTCTGCACATTCTTCAGTAAATGCTTCCAGTAATTCTGGCTCTTCAGTTGGAATTGTAAACAATTCAATTTCTACTTCACTTTCTTGTGGTGGTGCTTCATTCTGTATTGGCTCTGGCTCTGAACTTAGGACGGCCTCAACTTCTTGAATATAAGAATCAATGCTGTTGGCTGACTGGCCTTGCATTAAACCTTCAATTTGATTGTTAATTTCTTCAGAACCTAATTCAAGTAATGTTGAAATAGCGTCGTTATTATCGCCGACTTTTGACGTTAATTTATTTAATAACTGATAAAGAATGGTGAGATTATTTAATTCGGCATGCTGTGCATTTTCTATCAATGAATCTAATGTCTGATGAATTACATTTTGATAGCCGGCATTACCTGGTTCTTGTTGAAGTTGTTGTAATTGCTCTGAGTATGTATTTAATAGCTCGTCTGTTTCTTCTAAATAGACAGCGAGAAATTCTGGATCGATCTGCTTTTCAGTTCCATCGGAGTCGTCGCCAGAATTTGCAGTAGCCAGCATTTGCTCAAGATGTTCTAACAATACAGACTCATCAGGTACATCTTTTGGCTGCTCTTCCCCTAGTGCAGCTATTGTGCGATCAAGTCCGTTTATCGTAGATGATAATAATGAAAATGATTGTTCATCTAAGTTTAACTTTTGCTCGTGAAGTGTGCGTAGCGTGTGATCAAGTTTTACCGCAACAGT
>JBJPGE010000092.1:0-6750 GCA_048595465.1 Methylophagaceae bacterium | reverse complement strand
CCCTTTTCTAGTCGAGTTGTTTTACTGACGGATCCAAGTCATGGAATTCCAGTACAAATTAACCGAAATGGCTTACGGGCAGTGGCAACAGGTCGAGGTTTAGGCATACCTTTGCAGCTAGAACATCTGCCACATAATGTAGATGTTCGAGAAGGCGATTTACTTGTTACATCTGGGTTGGGAGGCCGTTTCCCCGTTGGTTATCCTGTTGGTACAGTAAAATCAGTACATTTTCCGGAAGGAAGAGCTTTTGCCGAAGTGGCTGTTGAACCAGCGGCTCATTTATCAACAAGCCGAGAATTATTATTAGTTTTGCAGATAGAAAACTTGGAAAACACAAATGAACCAGAAGCGTTACCTGAGGAGTTAGCTAATGGTTCAGAATAGACCTCAAGGTAGAATTATAATATTCATCACAATCATTATTGCAATGATATTGGTCATTGTACCTATACCTGATTCACTCCGCTTATTTAGACCAGAATGGGTTTTAATGGCTCTGCTTTATTGGGCGATGGCATTACCGGAACGAGTGGGAATTGGCTTTGCATGGACGGTTGGATTATTGATGGACATGATGTTGGGAGGTACGCTAGGGATATTGGCTTTTTCTTATGCATTGGTCACCTATCTTATTCTTAATTTCCATTTACAGTTACGCCAATATCCTTTGTGGCAACAAGCCTTAATCATTATGTCATTAGTATTGTTAGTTAATATTATTAAAGTAATATTTTCTCCAGCGGTTGCAAACTGGTATGTTTGGGCTCCTGCCGTAGTGAGCACACTTGTTTGGCCGATAGTGTATGCGGTACTGCGGAAGATTAGACGTGTATTTGGTGTAAGTTGAGAATGATGCACTTCCAAGTTGTTTGGCTTAACTGATGCTAAGGTTTGAACTCAAAGATCATCATCGCGAAAACAGGGTTGTTAATGATCGATTAATTTTTGCAGCTATTTTTGCTGGAATATTATTTGTTGTGGTAATGATTCGGCTTACCATATTGCAAGTGTTTGAGTATGAGCATTTTAATGCCTTGTCAGATAGAAATAGAGTTGACTTTGAACCTTTAGCACCGCAGCGAGGCTTGATTTATGACCGTAATGGCATGGTGCTCGCTGATAATATTCCTGTGTTTAGCTTGGAATTAGTCCCTGAAAAAGTAGTTGATCTTGATACTACACTACAAGAATTGAAATTACTGTTAGCCATGACAGATGATGAAGTGGCCAAAATAAAGCAGCAAATCAAACGTCAACGTCGATTTAGAGAAGTGATTGTTAGGCAACGGTTAACCGAGCAAGAGGTGGCTAAGTTTTCAGTAAATAGACATCGATTTCCTGGATTAGATGTAGTAGGTCGTTTAGTGCGACATTATCCTCATGGTGCTTTATTTGCCCACACTATTGGCTATGTAGGGCGTATCAATGAGAAAGATCAAAAGCGAATTGATGAACAAAATTATAAAGGCACTCAATATATTGGTAAAACAGGCGTAGAGCGTTTTTATGAAGATACATTGCATGGCCAAGTAGGACATCAGCAAGTAGAGACTAACGTTCAAGGCCGCATGGTACGTGAAATAACGAATACACCATCCGTTTCAGGACAAGATCTATATTTACATTTAGATATCAATTTACAACGCGTTGCTGCAGAAGTGTTAGGTGAGTTTAATGGCTCAATTATTGCGCTTGATCCTAAAACGGGTGGTGTGCTGGCTATGGTCAGTAAACCTGATTTTAATCCCAATGAGTTTGTAACAGGAATTAGTCGTAAATCTTATGCTGTATTAAGAGATTCACTTGATAGACCTCTCTTTGACCGTGCATTGCGAGGACACTATCCACCGGGTTCAACACTGAAACCCTTTGTTGCGTTGGCTGGATTGGAAATGGGCATTGTTGATGAGCAATCCAGTACATTTTGCCCAGGTTGGTACTCCTTACCAGGAAAGCCAGATCATCGCTATAGATGCTGGAAAAAACATGGTCATGGAAAAGTTGATTTTATTACCTCATTATCGCAGTCATGCGATGTGTATTTTTATGATTTAGCAAACACGATGGGTATTGATAGACTGCATGGGTTTTTAGATTTATTTGGCTTTGGTAGGCGAACAGGTGTTGATATACCGAGTGAGAGCAGAGGGCTGTCGCCATCACAAGAATGGAAAAGAAGAGCGCGTAATCAAGTCTGGTATCCCGGAGAAACGCTTATTTCTGGAATTGGACAAGGGTTTAATCAAATGACGCCCATTCAGTTAGCACATGCAACGGCAACGTTGGCGATGCGCGGAGAGAGCATTAGCCCAAGAGTTGTTAGAGCGGTTAGAAATACCGGTCAAGCCGAATTAAAATTGCTGCCTATTGAAAGGCTTGAAACATTGCCAATAATTAATACGAAAAACTGGCAAGCTACCGTTGATGCTATGGTTGAAGTGGTACATGGTGCCCGAGGCACGGCCAGAAGAGTGGGTCAGGGTTTAAGTTTTAAGGTAGCGGGTAAGACGGGCACGGCACAGGTGTTTGGTATTAAGCAAGATGAAAAATATGATGCAGATAATCTAGATAAGAAATTGCATGACCATGCCTTATTTATCGCTTTTGCACCAGCAGATGACCCTGAATTTGTGGTGGTTGTGGTAGCAGAAAATGGTGGTGGTGGCAGTAAAACGGCAGCACCCATGGCCCGTAAAATGATCGATCAATATTTTGGGGTTGTTCCAAATGAGTGAGACTTTAGTAGATTGGAAAAATCCTCAGCGATTTAGCCTAACGAAGGCATTACGCATTATTCATATCGATGCATTATTACTATTTGGTTTATTAATATTGTTGGGTTTGGGTTTAATGGTGCTATACAGTGCGGGCGATCAAAGCACTGCACTCATAATTCGACAGTTAGTACGATTAGGAACCGCATTTTTTGTATTGTTAGTTTTGGCCAATATTCACCCTGATCGTATGCGAGATTCATCCTATATATTGTATGGAATAGGATTGATTTTACTGGTTGCAGTATTATTCTTTGGCCACGAGGGAAAAGGCGCACAGCGTTGGTTGGATTTAGGTTTCTTTCGCTTTCAACCTTCGGAGCTAATGAAGTTAGCTGTACCGCTATTGGTAGCACGTTACTTAGCAGAATATCCTTTACCACCTACGATATGGCGCTTATTTATAGGATTGGTAATGATCATATTACCTTCGCTATTAATTGCAAAACAACCCGATCTAGGCACAGCATTACTGATTGCAAGTTCAGGACTGATTGTTGTATTTCTGTCTGGTATTTCATGGCGTATTATTATCGGATTCATAACCGTATGTGCTGCTGCATTACCGGTATTATGGTATGTGATGCATGATTACCAACGTCAGCGAGTCTTGACCTTTATTAACCCAGAGAGCGATCCCCTCGGTGCGGGATATCATATTATTCAATCAAAAATAGCGATTGGTTCAGGTGGAATATTTGGTCGAGGATGGTTAGAGGGCACACAATCACATTTAGCATTTTTGCCTGAACGTTCGACCGATTTTATCTTCGCAGTTATTGCAGAAGAATTTGGTTTGGTTGGGGTGGGTTTATTGTTAATTTTATATTTATTAGTGGCCGCGAGAGGTGTTTATATTGCTAGCCAAGCACAAACAAGTTTTGCGCGATTATTGGCCGGGAGTATTTCAATGACTTTTCTGGTCTATGTATTTGTTAATGTCGGGATGGTGACGGGGCTACTGCCTGTCGTAGGTGTACCATTACCCTTAATCAGTTATGGAGGAACATCAATGGTGACCTTATTAGCTGGCTTCGGTATCCTGATGTCTATTCACACCCATCGAAGGATGATGTCATCTTGAAAAATATATTTATTAGTGCGTTATTTTTAATTAGCTTTTCTGGCGGAGTATTTGCGAATTCAGATTTGCCTGGCTTGACTCAGTTTATTAATGAAATGGAACAAAAGCATGATTTTAATGCTGATGAACTGACTCAGCTATTTGCCAAGGTCGAAGTTAAAGATTCCATTTTGAAAGCCATTTCTCGGCCGGCGGAGAAAAGTAAGCCTTGGCATGCATATCGCAATATTTTCATCCAAGAAAAGCGTATTAGTGGTGGTGTCAAATTTTGGCAACAACATGCTGAGGTACTGCAAAAGGCAGAACAACAATATGGTGTGCCAGCTGAGATTATTATTGCTATTTTAGGTGTTGAAACACGCTATGGTGGCAATGTCGGTGGCTACCGGGTAGTTGATGCATTATCAACATTAGCATTTCGCTATCCACCCAGAAGTAAATTTTTCCGTAGTGAGCTAGAGAATTTTCTATTGCTTACACGTGAAGAAAACATGACTATCCTAGAACCTGTTGGTTCTTATGCTGGCGCAATGGGATTAGGTCAGTTTATGCCTAGTAGTTACCGCGAATATGCAGTTGATTTTGATGACGATACTAAACGTGATATTTGGACTAATCCTGATGATGCGATTGGCAGTATTGCAAATTATCTTCAACGACATGGTTGGGTTGCCGGTGAAAGTATTGCTCATAAAGCAACTTTGTCAGGAGAGGAGCCAACAATACTAGTAGCTAAAGGATATAAGCCAACACTTACCCGCGAAGAGTTGGCTGCGGCAGGTGTGTCACTTAAAACCTTGCCCTATGCAAATGACAAAATTGCACTGATTGCTCTTACTCAAGAAACGGGGGAAGAATATTGGCTTGTACGACAAAATTTTTATAGCATCACCCGCTATAACCATAGCCGTATGTATGCCATGACGGTGAAACAGTTAGCCGAACTTATTCGCCACCGCTATGAGCAAATATTAAATGATTAAAACACAATTAAAACTGCTATTTACAGCATGTTTGTATGTATTGTTGGTGGCATGTGGTGGCGGGACTGTTGCACCTGACCGTGCTCCTACTAGTCCACAGGATGTATCAAATGTGCCCAATGCTGTACCGCAAGATGAGCCAAAAAGTAAATATGGTAATCCGGCGCATTATGAGGTGTTTGGAAAGCGTTATTACACTTTAAACAGCAGTAAAGGCTATCACGAGAAAGGTGTTGCATCGTGGTATGGCAAGAAATTCCATGGTAGACGCACATCTAGTGGTGAAACGTATGATATGTATGCGATGACGGCTGCACATAAAACATTACCACTGCCCACTTATGTTGAAGTAACTAATTTGGCTAACGGTAAGAAAATTATAGTGAAAGTCAACGATCGAGGCCCGTTTCACGATAACCGGTTGATTGATTTATCTTATACGGCAGCAAAAAAACTAGGCATTATTAGCAAAGGTACAGGCACAGTTGAAATACGTGCAATTACAAAAAATGATAATTATGCATCACCAGCACAGGTAACAACTGTTGCGAACAATGATTATGTTGGTTTGTATTTGCAGGTGGGTGCTTTTAGTACATTGACATCTGCCGAGCAGTTAAAAGCAAAATTACAAAGGCAAATTGGTGATGCGATCTTAATTGCACCACTTAAAAAGCCAGAAGGGAATTTATACCGTGTTCGAGTAGGTCCCTTATCTAACGTAGAATACGGTGATTCACTAGCAAAACAACTAGTTGATTTAGGTTTCTATGATGCCCATATAGTGGTTGAATAAACAGCCAATCAGTTATAACTATTAGAGAGTAAATGAATGATTAAAGTATTGAAGAACAGCTTGTTATTAGTATTGGTGTTGAATTTCTACACAGCTAGTGCAGCTATTACGCCCAATCCAACAGTCCCTACCATCGCTGCAAAATCTTATATTTTGCAAGATTTTGCCAGTGGACGAATCATTGCTGAACAAAACTCACAACAGCGTTTACCGCCAGCAAGTATTACGAAGTTGATGACGGCCTATGTCGTTTCACAGGAGCTTCTAGCAGAAAATATCACCTTATCAGATGAAGTTTTGATCAGTGAAAAAGCGTGGAGAATGGTCGGGTCACGTAGCTTCATTGAAGTGAATACTAAAGTGCCCGTTGAAGTATTACTTCGAGGTATGATTATTCAGTCGGGTAACGACGCTGCAGTAGCGTTGGCTGAGCATATTGCTGGCAGTGAAGAAACTTTTGCACAGATGATGAACCAATACGCACAGCAGCTAGGCATGATTGATACTAACTACCGTAATGCAACAGGCTTACCTGATTCAGAACATTATACGACAGCGAAAGACATTGCTATTTTATCAGCAGCAATCATTCGCGATTTCCCTGATCATTACAAATGGTATGCAGAAAAAGAGTATACCTACAATAAGATAACGCAGCATAATAGAAACAAATTGCTGTGGCGTGATACCACTGTTGATGGGCTAAAAACTGGTCATACGGAAGAAGCAGGCTATTGTTTGGCAGCATCAGCAAAACGCAGCGGAATGCGTTTAATCACGGTGGTTTTAGGTACACGGAGTGAAAATGCCCGAGCTCAAGAAACGCAAAAATTATTTAATTATGGTTTCCGTTTTTTTGAAACACACGATCTATATAAAGCAGGAACTAAAATTGCTACAAGTAAAATTTGGAAAGGCAGTGAAAAAGAACTTGCTTTAGGCTTAGCAGAATCATTAGCGGTTACCGTACCAAGAGGCCGCTATAAAGAGTTAGTTGCCACGACCAATTTGAAACAACCTATTGTTGCACCCGTAGCGCAAGGCAGCGTATTGGGTGAAGTTGAAATTCGACTAGATAACAACCTTGTTGCTAAGCAGCCACTTATTGCA
>JBJPGE010000091.1:0-6821 GCA_048595465.1 Methylophagaceae bacterium | reverse complement strand
ATGTTGGGTTTGTTTATGATCTTGCCGGTGTTCTCACTTGCCGCCGATCAATATAGCCACGCTACCCCTATTTTAATTGGCCTGGCCATTGGTGCCTATGGCTTAACCCAAGCCTTATTACAAATTCCTTTTGGCATGCTATCTGATCGAATCGGTCGTAAACGCGTTATCACTATAGGTTTATTACTGTTCGCAGCAGGTAGTGTTGTCGCCGCAATGGCTGACTCTATTTATATGGTAATAGCCGGACGATTATTGCAAGGAAGCGGTGCTATTGCGGCAGCAATTATGGCATTAACCGCAGATTTAACCCGCGATGAGCATCGCACTAAAGCCATGGCAAGTATTGGCATAAGTATCGGCCTGTCATTTTCAATCGCATTAGCAGCCGGTGCCGCATTAGAAAGCTGGATCGGTTTATCCGGTATTTTTTGGGCAACCGCATTACTCTCACTAGTTGGAATTGCCGTGTTGCATCTTTGGGTTCCCTCGCCCACTCGCTTAGTTAATCACCGTGATATTGAACCTGTTCCCCAGCAATTTTTAAATGTATTCCGTAACGCAGAAGTTATGCGAATGGTACTCAGTATCATGGTATTACACTGTCTACTGACCATCACCTTTTTTGCACTACCTATCGCTTTATTTGAACATGCAGGTCTCGCCAAAGAACAACATGGTCTTATTTATCTGCCCATTTTAATTGCCGCTTTTATCAGCATGGTGCCGTTTATCATCATTGCTGAGAAACGCCGAAAAATGAAACCTATATTTATCGGCTCCATTGCTGTGTTGGCGCTTGCTCAATTCGGTTGGAGTATGGTTTCCACATCACTTGTTGGCCTATTATTTTGTCTATGGTTATTCTTTACTGCGTTTAATATTTTAGAAGCCAGCCTGCCATCATTAATGTCAAAACTGAGTCCACTTGCCAATAAAGGCACGGCTATGGGTGTTTATTCCAGTGCTCAATTCTTAGGTGCATTTATCGGTGGCGCAGCGGGTGGATTATTATTCAGCAAGCTAGGTGTCGAAGGCGTATTTATCGCTGGAGCCGTGTTAACCCTAGCTTGGTTATTCCTTATATTGCCGATGAAGCCGCCAAGGCATCTATCCACACGTATCATTCATCTTGATAATGCCTCAGACAATAATGCTCACCAATATGCAGAACAACTTTATGCTATTTCTGGCGTAGTTGACGTGATTATTGTCGCAGAAGAACAGGTCGCCTATGTCAAATTCGCACCTGATGACGCCGATATAGAAGCATTAGATGATTTTAATTTTCAGTCGTCGTAGAATAGACAAATAAAATAATTCGCTTAGGAGCAACACACCATGTCAGTAAATAAAGTAATTTTAGTAGGAAGACTCGGCGCAGAACCAGAAAGCCGTGCATTTCCTAATGGTGGTTCTCTTTGCAACCTTCGTTTAGCGACATCAGAAAGCTGGAAAGACAAACAAACAGGCGAACGTAAAGAGCGCACTGAATGGCATCGTGTGACACTCAACAATCGCCTTGGTGAGATTGCTCAACAATACCTACACAAAGGCTCACAAGTATATATTGAAGGTCGCATCCAAACCCGAAAATGGCAAGACCAAAGCGGTCAAGATCGCTATTCAACTGAAATCGTTGGCAATGAAATGAGAATGTTAGATAGCAAAGGTGCTAGCGATGGCGGACAAGGTGGCTATCAACAAAGTGCACCCGCTCCACAAGCGGCTCCACAACCAGCATCACCATCAGCCGGTCCTGATTATGGCTCACCACAGGGCGGCGCTGATTATTTAGATGATGATATTCCGTTTTAGGGAATATTTAATCTAAAAATTGTGATGTGCCTCTCGATTTTTCCATTAAATATAGATAGTTATAGTACTTAAGTACAATGTTTATCTTCCACAAACACTTATAATAGTAAGTGTAGATTCAAGTAATATATTTAAGGAAGATTCACATGAAGATATTTTTAGCCATTATTTTGTTGGCGACCACCAGCATTTCAAATGCCAGCACCCTTTTTTTCGAAGATTTCGAATCAGGATTAGGCCAATGGAGTGATGCTTACCAAGGCTTCAATGCTCAGACCGTTGCTGACCCAGCAGATGCTGGCAATCAAGTATTAAACTTCACTGCGCTACGTGGTGGTGGTGATTTATTTAGTTCAAATGCCTTCACAAGCACGACTAGCAATTCCTTTATTCTCTCATTTGACTATTTAGGTACATGTAGCACGGGTAACTGTGGTGGCTTTATCGGTGTAAGTCAATTCACCTCTGGTGGACCGCATACTTGGTTAGGTGGTACAACGTCTCCTTACCCTGACCTACTTCCTGATACAGGTGTATGGGAACATGTATCTATCACATTTTCATCTTCTTATGCTGTTCACTTAATGCTTGAAGACTGGGGTGGTTCAGGCGGTGTTGCTGGCGATGCATATTTTGATAACATTTTGTTAACAGATGCAAACGGTCCAACACTTAGCTCAATCCCTGTTCCTGCTGCTGTATTCTTATTTGCTCCAGCACTAATAGGCTTTATGAGCTTACGTCGCAAAGTAAAAACTACAACTGCTTAATTTTAAACCCACCGTAGTTTAATAAATTCAAGCCGTAATGATTTAGTTCATTACGGCTTTTTTATTACAAGTAATAGTCTGATAAAATCATCATTATTCATCCATTGCATCAGGCAACATAATGTCACAATCTGTGCAAAGAATATCTAGCTTCTGGATAATTGCAGTAATGTCATTGCTGTCAATGATCGGCCCGTTTGCAATTGATACTTACCTACCTGCTTTTCCTGCTATCGAAGCGGAATTTGGTATCTCTCGGGCATTATTGTCTCAAAGCCTTGGCTTTTATTTAGCCGCATTTGCCATCGCCACTTTATTTTGGGGGCCGATATCCGATCGCTTTGGTCGAAAAACAGCTATTTTAGGTGGGATGTTTCTTTATCTTCTCGCTTCTTTAGGATGTGCCCTGGCCGAAAATTACAATCATTTTTTAATCTTCCGTGTTATTCAAGGCGCCGCATCAGCGGGTGGAATGGTTGCGGGTAGAGCAATGATTCGTGATATGTTTGATTCGCAGCAAGCGCAACGGGTTATGTCATACGCCATTATGTTTTTTGCGCTTGGGCCGGCAGCTGCACCTATTATTGGTGCATGGTTACATGATGCTTACGGATGGCGCAGCATCTTCTATTTCTTAGCCTTATTTAGTGCCGTGGTGACTACAATGGTATTAGCCATTGTGTATGAAACCTTAGCTGCTGATAAACGACAATCATTACATCCATTAACGGTATTATCCGTTTATCTTAAGACACTGAAAAATTTTAGATTTCAGGCTTTAGTGCTGGCTAATGCTGCAAGTTTCGGAGGCTTCTTTTTATTCATCGCAGCTTCGCCCACCATCTTATTTGATTTTCTTGGGCTAGCAGCTGAAGACTATTGGATGCAATTTGTGCCAATGGTTTTAGGGCTAGTGGTTGGTTCTTTTATTTCCAGCAGACTTAGCAATAGCTCTCCTGCAAACAGGACTATCTCTATCGCATTGTTAATCATGGCAATAGCAACACTTTTAAACCTGTTTCAAGCACAGTTTCTTCAAATTTCAATACTGAGCGTAGTTATCCCCTTATTTCTCTATGCATTAGGTATGGGCATGGCAATGCCTGCTTTTACTATTATGGCTCTAGATTGTTTTCCTGAAAACAAAGGCAGCGCCTCCGCTGTCCAAAGCTTTGCACAAATGATGACAAATGCCATAGTTGCCAGCATTATTGTGCCTTTAGTTGATGCTAGCTTAATGTCGCTTGTGCTGGTTCAATTAACCTTCATTTTTATTGCTGTTGCGCTGTGGTTGAACCGGTAACTTACATATCCAAAATATGAACATCTTTAACATACATCAATTCACATCCGCCATCACCAATATCATCACGCGTTAAAGAACTCTGCCAATACCAACCATCATCAGCATCAATTCGAATAAGGTGGCCACTCAGCTCAATAATTTCCCCTTGCTTCGCTTGTGCAATTTCTTTTTCGATCTGAGCATTGGCAGGTACTATGTGCATATTGGCACTTTGAATTTCAATTTGTTTTTTGGGAATAGGCAACTCTTGTGTACGCCACATATACCATCGGTTTGCTTGTGAAATAGTAAGCTTTTCCAACACGCTTTCATCAGACATATTTTGCCAGCCTAATGCTAGATCAACAGGTGACAAATCAGCTTGCCGGCCTAGTGAATAGTTAGCTTTTGATAAAATTTTAGCTTTGATCTCAAAGTCGGCTAATGGTGTTATTTGATAATTATGGTACTCAAAACTTTCGGAACTTAAGGGATCCGTTTGTTTAGGAATTTCAGCAACCATGACGCCAGGCCCAAGCTCAACAACTGCATCTGGGCCAAATAATTGCCAACAGGCTAACATTACAATAAAGAGTATTAATAGATCCTTCACCTCACTACCCCTGATTATTCTCTTGGTTAAAAAGTCTTGTTAATTAGCGGCGAATACAACTAGAAAAACCTTCTTCCAAGCAAAGTTTAGCCTTATCCGTTATTGAAAAATATTGCCGTGCCTCATCCAATGATAATTCACTATTCAGGATCCCAGCATTAAAGACAATTTTGTCAGAATATTCGGGGAGCAGATAACGGATATCCCACCAAGGAATTTCTTTCTCAGAGAGCTTGCGTACATGCTTAATTATATTCGTGGTGCAATTATTTGCTACCGTGTTATAAAACTCAGGTTCTATCGTAAGTTTTTTGGCGCGATTTAGCATATCAATAAAAACACCTTGCACCATTTCTTTATCTGTTTTTATAGGAAATAGCCGCACTTCATGACTTCTGTGATTGGTTCTTAATTTGATGAGATCCGCTTCACTGGCAATGATATAAGCCAGTTCATATTGTCGGAAGATTCCTTTCAGAACACTAAATTCTTCACCCTGTTCTCTGCGTATTTCTACGGAAATAGCCATAAAGCTGCCGTCTTCAAATTCAAATGATACAAAGGTGTGGGCAGCACCAATCTGCCCAAAGGGTTCAACCACATACCAAGCAGATTTAATATCGTTAAGCTTAAAGGTCTTATCATAAAAGGCTAGATCAAAATCTTCTGCTGATCGGTAAAAACTATTCCTAATGTTTTTAATTGTGATTTGATCACCATCAATACTAATGTCGGCAAGCACTTGTTGATCTCTCACCCAATTCCTATCTAGTTTAGGAACTGCAAATATGCCATGAAGTATATATAGTAGAACAAGCAGAAAGATGAATATTAAAAATAGTTTCACTTTATCACTACATCATTTAGATCGAAGCGTTTGTTTGCCCAGAAAATCAGGAGCAAAACAGGCAACCCCATAAATGCTGTTATTAAAAAGAATTGTTGATAGCCCATCACTTCGACCATGGTGCCTGAGTAACCACCCAATACTTTGGGTAGCAAAGTCATTAATGAGCTGAAAATGGCATATTGCACCGCGGTGAACGAGATATTAGTCAGGCTCGATAAAAAAGCAATAAAGGCGGCGCTTGCTAGACCTGCTGATAAATTATCTGCCGAAATAACCAAATATAACATCGGCAGATCATGTCCCATGCTTGCCAGCATCATAAATAGTAAATTAGTAAGTGCCGATAATACCGCTCCTAAAAATAGTATTCGCATCACACCAAAGCGAACGGCTAATAAACCGCCTAGAAATCCTCCCACAATCGTCATTAACAAACCAAAGCTTTTGACTACTGTGGCAATCTCCACTTTGGTAAATCCTAAATCTTGATAAAAAACATTGGAAATCACACCCAGCACAATATCTGAAATACGGTATAAACCTATCAGCGCCAATAATAACCAAGCCAATGACCAGCCGTACCGCTGAAAGAAATCTCGCACCGGCACAATATAGGTTTCTTCAACTATATCCTGTTTGATAACACCGGATTGAATAACAAATTTGGCAACCAAAAAAGCCACTAGTAACGCTAAAGCTAATCGACTCAGTTCAATAATAAACCCGGCTAAATGTTTATTTGAAACTATATTTGTTAATGTCGCCTTAATAGTTTGAGCGATATCTGAGCTAAAATAAAAGCTCGCCACAAACCCAGCTACTGCCAAAACAAATAGCAATAAGAATCCCAAATAGTCTTTTTGATTATCTAATGAATGATCATCTTGCTGAAGCTTAGGCTCTGAGATTATTAATGTTGTTATTACACCAATCAGCATGACTGCAGCCATGGCTAGATAACTCCATTTCCACGCCAAGTAGTTATACGACTCCATCGTGGAGCCCCAATAGCTAGCAAGAAATAATGCACCTGCACCTGCTATCAGCATACCAATTCGATAGCCTGCAATATAAGTTGAAGCCATCAATGCCTGTAAATCACTTTCTGCAGATTCAATACGATACGCATCAATAACTATATCTTGAGTAGCAGAGGAGAAGCCCAACAACACGGCTCCCAGTGCCATTGTTGAAAGCGTAACGCTAGTTGGATCAGTGAAAGCCATGATGCAAATGGAAAGCATGATCATCAATTGTGAAAATAACATCCAGGCACGTCTACGGCCCAACATATCCGTCAAAATTGGCAAGGGTAATTTATCAACCAACGGTGCCCAAACAAATTTGAATGAATAGCCAAGCGCCGCCCAACTGAAATAGGTGACAACTGAACGCTCAACGCCGGCTTCACGTAGCCATAAACTAAGCGAAGAAAATATTAATAAGATGGGTATGCCTGCTGAAATACCAAAAAACAGCATCGTC
>JBJPGE010000090.1:0-6892 GCA_048595465.1 Methylophagaceae bacterium | reverse complement strand
ATCATTAATGGTGGTGAAACAAACTACATTATGGCTACATCTAGTCTATTTTTATCTATATTGAACTTGTTCACCTCTTTACTACACATCTTAGGTGCACTTTCTGGCGATGATTGATT
Source organism: Methylophagaceae bacterium (assembly GCA_048595465.1). GTDB lineage: Bacteria > Pseudomonadota > Gammaproteobacteria > Nitrosococcales > Methylophagaceae. The sequence goes on along the minus strand of JBJPGE010000090.1, from coordinate 6,773 downwards.
CGCACGGAGACATTTAAAATAACAAGCCGTTTTAGTATCTTACTAAAACGGCTTTTTTATAGGATATAAAAATGGATTGGTTACAAATAACACAAGCTTTATTCTTAGCAGCAATGATGGTTTATATTTTCCCTATGGTGAAACGTGCCATACAAAATCCTAGTGATTCTTCAGGGAAATGGGGTTCTATTCTTATACCCTTAGTTATTGTAATTGCTATCGTTGCCATACTTATAAGTATGGTGCGTTAACTAATTTCTTTTCGACCTGTCTTGAATAATTTGATAGATCACACCATCACGAAATACTACATACGTTCTAAATCGGCCATAATCCTTGAATGTCCATCTCTCCATTTCATACGTCTTGATTGATACATAATGAAGACCATAATAGCCTCTATTATGTATTTCAAACGATTGTAAGTAATGCTCTACTTCATCGGCCCGTTGGCTTGCTGGGCACAATTCGTTTACTTCACTGATTGTCATTTCGGGATGTAGTAATCGCGTACCACAGCGATAAGAATCAACCAGCTCTTGGCCTTCTGGTAATCTTGATTTCGCTAAAGGAATCGTTTGCTGATTTTCATCGTAGCAATTCAACAAGTCTCGTTCACCCACTACGCTACGGCAAGAATTGTTGTCGTAATAAGTTGTTGATAACACGATCGGTGACAAAAGCAACCCAGACAAAAGAAATAATATTTTTTCTGTTCTAGCTAATCGTCTTTTACTATTATTCATACAATGATAGACACACCTTATCGAAAACAGTTCACTTATGCCGGTGCAGTTGCTATAAAAGTCGCTCGTATAGGTGCTGGGTGGCCTTCAATTGTTTTTGTATGATCGTCAGGATCAAGAAAATCAGCTAAAGATTCAAATGTCATCCAATCGGTTGACCGCTGCTCTTCAACCGTAGTGGCATTGCTTTCTACGCAACGCACATTCTTAAAGCCACATCGTCGTAACCACGACATCATGGTATCCGCCGTTGGGAAAAACCAAACATTTCGCATTTTTGCATAGCGACCTTCGGGCACCAGAACATGGCCTTCTTCACCTTCAACAATCAATGTCTCTAGCACTAACTCTCCGCCTGGTCGCAAACAAGCACGTAGCTCATAGATATGATCTAATGGTGAACGGCGATGATAGAGGATCCCCATCGAAAACACCGTATCAAAGCATGCTAAATTATCAGGTAAGTGTTCAATGCCTAACGGCAGCACATAATGATTTTTATCACCCATATAACGTTGTATAACATGGTATTGCATAACAAAGACTAAAGTCGGATCAATCCCAATAACGAGCTCTGCACCCTGCCCTAACATCCTCCAGCCGTGATAACCGTTACCACCACCTACATCGAGCACCTTTCGGCCTACCAGCGGCTGAATATGAGGTGAAATTCGGTCCCATTTCCAATCAGAATGCCACTCCGTTTCAATCTCCACCCCTAGCAGGCTATAAGGCCCTTTTCGCCAAGGATGAAACTGTTTAAGGTTCGCTATAAAGTTTTCCCTGTCAGCATCCTTTAAATCATGCTTATTGCCGATTACAACTTCATCTTTCAACTCAACTTTATCAGGTGAGACTTTCGGCAATGCAGCTAACGCTTGCTGCCACTCTTCCATCTTGCCGTGTCCATCATCCGCCAACCTTTCAGCAATAATTTGTTTTATTTCTTCGGCCCAATGTGACAAGCCCAATTGTTCTAATTGTGGGTAGAGCGAATCATATGGGCTCATTTAACCGCCACCAGCGACATAAAGTTAAAACATTGAAACCACATATTGCTCGACGCAAAACCTGCATCTGATAATCGCTGCTGGTGCGTTGTCAGGGTTTCGGGAATAAGCACATTTTCTAATACCGTTCGTTTTTGGCTAATTTCTAGATCGCTATAACCATTAGCACGCTTAAAATCATGATGACTTTCATCCAAAAAACTAGCTTTACTTTGTTCATCAAAGCTTATCTTTTCAGATAAAATCAGAATCCCGCCCGGCTTTAAGCCCTGATAAATACGTTTAATCAAGGCCAGCCGTTCATCTAAGGCAATAAACTGTAAAGTAAAATTCATCACCACAACCGATGCATTTTCAATGTTAATCTCTTGAATGTCGGCACAGATGAGTTCAACAGGCACTGTCGATGCATGATCCGAATCAAAGATAGTTTGGGCTCGCGCTATCATGGCAGGTGAATTATCCACGGCCACTATCGAGCAATGATCCTGTGTAATTTTCTGTCGCATCGACAAGCTAGCCGCACCTAACGAACAGCCCAAGTCATAACATTGGCTATCTTGTTGGGCATATTTAGCTGCAAAAACACCAATCATTGAAATAATGCTGCCATAGCCCGGCACTGAACGTTGAATCATGTCGGGAAAAACATCCACCACCCGTTCATCAAAACTAAAGTCGACCAGCTCATCTAATGGTGAAGCATAAATAGAATCTGATTTACGCACGTTTCTGTTCACCTTTTTTCTTAGCCACATTATCACGTAAATACACTGGCATCGCCTGTTCAGCAGGCAATAACCGCCCTGCTTTAGCTTCAATTTCAGCTAATTTAAGCACGCTACTCGCTAAAGGATAATGCTCAATACTTACGTGTGCTAGATTATCAGCAAAGTTTTGACGCAATATTTCATCATACACGCCCCAGCCTGTGCCGATGCCCGTCCATTGTTGCTCGTTCTCCGGCATATATTTCTCTGGCGGGCATACTTGCTCACTATCTACTAACGACACAACCCCATTCTCTCTTTGATAACTCGCACTATAAACTTCACCCATTCGTGCATCCATAGCAACGGCTATATTATCAATATTCAGTTTATCTGCTGCGCCTTGTGCTACAGCCATCAAAGATGAAATAGGAATCACGGGAATACCACGGGCAAAAGCAATGCCCTGCGCCACACCAACACCTACCCGCACGCCCGTAAAAGAGCCCGGGCCTCGTCCAAATGCAACGGCATCAATTTCTGAAATAGTAATCTCGGCTTGTTTGAATAAGTCATTCATCATGCCTAGAATTAAATCTGAATGGCCACGCTGCGTCATTTCTACGCGCTCAAAGACGCGGCCTTGAACTAACAAAGCAGCGGAACAACACTCAGTACAAGTATCTAATGCAAGAATATTCATCGGTTTCAAAGGTTCTATTAGCTGTAATTAGGCGTATTATAATTCAATACGTTCATAATTAAGAGATAAATCATGGCTGAAGAACACATTGAAGCATTGGACCTGATGGCACAAGGTGATTGGGATGGTGCTCACCAGCTTATTCAAGAGTGTAATGATGAATTAGCCTGCTTGATTCATGGTTATTTACACCGTGAAGAAGGCGACTTAAGTAATGCCAGTTATTGGTATAGCCGTGTTGGACAAGATGTGCCTGACAACTCATTAGAAGAAGAGTTTGGACGACTTTATAGTTTGGCTTCTTAACGTCGTCTTGGCTTCGATTTCTTTTTATTTGTTGTTGGTCGTACATGCTGAGTACGAAACGATTTAGCCTTAGGGTTACGGTGGCTCATGCGCTTACCTTCACCCTTGTCGCCTGTTCCGGCTGGTTGCCACGTAGGAATTAAGTGCTTTTTGCCGTTGCCAATTAAATCTGCCCGACCCATTTTATTAAGGGCGTCACGTAACATAGGCCAATTTTCCGGATCATGATAACGCAAAAAAGCCTTATGTAATCGCCTGACTTTTATACCTTTTGGTACTGGAATATCGCCACCTTTTCGTTTTACTTTATGCAAGGTACTTTTGCCAGAATGATACATCGCCGCAGCCGATGACATTGGTGAAGGTAAATAAGCTTGTACTTGGTCGGCTCGAAAGCCATTTCGTTTTAGCCAAACAGCTAAGTTCAGCATATCTTTATCTGTTGTACCTGGGTGTGCGGCTATAAAATAGGGAATTAGATATTGCTCTTTTCCCGCCTCTTTTGAATACTTATCAAACATTTTCTTAAAAGCATCATAAGTACCAATGCCCGGTTTCATCATTTGATCAAGTGGGCCATCTTCGGTGTGCTCTGGTGCTATTTTTAAATAGCCACCGACATGATGTGTCACCAGTTCTTTCACATATTCGGGAGATAACACGGCCAGGTCATAACGCAGACCAGATGCAATTAAGATTTTTTTAATACCCGGTAACGCACGTGCACGTTTATACAAATTAATGAGAGGTGTATGGTCGGTGCCAAGATTTTTACAGATCCCCGGAAACACGCAAGACAATCGACGGCAACTGGCTTCAATTTCTTTTGTTTTACACGCTAGGCGATACATATTAGCTGTTGGACCACCTAGATCTGAAATAACACCGGTAAAGCCCGGTGTGGTGTCTCTAATCGCCTCTACTTCTTTAATAATCGAGTCTTCGCTGCGGCTTTGAATAATGCGGCCTTCATGTTCAGTAATCGAACAAAAAGTACAACCACCAAAACAGCCTCGCATGATATTCACTGAGAAACGAATCATTTCATAAGCAGGGATATTTTTATCCCCATATTCTTTATGAGGCACGCGGGTATAAGGCAGATCAAATACACCGTCCATTTCTTCAGTAGTTAAAGGAATAGGAGGTGGATTGAGCCAAACGTCACGCTCGCCATGTTGCTGAACTAAGGCGAACGCATTGCCCGGATTGGTTTCTAAATGCAAAATACGTGATGTGTGCGCATAGAGCACTCGATCTTCTTTCACTGCCTGATAGGCAGGTAGCCGAACCACCGTGTGAGTTTTATCTTGTACTTCGGCTCTTTTAAAATGAATAACTTGAGCGCCGTCAGCCAGAGTGTCTTTTGGCTGAGACTCTTCACACGATGAAGCTGTTTTCATTTGATAAGGATCAATCGGCGGGTTGAGTTTACCCACCTCATCAACTATGGTTGAATCTTTCTCCCACCAACCTTCACGCTGGCCATGTTTCATAATAACCGCCGTGCCACGAATATCCGTTAGTTCAGATACAGGTTCATTCGCGGCTAAACGATGAGCAATTTCTACCACTTGGCGTTCGCCATTACCAAATACCAAAATATCGGCTTTAGCATCCATAATCACACTGCGTCGAACCTTTTCTGACCAATAATCAAAGTGGGCAATTCGACGAAGGCTAGCTTCGATACCACCGATAATAATAGGAGTACCTTTATACGCTTCCCTACAACGCTGACTATAAGGCACCACACAGCGATCTGGGCGTTTTCCTCCCTCTCCTGCCGCAGTATAGGCGTCGTTGGTACGTATACGGCGATCAGAGGTATAACGATTCACCATTGAATCCATGTTACCTCCGGTCACACCAAAGAATAAATTTGGCTTGCCGAGCTGCTTGAAATCATCTGCACTCAACCAATCTGGCTGAGAAATAATCCCTACTCTAAATCCTTGCGATTCTAAAAGCCGACCAATTAGCGCCATACCAAAACTGGGGTGATCAACATAGGCATCGCCAGTAATTAATATAATGTCACATGAATCCCAGCCCAAATCATCCATTTCCTCACGAGACATGGGGAGCTGTGGCGCCACACCAAAGCGGTGGGCCCAAAATTTACGGTAGGAAAAAAGTTCGTGGGCGGCGGATTGCATACAGCCTCAATACGGTGTGTTAATGAATATTGCTTCATTCTAACAAAGTCTCAAATAACCAAGAATTTTAATCAGGAATTAATCGATAATAGTCACTTCAGTACCAATCTTTATATATCGCTTTAATACATCAACTTCACCATTCCTGAGTGCGATACAACCCTGCGTCCAATCTGCAATTTGATGAATTTCAATTCTATCTTGTGTCTCGACACCAATACCGTGGATTCCTATCGAGCCACCTAGAGGTGTATCCTGAGGCGGTATTTTCCCCGCAATATGTGCATCTAAAATGGCGTTATAGTCTGCTTTGGTAATGAGTTTAGATTTTAGAGCAATAATAGCATCATTGACACTAGGATAATCCAACTGCAGGAAGGAATAAAAGCGCTCACTATCACGCATTCTTTTAATGCTATAGCTTCCTTTTGGCGTGGTGTGATCACCACGTTGAAGTTTAGCTTTTCTGCCGCCACTACCCAATGCAACTCTAAAGCTATTCAGCACAACATCATTTTTTACAATTAACAATTTATGTTCTGAGCGTATGACTATTAATTCAACTTCTTCAGATGCACTTGCCGAAGTGCAGAGCATGCAAATGATGATAAATACTATTTTATACAAGTCGTTCCCTTCAAAGGTGGCTTAGTTCGTGATGCGCATTCTAGCACATGCTTAAGGAGCCTCTGAACCAGTCCAATTATTTTATACTGGCTATAACCGCCCTGGTTTGTTCCGAAGTTCGGCACAATAGAACGACTATTACCCCTCTCTTCAGAAAAAACCAGGACAATTCTGTCTCAGCCTAAAATTAACTGGACTGGTTCAGAGGCTCCTTAAAAGCGCTCCCATTTCCGCGTTACTATTATTTGGCTTGGCCTTGGTATAACAAGCGATTCATTGTAGTGATTGTACTTACCTTAATTTCTTTCGGGCAAACTCGCTCACATTCACGATAATTACTACAGCCGCCAAAGCCATGTTCATCCATAGCTGTGAGTAGCTTTTCTGCACGTTTTTTATCCATTAGACCTTGCGGTAAAGTTGATAAATGCGTTACTTTTGCTGCCACAAATAGTGTCGCTGAAGCATTCGGACAAGCAGCAACGCACGCACCACAACCTATACAGGTTGCA
>JBJPGE010000089.1:0-6955 GCA_048595465.1 Methylophagaceae bacterium | reverse complement strand
GTCGACGACGCTGTTGTAGTGGTTGAGTCCATGTATGTCAACCTCAGAAAAGGCATGTCAAGCACTGAGGCCGCAATCAGCACTGTTGATGAAATGTGGGTTCCCGTCATGGTGTCCTCTCTCACCACCATAGCTGCATTTTTACCACTGATTTTATTGCCCGGTATTTTGGGACAATTTATGCGTGTAGTCCCTATTGTTGTATCTGTTGCTCTAGTTGTTAGTTTGGTTGAAGCGTTTTGGCTTCTGCCTTCGCATATTATTTTTTCAAATACTGACCCTGCAAAAATCACCTTTATTCAGCGGATACGAAACCGCGTCACTAACTGGATACGTCATCGCTACATTAATGTGCTTGTCCCTGTTATGCGCTTCCCTAAAACGAGCATATCTATAGGAGGACTATTAAGCTTACTAGCCGTGTTTGCCGTAACCAGCAATGTAGTTCGCGTTGACTTTTTTGCTAACGATCCTATCCGCTTATTTTATCTAAATGTCTATATGCCGGCTGGTAGCTCATTAAGCAACACCGATAATGTGCTTAAAGAGCTTGACCTGAAAATTCGTCAAACCGTAGATTCCAAAGAGCTTCGCTCTATCACAACAACGGCGGGAGTATTGCTCACCGAAACTGAACCGCTTTTTGGCGATAGCATGGGACAAATCATGTTCAGTCTACCTGCTAGAACGGCAGGCTTAATGTCTGTTGATGACTTGATTGAAGAGGTTCGACTTGCAATTCATAATGTGCCCGGACCGATAGATCTATCTTTCTTGCGTCGCAACACTGGACCGCCAAGTGAAAGCCCCATTAGTGTAAAAGTACGTGGCGATAAAATAGAACAGTTACGTCTTGCCACGGCAGAGCTAGAAAGTATTATGGCAACGATCCCTGGTATTCAGGACCTCCATAGTGATGATGCCAGCTCAGGTGCTCAGCTCACGCTTAAACTCAATCCTGATGCTATTACTCGGGCTCAACTTAACCCTGCGGATATTGCAGAAATTTTACGTCTTTATGTTGATGGCTCTATTGTTGCCAATATGCGCTTCGAAGGTGAAAAATGGAACGTGCGTGTACGAGCAGAGCCCCATCCATTGCAAGATATAAAATCTTTTTTAAGTCATCCTGTAGGCCTTGCCGACGGTAGTGAAATTGCACTAGAGCAGCTCGTTACCTATTCATCAACCTATGCTGAAGGCACCATACATCATAGAAACTTTAGGCGCACCATTACACTTGAGGCTGATCTTGACTCGAAGCTGAATAATAGTATTTCTGCAAACGAACAAATTGCCGATAAATGGCAAAAAATTGCTGATGAATACCCTGATGTAACATTAGATTTTTCAGGTGAAATGGACGATATAAAAGAAAGCCTAAATGGCATGGCCGTGTTATTTTTATTTGGTATCGGCTTAATTTACATGATCCTTGGCACACAGTTTAAAAGCTATACACAACCTCTGCTCATTCTTGCTACAGTCCCTATGGCTTTTACTGGTGTAATTATAGGTCTCATTGTAAGCAATAATCCTTTAAGCTTATATACCTTATATGGGGTAATTGCACTTGCTGGAATTGTTGCTAATGATGCCATTGTTTTAATCTCTACTGCCAACCGAAACCTTGCTAAAGGTATGTCGCTAGCGCATGCCATTACCAAGGCCTCACAACGCCGCGTTATGCCAATTTTGATCACTACAGTCACGACCATGGCTGGCCTATTTGCCCTAGCTGCAGGTTGGGGCGGTAAGTCCTTAATGTGGGGGCCATTGGCAACAGCTATCGTTTGGGGGCTAGGTTTTGCCACCATTTTGACACTATTAATTATTCCGCCGTTATACGCATTTGTCATGCGTAATAAGACGGGGAAAAAAGCGACTCTAGCATCTCCCCCTCCACTGCCTGATAGCTCCGGTGGTGTAATGGCTTCGTTGAACAATGTCTCTTCTTTCTTTAGCCGAGAGCGCCAAATAGATAAAGCTGGCTTAGATGAAATTGCAGCACACCCCTCACTTAAAACAATATATGAAATGGCTACTCAGTCATTTGAACAAGGTGAAGCAGAAGTCGCTATCCGCCACTTCCAGGCATTAGCAAAACACTTGCCCAATAACTTCACCATCAACTTGATGGCGGCACAGTCGATAATGCTGTTTATGCAAAGTATTGGCTGGGATATTGGTTATCTGAATCGCGCTAAACGCTATTTTGTTAAAGCGAGACAAGCCCACCCTGATGATGCCCGCGTTGTTCATCTTGCCTCATTAATCAAGGAACTTGAGCCTGATTCGGGCAGTGATATTAACTGGGAAAAACTAGCTAAGTGAGGTTTTTGTACAACTCAATCACGAGATAAAATAGCTAAAACATCCTCTACTTTCACCAAAACCTCGGGTAAGAGAGCCCGCTATTACACTCGCTTTTGATAAAACTAGAGAAGATTTTTTCTTATTTTTCTTTCGCACTTGAGTTGTACAAAAATCTCAGAATAAATTGGCGGAGCGGACGGGATTCGAACCCGCGACCTCCGGCGTGACAGGCCAGCATTCTAACCAGCTGAACTACCGCTCCACACCTCTTTGAGCAAGCTTATTGCTAAACCGGAAACTCAAAGAAGCGGCAAGAATACAGTATATTTTGCAAAGGTGTTAGCGTTATTTTCATAATAATAGTGAGCCTTGAAATAGCTGCGCTAAAAGAGTGGATTATTTCCAATTATTTTGCTTTGCATTTTGTAGTTTTTGATAACCTTCAAGCAGTTTTGTATGCCGCCCAAAGCCTTCTAAACTCAATCCTGGACAATGTAAATTATGAAAAACCTTATCTCCTTCAACAATCGCTAGACCGTCTGCGACATTCTGACTTCCATACAAATATTCTAAACCTTGTTGATAGTCGGCATACTGACGTTGCGGATGCCATTTAATTTCCAGCAATGCTTTTATACAACGATATTGAAGCAGCGTTTCATCACTTCCTTGTTCAAGTGCCAAACACCAATCAAGCCATTCTATCGCTTGCTCATCCTGCAATGCGAGATACAACATGGCTTTAATTTCACCTAATCTAATGGTTGACCATAATGTATCAGGATCTGGTGCCAATCCAATAAAAGAGGCCGCCAACGTCTGGTCGTTATATGCGCCATCATCCAAGCGATCTAAAATATTTTTCCAACGCTCATTGTCGCCTTGTTTTAGTGTTAAAAAATCTTCGCGGAACAAGGCCCCTTCATTATTGTTTTCCCAAACAAGTTCATCCACAGGATAAATATCGGACATGCCCGGCACTAAAATACGACAGGCGTAGACATCTAGGTGTTCATAATCAGCAATGTAAATATCAAAACCCATATCGTGAATTTTAGTGCTTAAATAATTAAATTCATCTTTGGTTTCGCCATCATGATCCCAGTCATAAAAAGTATAGTCTGGAGTGGTTCGGAAAAAGTCATTAGAAATGTAACCGCTAGAATCAATAAAATGCATCTCTAAATTTTGAGGGGAAGCCACTTCATCTTGATCAAAAATCGGCGGGTGAAACACGTCTAATTGTTCTAAGTTTCGCCCCTGTAATAGCTCTGTTACCGTACGTTCTAACGCCACCTCAAAACTGGGGTGAGCACCAAACGATGCAAACACAGAACCATCTTTAGGATTAATCAGTGTCACACTCATTACGGGATACTTTCCGCCCAACGATGCATCGGCGATCTTAAGAATATAGCCATACTCTTCCAGTTCTTGTATTGATTTCTGACTATCTGGATATCGATCCAATACTGCTTTTGGCACTTCTGGCAAACAAAGCCCTTCTGCAATAATTTTATTTTTAACATAACGTTCAAAAATTTCTGAGAGCGATTGAACCCGTGCCTCATTATGCGTGTTTCCTGCCGACATACCATTGCTGACAAAAATATTGGCGATAATATTGATCGGGATATAAACTGATTGTCCATCACGTAAACGATGATATGGCGCAGCACAAACTCCCCGCTCACCTGCTCCAGAATTTATATCGAATAATTTATCAGTGCTTAACTCCTTTTCAGGATCAAAATAGTCCCACAAGGACTGATCCATCAACCCGTCAGGCATCTCCTCTGCCGAACCATCAAACCAGCGCTCATTAGGATAATGTACAAATTCATTTTGACTATACTGCTCGCCAAGATAAAAATCAGCAAAAAAATAATTACAGCTTAGTCTCTCAAAATATTCCCCCAATGCACTGGCCAAGCATGATTTTTTACTACTTCCTTTACCATTGGTAAACATTAGAGGACAGCTTTTATCTCGGATATGCACCGAATACACATTACTAACAGGGTTCAACCAAGAAGCTTGCTCAATATCAAAACCAAAGGATTTTAATTTTGCTTCCATCGTTGCAATACTGCTTTCCAGATCGCTGTCTTTACCTTTGATATATGTTTTTTCTGTCATAATTTATCTTCTTGAATAAAAAAGGCCTCACCAGAATTCATTCTCGTAAGGCCTTCTTCTTTAGTTGACTTAAATTTTAATTCTGCTTTTTAGGTTTGACGTTACCAATTGCGCCATCAGACCGTGCATTTAGATAGCTATAAATTTGATCGAAATTTTCCATGACTTTAACGTTGGCCTTCCATGCTGGCATACTGCCAATTTGGCCAGATTTACCATTTTCGACTGTTGCAAAGAATTCTTCTTTGCTAAGCGTTTTTATACTTTCAAGTAAATTTGCACCAAGCCCACCGTCATCAAGACCCATGCCATATTTAGCATGACAACGAGCACACCAGTTACGGAACAGTTTAAATCCAGCATAACTTTCAGCATCTAACTTGTTGCCATCCACCACACTATAAAGTGCACCTGATGCTTCATCTTCTTTGTCATTATTTACAGGCTCTGGAGCGGGTGTGGGTTCAGGAGTTGGCTCCGGTTCAGGCTGAGGAGCTGGCTCTGGAGTCGGCTCGGGCGCAGGCTGAATAGCCGGTGCAGGATCTACTTCAGCCATGACTACGCCGCCCGTTTTTGTCATATAACCATCATTGTTACCTTGCAAGGCCGGCCAAATTGCCCAAAGAACAAAAATCCCTACTGCGATATGAGCAAGTGTAAACATCAAACTTTTCATTTTCTTTCTCCAATTTTAAAATGCTTCAAGTATACCTATTTTAATGTATTCCATAAAACCCTTGTTATGAGATAATTACCCATCATTATCAAATGGAAAAGGTTAAAAGAGCATGGGCATCGAACAATCACTTCTCCAGCGCAGTAATTCAACATGTGAATTATGTGGATCAAGCTCCAAGCTGTCTGTTTATGAAATCCCACCCGTTTTAACAGCAACGGAAGAAAACACCATTCTTGCCTGTGACGCATGCCAGTCACAAATTAATGACCCTAGCACCGTAGAGCCCCATCATTGGCGCAGCTTAAGTGATTCTATGTGGAATCCTCTACCTGCCGTGCAAGTAATGGCTTGGCGACAATTAAAACAATTGGATAGTGAACCATGGGCGCAAGATCTATTAGATATGCTCTATCTGGAGCCAGAAGTTCAACAATGGGCTGAATCAGGAGCCTCATCAAATAACGATGAAAATACATCTCAATCTAAAGACCGTAATGGCGCAACGCTTCTCGGCGGCGACAGTGTCACATTGATTAAAGATCTAGATGTAAAAGGAGCCAACTTTACTGCCAAGCGCGGCACAATGGTGAAAAACATTTCTTTAACGGACAATCCCGAACATATTGAGGGACGAGTGAACGGTACGCGTATTGTATTGTTGACTAAGTTTTTAAAGAAAGCCTAAAAAAAGCGCTTATTCTTCAATAAACGCCTTTAATCTAAATTTATGTGGGCCTTACCATGTCTTAGGTGGCACTCTAATTTTTTGGCCTGGGTAAATCAAATCAGGATCTTTAATTACCTCTTTGTTAGCCTCAAATAATTTAGGGTAATCCATTGCGTTACCATAAAACTTTTTAGCAATTTTAGACAAGCTATCACCACCGACTATTGTGTAATACTCAACTTCTGGTGCAGGCTCCGGAGCATCCAAACCATCAACATTCACCTCGGTCACACCTTGAATATTGCCCGCCATCAGCACTGCTTTTTCTAATGCCTCAGCGGTTGCAGCTTTTCCACTCAAACTAACAACACCATTTTCAAAGCTCACACCTAAGTCATCTACACCCGGGTTTTCAGCACCGATGCTTTCTTCAATCTTCTCCGCAGCTTCAGCTTCTGATGAAAATAATTTTTTGCCTAGATCTTTAACAAAATCAAATAATCCCATTTCTGGCTCCTTTATTTTAAAAAGCCTTTTAATAGGCTCCCAACTAAATCACCGGAAATAGACGACTTACTACTGCCGCCACCCATCAAAGAACCTAGCACTGAGCCAAGCATGCCACCGCCCGAACTACTCTTCCCTCCAGAAACAGCGCCCGCTAACATATCAAGCATGCCATTTGATTGTGCACCTTTACTCATTGCACCCATCAACATTGTTGCAGCCATTGGCAAAAGTTTTTTGATGATACTTGAACCAACACCCGTCGAACTGGCAACTTGTGAAGCCACTTGTCGACTTGCATCTTTACTGCCTAAAAGATGGCCTAATATTTTGTTTCCGTCGAGCAATGATGCTGGGTCTGATAATGATTCAGGCTCGTCAACATAACGTTGATGATTGCCTTTTCCTAAAGCACCCAACAATGATTCCAAACCATTTTCCTGCTCTACGTTGCTTTGCAGCTTGCCTGTTAATGCTGGCAATAATTGAGCTAAAATATCGCTCGTTTGGTCCGTCGAAAGATTATGTTGTTTCGCTAAGCTTCCTAAGGCATCGCCTTTTGTAGCCGCTAAAACCATATTTAATAAATCCATGAGATAGCTCCGTGCTTATTTAAGTATAAATGTCACTTTCATTGCGACTTTATA
>JBJPGE010000088.1:0-7094 GCA_048595465.1 Methylophagaceae bacterium | reverse complement strand
ATTTTTGACCGACTATTAAGAAGAAAGAATTATGGAAAACTTACCCGTAGCAACTAACCCAGCAGCAATGCCAATGCCTACCACACCTATTGGTGCTATGTCGGCGAATGCTTCAAGGCAACCAGTAATGAAACAAATTGGATTTTTACTGGCGATCGCGGCAAGTATTGCTTTAGGTGGTTATGTTTTTATGTGGTCACAAACACCTAACTATCAGGTGTTATTTTCAGGCATGCAGCCGAAAGAATCTTCTGAAGTTGTAGCTATTTTACAGCAAACAGATATTGCTTATAAATTAGACCCTAATACAGGAGCAGTACTGGTTCCTAGTTCTAAAATACAGGGTTTACGGATGAAAATGGCAGCAGAAGGATTGCCTAGAAGCTCATCGCAAGGTATGGAAATGCTCAATGAAGAGCAGGGCTTTGGCACCAGTCAATTTGTTGAGAGGGCACGGTATCAACGTGCTTTGGAAGAAGAGTTGTCACGATCTATTTCACATATACAAAATGTGCATAGTGCACGAGTACATTTAGCAACGCCCAAACAGTCGGTGTTTGTTCGTGAGCGTAAACCGCCTACAGCATCTGTTGTTATTAAATTATACGCAGGACGCTCATTAGAGCGAGGCCAAGTTACTGCGATTACACATATGGTCTCTTCAAGCGTAGCCAACATGTCGAGCAATGATGTAACGGTGGTTGATCAGAAAGGACGGTTATGGACTAAAACTGATCGGAACCAAGGTATCGAGATGAGTGACAATCAGTTGCAATATACTCAGAAATTAGAACAAATATATATTCGTCGAATAGAAGATATTTTATCACCTATTGTTGGTATGGAAGGCGTGCGAGCTCAAGTTGTAGCAGATGTAGATTTTACTGTTACTGAGCAAACACAAGAACATTACAACCCTGATTTAGCAGCTGTTCGTAGTGAACAGGTTCAAGAAGATACGCGAGTAGGTATCGCAGGGGCATTAGGCGTGCCGGGAGCACTTAGCAATCAACCTCCAGGTGGGGCCGTGGCCCCAGAAGTCGCGACAGAAGCCGTGACGGGTGAAGAAGGAGAAGTAGTACGAACGAAACCAGGCAGTTCAAGCAAAAGTAGCACACGTAATTTTGAATTAGACAGAACAATTAGCCACACACGATTATCACCGGGTGCCATTAGACGGCTAAGTGTCGCGGTGCTGGTGGATGAAAAACGTAGCGTTGATGATGAAGGCGCAGTGACTAAAGCTGCATTATCAGAAGCTGAAATGACACGAATAAATGCTTTGGTAATGGATGCTATAGGCTTTAACAAGGCGCGAGGGGATAGCTTAAATATTGTAAACGCACCATTTCTTGCTCCTGAAATTGCTGAACCGCTACCTGAAATAGCAATATGGCAACAAGCATGGGTATGGGATATAGCTAAACAAGTATTGGGTGCACTGTTGGTATTATTCCTAATATTCAAAGTGATAAAACCAGCGTTTAGAGATTTGAATACAGTGCCGGTGGTAGATCAAAGTCAGATGCAAGTTAGCCCTACACAAACGGCGGCAACAGCTGATGATATTGCTAAAATAGCAACGGGATCAGAAGAAATGGAAGCTCAAATAACCAATGTGCGTAGCTTAGTACAACAAGATCCGGCACTGGTGGCTCAAGTTGTTAAAAACTGGACGGCAGCGTAATGGCAGAAGAAGCTAGAAAGCTAACCGGACTAGAAAAGTCAGCTGTTTTTTTACGCTCTCTTGGAGAAGAAGAGGCCGCAGAAGTACTCAAACATATGAGCCCTAAAGAGGTTCAGCAAGTGGGTCAGACCATGGCGACTTTAACCAATGTTACTCGGGAAGAAGTGCAAGGCGTTATTGATACCTTTGTCGCAACTGTTGAACAAGAAACAGGATTAGGGATTGGCTCTCAAGATTATGTGCGTAATATGTTGGTGGGCGCATTAGGTGAAGATAAAGCGGGTAATTTACTTGATCGGATTTTATCAGGCGGTAATACCTCGGGTTTAGAACAGCTCAAATGGATGGATGCACGTGGCATATATGAAGTAATACGCTTAGAGCATCCACAGATTATCGGTATAGTCTGTTCATTTTTAGACCCAGATCAAGCGGCTTCTGTTTTGGGGATGTTCCCTGAACGTGATCAGGCAAATGTTCTATTACGAATTGCCACCTTAGACGGTGTGCAACCTGCAGCATTAAGTGAGTTAAATGAAATTTTAGAAAAACAATTTAATGGCAATGCGGGTAGTCAAACTGCAACGGTTGGTGGAGTGAAAACGGCGGCAGACATTCTTAACTTTGTTGAGGGCACTGTTGAAGCGACCATTATGGAACAAATCAAAGAGACTGAGCCTGATTTGGGTCAAAATATTGAAGATCTTATGTTCGTATTTGATAACTTAATTGATATTGATGACCGTGGCATACAGACATTGATGCGTGAAATACAAACAGACCAATTACAGTTAGCATTGAAAGGTGCTGATGAAGCGTTAAGAGAAAAATTCTTATCGAATATGTCACAGCGTGCGGCGGAAATGTTGCGTGATGATCTAGAAGCAATGCCACCAGTACGAGTGAGTGATGTAGAAACTGCTCAGAAAGCGATTCTAACAGCAACACGGGCTTTATCTGATAAAGGTGAAATTATGTTGGGAGGCAGCGGTGGAGATGACTTCCTCTAAGGATGAATTGATTACCCAGCAGGCTGATACCGTTTCATCGGAGGAGCTTGAAGCTGCATACCAGCGTTGGCAAGCGCCGACAATGATTTCTGTTAATGATGTTGATGACCCTTCCCTTCTTACACTTGAAGGCATGGAGGCTTTGCAAAAACAAGCGGAGTTAGAAGGCTATAAGGCAGGTTTTGAGAAAGGCGAGAAAGCAGGGTTTGAAGCCGGCCAACAACAAGTTTCCCAACAAGTTTCATATCTGACAGAGTTGATAAATTCCGTTGATGAGCCTATCCAAGAGCTAGATCAACACGTTGAAAATGATCTGATAAGCCTTGTAATGACAATGACAAGGCAGCTAGTCCGACGTGAATTAAAAACACAACCCGACCATGTTATTGGTGCAATGCGAGCAGCATTGTCAGTATTACCAGTGAATGATCGCAAATTAAAAGTTTTTCTCAACCCTCAAGATGTTGAATTGGTTAAAACGGGTTTATCGATTGATCACGATGATAGTCGGTGGCAATGGGTTGAAGACCCACTCATCACCCGAGGCGGAATACGATTGGAAACTGCAGATACAACAATAGATGCAACGGTTGAGGCACGATTAAGTAGTGTCATAAATAAGTTGTTAGGTGAAGAACGAGGAGACGATAGTGGCGAATAATGTCACTGAAAAGCTCCGTCGTAGTTTAAAAAACTATCAACAACGTTTGGATGCTGATCCTTCAGAAGTTTTGGCGATTGAGGGTAGATTGACCAGAATGGTTGGACTCACTTTGGAAGCTGTAGGTTTTCAAGCACCCATAGGGAGCCGATGTGAAATTCAAGGTTCAGATGGTAAACCTGTTGAAGCTGAAGTGGTTGGTTTTGCAGGTGATACGCTTTATTTAATGCCCATTGGTGATATTCGAGGCTTGGTGCCTAGTGCACGTGTGCGACCGCTTCGTAGTGACTCAAAAGTACCGGTAGGTGAAGCTTTGTTAGGTCGTGTTGTTGACGGCGCTTGTAAACCTCTTGATGGCAAAGGTCCGTTAAAAGTAACAGATAGCGTGTCATTGCATGGTGAACCGATTAATCCTTTAGCTCGCTCGCCAGTACGAGAGCATCTTGATGTTGGCGTGCAGGCAATTAATGCCTTGATGAGTGTTGGCCGTGGCCAGCGAATGGGCTTATTTGCCGGCAGTGGTGTGGGTAAAAGTGTTTTACTGGGCATGATGACGCGTTTCACCGAAGCCGACGTGATCGTTGTTGGCTTGATTGGTGAGCGTGGCCGAGAAGTAAAAGAATTTATTGAAGAGATCCTTGGGCAAGAAGGCATGGAACGCGCTGTTGTGGTTGCATCTCCTGCCGATCATTCACCTTTAATGCGTTTACATGGTGCGATGTTAGCCACCAGTATTGCAGAATATTTTCGTGATCAAGGCAAACAAGTACTATTGCTAATGGATTCCTTAACACGCTATGCACAAGCACAACGTGAAATAGCATTAGCGATTGGCGAGCCACCAGCAACCAAAGGCTATCCACCCTCAGTATTCTCATTATTACCAAAATTGGTTGAACGTGCAGGTAATGGACCGGAAGGTGGTGGTGCGATTACAGCAATTTATACCGTGTTAACAGAAGGTGATGATCAGCAAGACCCCGTTGCGGATGCTGCCCGCGCTATTTTAGATGGCCATATAGTGTTATCTCGTCGTTTAGCGGAAGCGGGGCAATATCCTGCAATAGATGTTGAAGCTTCAATTAGCCGTGTTATGCCACAAATTGTGTCAAAAGAGCATTTAGAATATTCCCAAATGTTTAAACAAATATTTGCCACCTATCGACAAAATCAAGACTTAATCAATGTGGGTGCTTATGCAATGGGGACAGACCCAAAAATTGATGAAGCTATAGCACTTCACCCAAGTTTGCAGTCATTAATAAAACAAGGAATGGATGAAGCAATTAATTGGCAGCAAAGTGAGACTAATTTGCAGCAAACAATGCAGCAACCTCTTTCTCAAATAGCAACGACTAATATGCAGCCACCGGTGACGATTAATCAGATGCAAAATAATTTATAGAAATAGTACGATTGCTTCAACGTTGTTAAATCATAAAATTGATAAAGTGAACTCATGAAACGATCAAAACGATTAGCCCCTGTTATAAATATAGCTACTAAAGCCACTGGCGTAGCTTTAATTAAAATGGGTGAAGCTAATGGGACGTGGCTTAAAGAAAAACAACAACTTGAAGAGTTACACCATTATAAAGAGGAGTATCTTGCTAGATTTAGACAAGGTAATACTGCAGTAATGAGTGCCCAAAAAGTATTAGAGTTAAGAGGCTTCTTGGCTCAGCTTGATCAAACGATTCAAGTGCAAGAGCAACAAGTACAAATTTACTATCAGCAATTAGAATACCAGCGTGCTCAATGGCAGCAAACACGAAGTAAAGAGCAAGCAATGCAATCACTTGTTGATCGTTATCACAATGAAGAAATACACGTTGAGTTAAAGCAAGAACAACACCTTAGTGATGAGCATAATGCTATTCAATGGCGCCATAAATTTAAATAATTCAATCACGAACTCCCTTCCTATTAGCTGTGATTTACACAGCTTTAATCCTATAGCATCACCGATAAACCATTTAATAATAACTGGCACGGTCTCTGCATTATTGTTACTACAGTAGTAATAATAAGTAGCATTTAAATAATTAAAAGTATGTGGAGATGTAGATATGATAGGGGTTAAGGCGATTGAAGATAACTATTCTTATCAAGAAAACGAGCTAAAAAAACGGATAGGTGGCAATCGTAAAGCGGCAAAATTAGCCGACTCATCTTTGGCACATAAACGTGGTTTGAAAGGTGGGCGATGGGCTGACGCTTTGCAAACATATAGTGATTATTTCATACGCTACTAACAGACTAGGATTGAGATAAAAATGGCAAAAGAAAAAATAATTGATTGTGGTGATGCATTAGGCATTAGTGGTGTAGGTGATCTGCATACACAAATCTTAATGGAGTTATCAGAAGGATATGAAATCCAATTTAATGTAAGTCAGGTTGAGCGTATTGATGCTGCGGCCTTACAAATGCTCTATGCCTTCTCAAAAGAACAAACACTAGAGTGGAATGAACCCAGTGAGGCATTTATACGCAGTGCTAAATTATTAGGTTTAGCAGAACTAATGAATTTAGAAGACAATTCGGTTGAGCTTGCTCATTAAAGAGTAGTGAAACGAAGTCGATGTAAATAAGACAGTGAAATGTATATTAAGGAGAAAAAGAAGCTATGGCAAATATTTTAGCAGTTGATGATTCAGCTTCAATGCGACAAATGGTGTCGTTTACGTTGAAAGCAGCAGGTCACACAGTGACTGATGCGGCAGATGGTAAACAAGCCTTAGATATTGCAAAAACACGATCGTTTGATTTGGTGTTAACAGATGTAAATATGCCAGTAATGGATGGCCTTACCTTGACGCGAGAGTTACGAGCGCTGCCGGCATTTAAATTTACGCCCGTTTTAGTGTTAACAACTGAAGCAGGAATGGATAAAAAGCAAGAAGGTCGCGCAGCAGGAGCAACGGGTTGGCTGGTTAAACCGTTTAACCCAGATCAATTATTAGCGACGATAAAGAAAGTGCTAGGATAAGATAGTCACCCTTTAATAAACAATGACTTATGATAAGTCTGCAGGGAAGTTATACCCTAAATTTAGTAGGAACAAGCTATGAGTATTGATATTTCACAATTTCACGATGTTTTTTTCGAAGAGAGTTTCGAAGGTTTAGATGCCATGGAAAATGGTCTTTTAAACTTGGATGAAGGGGCTGCAGATATCGATGCGATCAACACTATCTTCAGGGCTGCGCATTCTATAAAAGGCGGTGCGGGCACTTTTGGGTTTATGGCTGTATCTGAATTCACCCATGTGATGGAAACACTGTTAGATGAAATGCGTGATGGCCAGCGAGAAGTAACTTCAGAATCTACCAATTTGCTCTTAGAAGCAGTTGACGTGTTACGAGAAATGCTGACAGCAGTACAACAAAAAACAGATACTGATGATGAGCGTATTGCCGATATTAATAAACAACTTGAAGCCATGTTAGCAGGTGAAAAATCAGCAGCAGGGTCTAGTGACGAAAGTGCTAGTGATGTTACTGCTATAGAAGAAAGCTCAGAGCAAAAAATAGCCGGTTGGGAAATTATATTTCATCCTCACAAACATTTATTCCAAACAGGCAATGACCCTGTTCGAATGCTACGAGAACTAGCAAGCCTAGGCGACTTAACATCACAGCTAAGTGATGATGGATTACCTGACTTTGCTGATTTGGAACCAGAAGATAGTTACCTTTCGTGGCAGCTCACTTTGAAGGGAGATATTACTAAA
>JBJPGE010000087.1:0-7206 GCA_048595465.1 Methylophagaceae bacterium | reverse complement strand
CAAACGGGCGACTATTATTACAATATCGCTCGCGGTATTGATGATAGGCCGGTTCGAGCACATCGAACTCGAAAGTCTGTTGGAAATGAAACTACCTTTGAAAATAATTTACGAGATAAAAAACAGATATGGTCTACATTAAAACGGCTAGCTAATAATGTTTCTGAGGTAATGAACAAGAAAAACCTTGTAGCTAGAACGCTCACCTTAAAAGTACGCTATTCAGATTTTCAACTGATTACTCGTAGTAAAACATGTGAGCAACCAATTCAGACTCAAGACGAGATACTAGAGGTTTTACCAGAGCTGCTTAAAAAAACTGAAGTCGGAAAGAGACCAATACGACTTATTGGAGTTACATTTGCAAACTTACAGACAATCGAGGGTGAATCAGACGATAACACAACAATTGATCAAGTAAATGAAGGGCAACAGCTCGGACTTTTTTAATATTAAGGCTCTGTTGAAGTGTTAGTATTGATTATTCACAAGAGAGTAGGTTTTTTACTACACAATAATTAATAATAAGAATAGTGACTCAAAAAATTTGTGCTTATATTTTGTATAACCTTCTTGGTTGGAGAGTTGAAGGTGAAATTCCACACTCGACTAAACGACTGATGCTGTTGTATTTGCCGCATACCAGTAACTGGGATTTTGTTTATGGAATGTTGTTTGTTAAAGCTGAAAATATAAAAGCAACGGTGTTTGGTAAAGATGGGTTCTATTTTTTTCCTTTCACCTACATTTATAAATATTTTAAAGTTGTGCCAATAAAACGTAATCAAAAAAACAACTTCGTAGAACAAGCCATTGCCTTATTTGATAATGGAGTGCCTTTGTGGACGGGTATGGCGCCCGAAGGAACACGTAGCAAAACCAACCATTTAAAAAGTGGTTATTATTATTTAGCTAAAGGCGCCAAAATTCCGGTTGTACTAGTAGGCTTAGATTTTCAAAAAAAAGCATTAGTGATATTACCACCAAGGGCTGTTTTTGAAACACTAGAAGAAGACCAAGCAAATTTGATGGCATTCAGTCGTTCACTCGCTGCAAAGCGGCCAGAGCTTGCGATCTAATAATGAAAGAAACAAGATCACAAAA
Organism: Methylophagaceae bacterium; assembly: GCA_048595465.1. Lineage (GTDB taxonomy): Bacteria > Pseudomonadota > Gammaproteobacteria > Nitrosococcales > Methylophagaceae. Next base: position 6,102 of record JBJPGE010000087.1, on the reverse strand, counting down.
GATTTATAAATTTATCTTCTACAAACTACTTGGTTGGCATATTAGAGGAGTGGTGCCTTATGATGTTAAAAAATATTTATTCATCGGCATTCCACACACCAGTAATTGGGATTTTCTCTATGCGTGGCTGGCAATTAAAGCTTTAGGATTAGATGTAAAAATTTTTGTAAAAGACGCATTTTTTGTTTGGCCATTAACATACGCTTGCCGATTTTTTGGAGTTGCACCTGTCAACCGCAGAGAAAGTACAAATTTTGTTGATTCTATCGCACGACAATTTAATGAAACAGATCGCTTGGCAGCAGTTATCACACCAGAAGGAACTCGTCAGTATCAAAAAAAACTCAAAAGCGGATATTACTACTTAGCAAAGAAATCCAATGCTTCTATAGTGTTAGCGGGGCCTGATTATGCGACTAAATCTTTTATGTTAGTGAAAGCACGACCACCAATGGACACTTTTGAAGAAGACGCAGCCAACTTAGAAGCATTTAGCAAAACCATGACGGCGTATTATCCAGAGCGAACATTCAAGCATGATTCAAAGTCATAAATTCCGACCAAAATGGAATCTAAATAGTTTGTTAGCTTCATGCCCAAGAGCATTTTTGTTGTTACACTTCTCCGTCTTAATTATGAGAAATAGTTAGAAAATGGCAGACAAACAAAAATTAGTGGTAGCAATTTCCTCACGCGCCCTATTTGATTTGCAACAAAGCCACCAAGTTTATGAAGAGCTTGGGGTGGAAGCCTATTGTCAATATCAGATAGAACATGAAAATGAGCAGTTAAAACCAGGCGTTGCATTTCCGTTGGTTCAGAAACTTTTGAAGTTAAACGAGCTTGGGGAGCCACGGGATCGTGTAGAAGTAATTTTACTTTCACGCAATAGTGCAGATACAGGTTTGCGAGTATTTAATTCTATTCAAGAACATAAGCTACCAATTACTCGAGCCGCATTTACCAGTGGCAATAGCCCCTTCCGATATGTTGAACCTTTTGGTGCTGATGTGTTTCTTTCCAGCGATCCAACTGATGTAGCAAACACGTTAGAGGCTGGAGTGGCAGCAGCGACCATGTTGCAGTCAAGCAATTCATCAAGCTCAGCGAATCAAGATAAACTATGCATCGCATTTGATGGGGATGCAGTTGTTTTTTCTGATGAAGCCGAACGAGTATTTAAAAAGAAGGGCTTGCTTGAATTTTCCAAGCACGAAGTTGCGGCGGCTAAGAAACCACTTCCTGGTGGACCATTTAGAAGTATGCTCGCTGCATTACATAATATACAGGCTGAGTTTCCAGCTGATGAGTCACCTGTACGCACAGCGATAATTACTGCACGAGCAGCTCCTGCTCATGAGCGAGTTATTCGAACGCTAAGAGCGTGGAATATTAGAATTGACGAAGCAGTATTCCTTGGTGGCTTGCCAAAAGGTGAATTTTTACGCACTTTTGGCGCGGATATCTTTTTTGATGATCAACAAGGCCATTGCGAGTCAGCAAGAAAACATGTGCCAACTGGACATGTTCCTCACGGGGTTGCTAATGCTTAAATACTTTTTTCTAACTAAGTTAATAATCAAACCAAACAAAAATGAAACCTAATATTATCAAATTCATGTTGGTGGGCGTTTTGATGTTTACCAGCCTAATAACAAATGCCACTTTACCGTTTGCGGTAGATGGACAACCATTACCTACCTTAGCGCCAATGCTTGATCGAGTGCGAGGTGCAGTGGTGAACATTTCAACGGTTACACAAGTTAGAGTGCGTAAACGCAGAAACCCATTTTTCCTACACTATTTTGATCAAACCCCTGCCACAATTAAAACACAAAAACGCCAAGGCTTAGGTTCAGGTGTCGTGTTTGACGCCGAAGCAGGTTTAATTTTAACTAATGCTCATGTTATTAAAGGCGCTGATAAAATTACTATCACCTTAAAAGATGGGCGAGAAGCAGAAGCTAAAGTTGTAGGCACTGACAAGGGTTCCGACGTCGCGGTCATACAAGTTGATTTAGAAAACTTACTCGAAATACCTATTGGCAATTCAGATGTTCTAAGAGTTGGTGATTTTGTTGTGGCAATCGGCAATCCTTTTGGTTTACAGCAAACAGTAACCTCTGGCATCGTTAGTGCTTTAGGTCGTAGCGGCTTAGGTATAGAAAGTTATGAAGATTTTATTCAAACAGACGCCTCAATTAACCCAGGTAATTCAGGGGGAGCATTAGTTAATTTGCGCGGCGAATTAGTTGGTATCAATACAGCAATCGTTGCGCCGAGTGGTGGTAATGTTGGAATTGGATTTTCTATACCAATCAATATGGCCTTACAAATCAGAGATCAATTGGTTGAGTTTGGTGAGGTGCAACGGGGCAGGCTAGGCGTTAGAATTCAAGATTTAACTCCTAAATTAGCACAAGGGTTTGGCTTAGATCAAGTTCGTGGCGCTGTTATTACTAGAGTAGATAAAGGATCAATGGCTGATAGCTCGGGAGTAAAAGTAGGTGATGTGGTATTAAAAGCGAACGACAAAGTAATTATTAAAGGAGCTGATTTACGAAATGTTATTGGTGGGCTGAGGGTAGGTGGTGAGCTTAGATTGGATGTGTTGCGAGGAGGAACCACACAGTTAATCACAACAAACATTGGTGATAACATGAACTCTCGTTTAAAGGGAGCATCTTTTATCGATTTAGACGATCAGCAGACAATCAATGTCGGCGGGGTATTCGTTTCGACTGTTGAAGAAGGCAGCAGTGCTTGGATCAATGAGCTACGACCTGCAGACATTATTGTTTCTGTTAACCGAAGAGCGATTAGGGATTTAGATAATTTTAAAAGAGCAACCGCAAACCAAAATGTTTTGTTACTGAACATCATTAGAGGCAACGGCGCTTTATTTCTATTGTTGCAATAAAATAATTTGTGTTGAGTAAGCAGTAGTGTAGATCTTAGAATTGGTTATAATTGCCTGAACTTTAATTCTGTTTAGCAATAAATCGAGCCATATCATGACTGATTACATAATCGCGCCCTCTATACTTTCAGCAGATTTTGCAAAACTTGGCGAAGAGGTAGGTTCGGTAATTTCAGCAGGTGCGGATTGGGTGCATTTTGATGTTATGGACAATCACTACGTGCCAAACTTAACTATCGGGCCGATGATATGTAAAGCATTAAGAGATCATGGAGTGACAGCGCCAATTGATGTTCATTTAATGGTTGAACCCGTTGACCGAATTATTCCAGACTTTGCAGAAGCAGGTGCAAGCATAATCACATTTCACCCTGAAGCGAGTAAACATGTTGATCGAAGTCTGCAATTAATTAAAGAGCAGGGTTGTAAAGCAGGGCTGGTGTTTAACCCAGCAACGCCACTGTCGATATTAGAGTGGGCAATTGATAAAGTGGATGTGATATTGCTTATGTCAGTTAATCCAGGGTTTGGCGGGCAATCATTGATTCCGCATGTGAAACAAAAAATTGCCGCCGCGAAAAAGATCATTGATGCCAGCGGGCGAGATATTCGCTTAGAAGTTGATGGCGGAGTTAAGGCAGAAAATATTGGAGAACTTGCAGCGCTTGGTGCGGATACTTTTGTAGCAGGGTCAGCAATTTTTGGGAAAGATGATTACTCAGGAGTCATTAACGAAATGCGAGAAAACATCAAATCCGCAACAACTTAAAAACGAACTTTTAGGGTTGCGCATGTCCTTAGTTATTCCATACTCAGCGGCTTGTGATAGAAATAAAGATGTTATTTTAGAGCTTATTCAACCGCACCTAAAGAATGCAAAAGCGGTTCTTGAAATTGGAACAGGCACCGCCCAGCACGCCATTTACTTTGCGCAAAACACACCGCATTTAATGTGGCAAACAAGCGACCAAGAAGAATACCTAGAAGGAATAAATGCACAACTGCAAAATGCAAATATTGATAATGTGCAACGACCTTATGAATTAGATGTTAATCAAACACAATGGGTTGAAAACCAACAGCGTTTTGATCTTATCTATACAGCAAATACATTTCATATTATGAGTTGGAGCGATGTTTGTGCCTTTTTCAGTGGGTTAGTAAATGTGGTAAATGAAAATGCAGTATTAATTGTCTACGGCCCATTCAAATACAATGACGAATTCACCAGCGCCAGTAATCAAGCTTTTGATCAAAGCCTAAGGTCAAGAGAATGTGGCAGTGCGATCCGCGATTTTGAAGCGGTAGTTGAACTAGCCAAACAACAAGGTTTTGAATTAATCAAAGACCATTCTATGCCAGCTAATAACCAGTGCTTGATCTGGCAAAGAGAGTAATTAGAACCTACAAACAAAAAACAACCGCATTTGAATTGCTTGGTAGTGGCACAGTAAAAAAATCACAAGATTCTATTAAATACCACAGTTCTTGACCATGAATACTATCATCCGTAGTAAATAATAATGTACCATTCAAATTAGTAAGATAATCGGGCGAAGAGCCCATGGGCCCATTAACAATATCTTTAATGAGCTTTGTTCCAGAGGTTGTTCCATCAGAAGCCCATATTTCTCTGCCAAAAACATTATCTGTGCCAATAAAATAGAGGGTGTCATTATTAGTCGTAAAATCACCAATAGTATTGTAACCAACACCGCCAGGAAGATGTTTTACAAGTTCGGTGCCCTGCTCAGTACCATCTGATTTCCACAAAGCTTTCCCGTTTACGCCATCATCAGCAGCAAAAAACAACACTCCATTATGGTTAAACAAACTTGAAGGAGATGAATGCCCTATTCCGTCATCAATATTTTTTACAAGTACTGTACCGGTTGGGGTGCCATCGGATTTCCATAATTCACGACCAGTATTGCCATCGTTTGCTTGAAAATACAAAGTCCCGTTGAAATTGATTAGATGCTGAGGTGAAGAACCTAGTGATCCATCATTTATGTCTTTTACTAATTCAGTACCTGAGTCGTCTGATTTCCATAATTCATTTCCATGAACAGCATCGTCTACAGTAAAGAACAACGCGCCGTTAACATTGACCATATTGCTTATGAAGCTATTAATAGAACCAGCACGAATATTTTTAACTAGCACAGTTCCTATATCGGTGCCGTTAGACGTCCACAGTTCTCGACCATTAACACCATCATCTGCGACGAAGTACAGAGCGTCGTTAACCTGTACAAAATTGCGTGGATCAGAGTCAGCACCATCTTTGTTAATGTCTTTAACCATCACGGTACCAGCTTCAGAGCCATCAGATTTCCATAATTCTCTGCCATGACTAGCTCCGTCATCTGCATTAAAATACAGTGTGTCATCAATATCGATAAGATCGCGAGGAAATGAATGGCCACCACTTCGAATATCTTTAACCATCACAGTACTAGCTTCAGAGCCATCAGATTTCCACACTTCAAAACCGTCGACCCCATCGTCAGCAGTAAAAAACAAGGTGTTTTTAACTTTGGTAAGATACTCAGGGGTAGATCCTGACCCCAACCCAAACTGGATTTCAGTGTCTATGTCTTTAACCATCACAGTTCCAGTTTTTGTACCATCCGTTTTCCAAAGCTCTTCTCCGTAAGTTTCAGTTTCTGCACGGAAAAAAACAGTGTCGTTGATGTTGGTTAACTCACTTGGATAGGAGCCGGATGAGCCGATTAGAATATCCTTAATTAGTTCAGGCCCTAACTCCGCATGAGCTACGTTCGCTATACACGCCCAAATTAGAAAAATAGCAGTGATTAGTTTGTTGTTAATAAATTGTTTCATATTGAATCCGATAAATTACTCAGTTTGGTTTGAGTTTTTTTTATGATTGTTGAGATTTAATGAATGATAATTGTGAGGCTTACAAACAAATTACCGCTACGCCACCACCGCTTACTTTAATCGGCACACAGAAACCACTATCATCTTTGGCTAAATAGACTTGTTGTATTGTTTCAACAACCGAGCCTGATCCATTGTAAATCCCAGATGGAAAATAGCCTCTAAAACGGAGGTAGACCAACGTTTCAGCCTCAATGTTTAAACCATCACCACTAAACTGCCAACCAGCGTTTGTGCGTACGCCATGTATTGGAGAAGACCAGCTTACATTATCG
>JBJPGE010000086.1:0-7246 GCA_048595465.1 Methylophagaceae bacterium | reverse complement strand
ACTGAGATGGAAGGTTTAGAAGTTGGGGTAGGGGTGATGATTTTTTCAATTATTGCTACGCTCATACTGCTATCGTTTCAGAAGTATGTCATTTCAAAAACAAACTCTACGGCTATAAAAGCCGATGCATTGCATTACAAAACAGATTTGTGGGTTAATACCAGTGTTATTGTTGCATTAGTGCTAACATTTTATGGATGGTCTCATTTTGATGCTTTATTCGCACTCGGTATAGCCATCTTCATTCTATATAGTGCATGGTCAATTATCCGAGAATCTATTGATTTATTAATGGACCATGAATTGCCAGACGAAGAGCGCGAAAAGATTAAGCAACGAGTGGCCAAGCATACTGATGTTTTAGGCTTGCATGATTTACGAACACGTCGGTCAGGTAATACGGTGTTTATTCAATTGCATTTAGAGCTGGATGGTGCATTAAACTTATCGGCCGCTCACGCCATAGCAGATCGCGTTGAGCGTGATTTGGTTACACTATTTCCATCTGCTGAAGTGATTATTCACGAAGATCCAGTTGATTTATAAGATATCCAAGATTAGCTATATTTAAAGACCCCTAGTTCTAGTTAAAAATAATTTTTAACGTCCAAAATAAATAAGAAACCCGTATAATTTAAGCAATCTTCATTATTTTGAGTTTTTACTTTGTCCCAAAACGTCCAAATTTACCTAGGAATTACTGTTTTATTTCTAGTTTTAATCATAATTGCATTCTTTTTTAGCAAAAAGAAACAAAATGCTAATAAAAGAATCGATTTAGCATTAAAGCCGTATTCGCAAGCGGATTTACAGAGTGTGGTGTTCCCTGATGGTGTGGGCGGACTTATAGACATTGAGCGTTTAGTCCTCTTAAAACAGGGTATATTAGTTATCGAGACCTATCCTATATCAGGCCATTTATTTGGCGCTGATAAAATTGAGAAGTGGACACAAATGCTCAACGGTAAAAGCTTTAAATTTATCAATCCACTTTATCGTATCCAAATGTTACGTCAGGCCATTCAGGTTATTGCACCAAGCACACCTATTTTTTATCGTGTAATCTTTACGGCTAAGGATTCATCTTTTCCAAAAGGAAAACCAGCTGATGTTTCAACATTACTTACATTAGATAATGATTTAGAAGCGCTCAAAAAAGCACCTGTTATGACAGAAAAACAACGATCAAACTGGGACCGAGTCTTACGCATCGCTCGCAAAGATGGTCAAGCCATACAGTTAGGCGCAATAAATGGCTGAGAATCGCTTAATTGTAGCTATTTCATCCCGTGCATTATTTGATTTAGATGAAAGCCATCAAATATACGAACAGCAAGGCACAAAAGCCTATTGTCAGTATCAAATTGAGCACGAAGATGTACCACTTGAAGCGGGGGCGGCTTATTCCTTAGTTAAAAAACTGCTCGCACTAAACAGTAATAAAACGGATAAACCTCATGTTGAAATTATTTTGTTGTCACGAAATAGTTCCGATACTGGATTACGGATTTTTAATTCCATTCAGCACCATAAACTGAGCATTAGTCGCGCGGTATTTACCTCAGGCAGTAGCCCTTATCGCTATGTTGAGACCTTTGGGGCAAATTTATTTTTATCAACTAGCCCTGAAGATGTCAGAAAAGCATTAGATGCAGGCATTGCTGCGGCTACTATTTTGCCATCTAATGTTGGAGATAATAGTGAGAATAGCCAGTTACGGATTGCTTTTGATGGTGATGCCGTACTTTTTTCTGATGAATCAGAGCGCATATATAAAGAAAAGGGCTTGCAGGCATTTACTAAAAATGAACAGCAAGCAGCCAAAGATCCTTTGTCAGGTGGACCATTTAAAGATTTCCTTATAGCACTCAATCATTTGCAAACAGAATTTAACGATGATGAATCACCTATTAGAACGGCTTTAGTAACGGCGCGATCTGCTCCGGCACATGAGCGCGTTATTCGCACATTGCGTGCATGGGGAATTCGTATTGATGAAGCTATATTCCTTGGCGGTTTAGACAAAGGACCATTTCTAAAGTCATTTGGAGCTGATATCTTTTTTGATGATCAGCAAGGTCATTGTGATTCGGCAAGAGAGCATGTTGCAACAGGGCATGTGCCTCACGGCATAGCAAACGAAAAAACTAGATAAAAAATAATAAAATTTAATCTATAGCTAGTTTTCTTAACTATTTCATAGCTATCTTACTTTAAGATAGATTGCTCAAGCCCTTCTTTAATGATGGGTTTAAAAACACTGAAATACACATCTTGAAGTATCATGGCTATGTGTTTATAATAGCCGACTTCTTTAGATTCATAGAGTCTAAACAACGTTTATGCGAGAGTGGCGGAATTGGTAGACGCGCTAGATTTAGGTTCTAGTGGGGTAACCTGTGAGAGTTCGAGTCTCTCCTCTCGTACCAATTATTGGGTTATTGATGGCATTCATTGGTATCAATAATCCAACAATCTTTTTTGAGGTTCAAAATGCAAGTTACTGTAGAAAATGTGAGTGAACTTGGTCGCCGTATGACGGTGACGGTAGAAGATGCCAATATCAAGCAAGCGGTACAGGATCGCTTAAATGCAATTCGCCCAACAGTGAAACAGTCGGGTTTTCGTCCTGGAAAAGTTCCGATGAAGATGGTTGAACAATCTCATGGTCCTGCAGCACAAAGAGATGTAATTGATGCGCTTGTACAAAGCAGCATGCAAGAAGCATTTACTCAAGAAGAAATCAATCCAGCTAGCCGTCCACATGTGGCTACAATGGAAGAAAAAGATAATTCACTTATCTATACTATTGAATACGATGTGTTCCCTGATGTTAAAGAAGTTAAGTTAAAGGGCATTAAATTAGAAAAAATCGTTGCCGAAGTTCAAGATGAAGATGTTGCCGGCATGTTAGAAACATTGCGTGAACAGCGCATGTCTTGGGAGCCAATTAAAACAGCGGCTAAAAAAGGCCATGGCGTTACCATTGATTTTATTGGCTCAATAGATGGTGAAAAATTTGACGGCGGTAATGGTAATGACGTACTTGTAGTTATCGGCGACGGTTCCATGCTACCTGAGTTTGAAGATCAGTTGGTTGGTGTGAAAACAGGTCAAGATACAACGATTACACTTACTTTCCCGAAAGATTATCGCGCAGAACATTTACAAGGAAAAAAAGCGTCTTTTGAAGCGACGGTTAAATCTGTTGCTAAGAAAGTATTGCCTAAGCTAGATAAAGAGTTTGCCGCAATATGTGGCGTTGAAGCAGGGCTTGCGGCACTGAAAAAAGAAGTGCGAGCTAATATGACACGTGAACTAACAACAGCATTGAAAGCACAGAACAAACGTAATGTTATGGACAGTATAGTCGCAAACAATGATGTGGAGTTACCGGATGGACCTGTTGAGCGTGAAGCTGAGTTCTTAATGAATCAAGCAAAAACAAACTTAGCTAATCAAGGTGTCAATGTTGATGGTATTCCATTTGATATTGAAAACTTTAAAGATGGCGCAAAAAAACGTGTCGCACTGAGTCTTTTAATCGGCAAAATCATTTCAGATAATGATATTCAGCCAGAAGAAAAGAAAGTTAAAGAAGTCATTGATGGCATTGCCGCTAGCTATGAAGATCCTGAAGACGTAGTTAAATTTTATATGAACGATCAACAAAAATTATCTGAAATACAAATGATGGTCGTTGAAGATTCTGTTGTTGAATGGATTTACGATAAAGTTAAAGTAACTGAAAAGGCATCAACATTTGGCGAGGTAATGAATTCTGCTGCAGCTTAATTCAACTAAATAATATTAAAGCCCACACTCATTAATTTGAGTGTGGGCTTTTTTGTTTTACATTACAGTGATTATCTTTATATAATCACGCTATACATATTAGTTAGATAAAAATATATTGGGAAATAAATGATAAATACACCTTTCGATAATACTATTAATGACGCACTCGTTCCTATGGTTATTGAGCAGACGCCGCGAGGCGAGCGTTCATACGATATTTATTCACGCTTATTAAAAGAACGTGTGATTTTCTTGGTAGGCCAAGTTGAAGACCATATGGCTAACCTTGTGGTCGCGCAGTTGTTATTCCTAGAATCGGAAAATCCTGACAAAGATATTCACCTTTACATCAATTCACCAGGTGGATCAGTCACGGCAGGACTAGCTATTTATGATACGATGCAATTTATTAAACCGAATGTAAGTACCTTATGTATTGGCCAGGCAGCAAGCATGGGAGCGGTACTATTGGCAGCGGGAGCAGAGGGGAAACGTCATTGTTTACCTAATTCACGTGTAATGGTTCACCAACCTTTAGGTGGTTTTCAGGGCCAAGCAGCTGATTTTGAAATTCATGCCCGTGAAATTTTAACAATTCGTGAGCGATTGAATGGTATTTTGGCAAAACACAGTGGCCAGTCACTTGATGATATTGAAAAAGATACTGATCGAGATAATTTTATGAGTGCGGATCAAGCCCAAAAATATGGTTTAATTGACTCTGTTTTGGCAAGTCGCCCTACAGAAGCATCATAATCAGCCGATACAAATTGTGAGTTTTGATTGTTAGGAAATATGAAAAATGAGTGACGACAACGATAATAATGATGATAAATTACTTTACTGCTCGTTTTGCGGTAAAAGTCAGCACGAAGTAAAAAAACTGATTGCAGGACCTTCTGTTTTTGTTTGTGATGAATGTGTTGATTTATGTAACGACATTATTCAGGAAGAGTTACAAGAAGTATCAGAAGACAGCGCTGATGATTATTTACCTACACCACGTGAAATTAATGAAGCACTTAATAGCTATGTTATTGGCCAAGAAAAAGCCAAGCGTGTGCTTTCAGTGGCAGTTTACAACCATTATAAACGTTTACGTTTTGGCACTAAAAAAGACGAAGTTGAGCTATCAAAAAGTAATATTTTATTGATCGGTCCAACCGGTAGCGGTAAAACGCTATTAGCAGAAACACTGGCAAGACAATTAAATGTACCGTTCACCATGGCAGATGCCACCACATTAACCGAAGCAGGTTATGTAGGTGAAGACGTTGAAAACATTATTCAAAAATTACTACAAAAATGTGATTATGATGTTGATAAAGCTGAAACAGGCATTGTCTATATTGATGAAATTGATAAGATTTCTAAAAAGTCGGACAATCCGTCGATTACGCGTGATGTATCAGGTGAAGGCGTGCAACAAGCACTGTTAAAATTGATTGAAGGCACCACAGCATCTATTCCTCCGCAAGGTGGAAGGAAGCATCCTCAACAAGAATTCTTGCAAGTTGATACCAGCAAAATATTATTTATCTGTGGCGGTGCATTTGCCGGTCTCGATAAGGTTATCAATAATCGCTCACACAAGGGTGGAATTGGTTTTTCTGCCGATGTGAAGAGTGTTGATCATGATAAAGTCACAAGTGATGTATTAAAAATAGTTGAGCCTCAAGATTTAGTCCAATATGGTTTAATTCCTGAATTTGTGGGGCGTCTTCCTGTTGTAGCAACACTAGAAGAGCTTGACGAAGAGGCGTTAATAGAAATTTTAACGGAGCCTAAAAATTCATTAGTCAAACAGTATCAAAAATTATTTGAAATGGAAGGTTCGGCAATCGAATTTAGAGAAGATGCATTGCAAGCTATAGCCGCTAAAGCCATGACACGAAAAACAGGTGCTCGTGGCCTTCGCTCAATTATTGAAAATGTGCTACTTGATACGATGTTTGATCTGCCGTCAACGGATAATGTAGCTAAAGTAGTGGTTGATGCAAATGTTATTAATGGTGAGAATGATCCTATTCTTGTTTATGAAGATCAAGAACCTGAACTTGCATCGGGTGATCAATAGTAAAACAAATATTACTAAGCTAGTTAGCATTCTCCTGATTTTTGCTCGGCTAGAATGGAGTGTTCTAAAGATTAAGCAGCCATGCTTGAAATCTGCTCTTTTACCCCCATATAAACAATAACGTGTTATGCGTTTTATATTCATATTTATGTTAAATATTAGGCAGCAATAAATGCTGTCTAATCAAGAGGTCAAAGCTAAATGGAAAATCAAATAGAATCTACAGTAACGGATACTAATGTAACTGCTGTTGCTGTACTACCGCTTCGTGATGTGGTGGTTTATCCCTATATGGTCATTCCTTTATTTGTAGGCCGAGATAAATCAATTAAAGCATTAGATTCCGCCTCTGATGCTAATCAACAAATACTCCTGGTTGCCCAAAAAGATTCAGCTGAAGACGAACCTTCCACCGATGATTTGTTTGCAGTGGGTACACTTGCCAATATTTTACAATTATTAAAATTACCTGATGGCACAGTAAAAGTATTAGTTGAAGGCACAACACGAGCAAAAGCATTGTCGTTCGATAGCTCTGCAGATTATTTTCGTGCGGACATTGAAGTTATGACAGAAACGTTAGCAGATGACCGTGAGTCAGATGTGTTAATGCGATCACTGTTAAGTCAATTTGAACAATATGTTAAATTGAATAAAAAAATTCCGCCTGAAGTAATAACTTCCTTATCTGGAATTGATGATGTAGCCCGCATGGCTGACACCGTTGCTGCACATATGACACTTAAACTCGAAGACAAGCAAGCCTTGCTTGAGATGAGCGATGTTAAAGCACGTATTGAAAAGATAATGGTGCTTCTAGAATCTGAGATTGATATTCAAAATGTTGAAAAACAGATCCGTAGCCGTGTCAAAAAACAAATGGAAAAAAACCAACGTGAATATTATTTGAACGAACAAATGAAAGCCGTTCAAAAAGAGTTAGGGGAAATTGACGAAGTTGGCAATGAAATTGATGAACTTGAAGAAAAGATTACGGCCGCCGGTTTGTCAGCAGAAGCAAAAGAAAAAGCAGATGCAGAAATTAAAAAGCTAAAAATGATGTCACCCATGTCATCTGAAGCTGCTGTTGTTAGAAATTATATTGAATGCTTGGCCGGTATACCGTGGAAAAAGCGCTCTCGTGTACTGCAAGACCTAGATAAAGCTGAAAAGATATTAAATGAAGACCATTATGGTTTAGAAAAAGTTAAAGAACGGATCCTTGAATATTTAGCTGTTCAACAACGTGTAAAAAAAGCAAAAGGGCCGATTTTATGCCTTGTTGGTCCCCCTGGTGTAGGTAAAACATCTGTTGCACAGTCTATCGCTCGAGCAACAAATAGAAAATTTAGCCGAATGGCCTTAGGTGGC
>JBJPGE010000085.1:0-7255 GCA_048595465.1 Methylophagaceae bacterium | reverse complement strand
ATATATAAGTCTATTTAAGCTGTGCCGCCGACAGTCAAACCATCTATCTTAAGGGTTGGCTGACCTACACCTACGGGAACACTCTGGCCATCTTTTCCACAGTTACCCACGCCTGTATCTAGCTCTAAATCATTGGCAACCATACTTATTTTTCCCATCACTTCAGGGCCATTGCCAATTAACGTAGCCCCTTTTACCGGATACGTCACTTTACCGTTTTCAATCATATAGACTTCAGTGGTAGAAAATACAAATTTTCCTGATGTAATATCTACCTGACCACCACCAAAGTTCACGGCATAAATGCCTTTTTCAACGGATGCTATTACCTCTTCAGGTTCATGTTCGCCAGGAAGCATATACGTATTAGTCATTCTCGGCATAGGCAGGTGGGCATAAGACTCGCGGCGGCCATTGCCTGTACTACGACTCCCCATCAAACGTGCATTATGTTTATCTTGCATATAGCCTGTTAATTTTCCGTTCTCAATCAATGTTGTATTTTCTGTAGGCACGCCTTCATCATCTACAGACAACGAACCACGTCTATCTTGCAACGTGCCATCATCAACAACGGTACATAAAGGCGAAGCTACCATTTCGCCCATACGGTTCGAAAATGCTGAACTACCACGACGATTAAAATCACCTTCAAGACCGTGCCCAACAGCTTCATGCAGCAATACACCTGGCCAACCAGATGCTAAAACAACAGTCATATTCCCAGCCGGTGCATCAACAGCATCTAAATTAACTAATGCTTGTCTAACTGCTTCTTTTGCGTAAGTCTCTGCAAGGTTATTATCTTGAAAGTAGCGATAATCTAAACGGCGACCTCCCCCTGCACTACCACGTTCCCGACGACCATTTGATTCAACAATAACGGACACATTCATTCGTACTAAAGGTCGAATATCGGCTGCAAATGTACCATCACTAGCTGCAACCAGTACGGTGTCTAAACCACCGGCCAAACTAACACTTACTTGCGTGACACGAGGATCCGCAGAACGTGCTGTCGCATCGGCCTCTTTTAACAGGGCTAATTTCTGCTCAACGGATAATGCAGCTAAGGGATCGGTTTCAGAATAAAACTTTGGCGCAATGGTGCGCTTCCAAGCATGCACGCTACCATCAGTACCTTGCCGAGAAATAGCCCGTGCGGCTATTGCGGCATCTTGTAGCGCAGGTAGGATTAAATCATCGGAGTAAGCAAAGCCGGTCTTCTCTCCACTGCAAGCTCTAACACCCACACCTTGTTCAATATGGTAACCACCATCTTTAATAATGCCGTCTTCTAGCACCCAGTTTTCTTGGCGGGATTGCTGAAAATAAAGATCGGCATAATCCACACCCCGCCCCATTGTCATGGCAAGCGTTCGCTCCAAGTCAGCTTCAACCAATCCAGCTGGGACTAATAATTGTTGATTAACTTGGTCAAATAACGAGTCAGACATAGCGTTTGATGTAGTCAGAAAAGAGGACAGATCATACCAGATCTTCACTCTGCCACGTTATAAAATAAGGACAATAATATAAAAATAAGCATCCATTTTACTCAAACACTACGCACATCAAGCTTAATTAGAGAAATGGAAGGTTAAAAAGTCTATACATCTATGTGAATAATAAGCCATAAAACCTAGGCATAACTTGCATTTAAAGCTCATCCTAACTAAGATTACATCACTTATACCACTTACAAGGCAGAACGTGAGTTTCATCCGCCGAACTTTGATGTTCACCCCCATCAGTTTAACCATCTTGCTAGCACTCAGTGTCTCGGCTCAAGCTGCTGACTTCACTATTGTGAATGGTCAAGTAGAGACCAACTCTCAAACACTTAATGACAATGAAATGGGAGCTATTGAGGTAGGTGGGCAACTTAATACTGCTAATAATACTGCTATCATAGCAAATGGTAT
Source organism: Methylophagaceae bacterium (assembly GCA_048595465.1). Lineage (GTDB taxonomy): Bacteria > Pseudomonadota > Gammaproteobacteria > Nitrosococcales > Methylophagaceae. The sequence goes on along the minus strand of JBJPGE010000085.1, from coordinate 5,330 downwards.
TAATACTATCGTCAATAACGCTGGCAATATTTCAACAACAGGTAATGGAGCTTTTGCCATTTTCTCAGATGGCGATAATGTATCCATCACCAATAGCGGAAGTATTTCAACTACGGGTGACGGATAATAAGTGGTTTCCTGGATGGCAATAATGCCTCCATCACAAATAGTGGAAGTATTTCAACTACAGGTGATGGGGCCATAGCTATTTTCTCGGACCTAACTAATGCTTCCATCACCAACAGCGGCTTAATTACAACGACAAATAACTTTGCTCGAGGTATTGAATCGAACGGCACCAATGCCAACATTAGCAACAGCGGTAGCATTTCAACAGCAGGTAGTAATGCTCGTGGTATTGAATCGACAGGTACCAATGCCAATATTAGCAACAGCGGTATCATTTCAACAACAGGTATTGGTTCGCATGGCATTGATTTAACCAATGCTGATGCCACGCTGTTCAACAGCGGCACTATTTCAACAACGGCTGGCTCCAATGCGGTTGGCATTGTATCCAGAGATGCTAATGCTATTATCAACCTTACTAATACTAGCACTATTACAACGACGGGGAGTTTTGCTTATGGTGTTTTTTCGTTCGGTGCCGATGCCACTATCAATAACAGCGGTAGCATTTCCACAGCGGGTAGTAATGCACATGGCATTAACTCGACTGGCATCAATACCAACATTAGCAACAGCGGTAGCATTTCCACAGCAGGTACTAATGCTCGTGGTATTGAATCGACAGGCACCAATGCCAATATTAACAACAGCGGCATCGTTTCAACAACAGGGACTGGTGCGCATGGTATTGATTTAACAGGTGCTGATGCCACCCTGAACAATAGCGGCGCTATTTCAACAGCGGGTTCCAATGCGATTGGCATTGTATCCCGAGACGCTAATGCGACTCTCAGCCTCACCAATACCAGCGCTATTACAACAACGGGGGCTTCTTCTCATGGTGTTTTCTTGCTCGGTGCCAGTCCCACAATCAATAACAGCGGCATCATATCTGCAACAGGAGCGGGGGCTTTTGCTATTTTGGGTGTTTCCAATGATATTACTTTAAATATCTTACCAGGGTCACACATCATTGGCCGTATTAATTTAGGCGATAATGGCGGTGATAACGATACGGCTAACGTATTTACTGGCGGTATATCGAGCTACTTAACGTTTGAGAATACCGAAAATATTAATCTGTTTGGTGCGGGTGTGGTCATAGGTAATGATGTTATTACGGTTGATCCATCTGGTACTTCTGCACTTTCAACGGGTTTATCCCACTTTACCGATGCGGTGCATAATATGGTCAATCAACAGCTTGCCCATGTTACCCCGTTTAAACCCGTGCAAGTGGCCTCACTTGAGTTGGCACCTGGCATGCTATTTCAACCACAAGGACCTGTCGCGTGGAGTCAGGTATTGGGTGGTCGGCTTGATCGCAAGGCTCAAGGTAGTTCAGTAGGATATGACAACGACCAAGTGGGCATTGCCTTTGGTTATGAGTGGGATGTGAATCAATATCGCATCGGTTTATTGGGCGGGGCAGCATTTGCTGACACCGATGCAAACAATCATTCATTTGAGACGAATACCGATAGTTATTTCTTAGGGGCCTATGGGCAATATAATTTTGATGCTTTTAAGGTGACTATTTCTGCAATTGGCGGCTATAACGAGTATGACCATCAGCGTGCAGTCATTGATAATATCAATGGCGCTGAAGTGGCTAAGTCTGATTTTGATGCGGTATTCTTAAGCCCCTCTATTACTGTCAGTACGGCCTATACTGTGAATGAGTATTGGGAGTTTCGTCCTTCGGCAACTCTAAACTACAGTGTGGCTTGGTTAGAGGGTTACACTGAACGTGGTACAACCAATTCAAATTTAAAAGTAGATGACCGTACACTGCAAACATGGGCTGCACGCGTGCAATTAGCGCTGGCGTATAAGCTCAATGAACACAATGAACTAGCGCTACGTGCAGGACTGGATGCTCGCCATAATAATAATGACCGTAGCAATGCGAGCATTGCAGGTAATGCCTTTAGCTTCTCAGAGGTAGGTGAGCAAAATATATCGGGAGGTTTTATCGGTGCTCGGTTACAGGTAGCAGCATTTGATAGCCTGACGGTCTCGGCTGATGTGGAATATGCTAAGGGCAGTGATGAAAAATCAGTAAGGGGATTTATTCGAATTGCTGCGCCGTTTTAGAGCTTAAAGTTTAACCATATAAGTTACTATTTACTTAATAACTGTTCTATTTGTATTGGTAGTATCGTTATTTTTGGACGGGGCGGAAACAGTTAGTAATGGATCATCCCATGGACCCGTTAAATCATATTTATAGCTAATGATGTTAACGATGTTTTTATCAAATAACTTATCCGTTAATTTGTCGACTAGTAATATAGCTGTACCGACGCCTAAACCTATCGGCCCACCCGCGACAGCACCTGCTACAGGCAGTGTTGAAGATACATTAGGTATAATCTTAACCTGTTGGGCATACTGCTTGTTAACAAGATCAACATTCCCTGCAATTTCAATTTCGGCACTCGCACTTTTGAGCATAAAATTATCTGTCAGCGCAAGACCATTTTTAAACTTAAAATCGCCGGTTATCGAATCAAAAGTAAAGCCCTTGCCAAATAAATCACTAAAATCTAATGACAAGCGTCTTGGCAATGCTGCAATACTCATCAGTCCAAAAATTCGGCCTGCTGCACCGGGCTCAACGTCTTGTAACGTACCCTTGCCTATATCCATATTTAATGTGCCTGAGAGTGAGCTCAACTCAAAATTTAACACATCCTTAGGCCACGACACGTTTGCTTTTATTAGAACTTCTTCAGCATCAATTGCCTGCTGGTAACCAAAGTCAGCTAATAATGAATCTAAATCACTACTTTCTAACGTTAATTGAAGTACTGTGTTATCTTTTTCCGCCGCTTTACTCCACACGCCTTTTACTACAGAAAGTACAAATACGTCTGATGCCAATTGACCTGAATTAATTGTCCATTTATTTTCTGATTTTCTTGCCTGTACTTTTAACGTTCCTAAAGGCTTTTCATCCAGCACAAGTGAGTCGATTGTTATATCAACATTTGGCCATAATGCCATTGATTGTTCTTTTTCCTGAGCTACAGTCTCTTCAGGGGTTTTAGGAAGCGTAATCGCTAGTCGATCTAAATCCATTTTAATAATAGATGAACCCTTTAAATCATTAGGCAAATAAATAAAGCCCCGTATCTGCTTACTATCTATGTTTGTTCGCCAACCTTTTGCATCTTTTTGGCTTGTTAAATTTAAATTTGTTATCGACTGCTCAAAGCCTGTTAATTTTCCTAACACCAATGATAGCTCATCAATACTATCCACCAACGATACGTCGCCACTCGTTTGTTGCTGCCCGGCCCAATCAAACCAATCATCAACTGATAGTTCCGCTAATTGCCCCGTTATTTTAATACCATTGTTTGGCAATAGCGCTTTACCTTTTCCAAACCTGATTTCACCTTGCCACAAATCCTTTTTTGGCCTTGCTATTGCATTCAACACATCACCATATTGAGTGGTATAAACCAGGCTATTATCAACATTTTGTATGGTGGCTTTAAACGGTATTTTTCGCTCTGCTTCTTTACCCAGCGGTGCAGGCAAGGCCAATGTTAAACCGCTTAGATCTGAATTAAGATCAACATCAAGATAGAATTTTCCTAATTCCCTCTCTACAACCGTTAAATCCATCTTATACGCAGTTTTTCCAGAAATATAATCAGGTACTTCTCCTGGCCATATCGTATTAATTTGTTTTGTATCAATATGGCTTAAAACTGAGATAATTGCTTTATCGCCGTCAGGTTTAACATCAATATTGACGGATTCATTAAAAGCCGTAGCTGCTATATTTTTTGCTTTAACACCTTTTTCACTGAAATACAGCTTGCCATTGACATGTGTCATTCCTATTTCAGGAGAAGCTTTATAATGCAGTTGGCTATCTTTAAAACTAACGTAACCCGCAACGGTTGTATTATCAACATCGGCCAATGGCACCATTAGATCTAAGTTTATATTACTGCGGCCTTTTGCTACTGCTAAATCAGCCACCACACCAAAACGTTCTTTTAACGGGCTGTCTTTTAAAAATTGTAACGCTTTTGCGGTTGTTCCCTTCACATCACCTTTAACCCACAAAATGGGTTCACTTTCAGTCAGTTTTTTAATGGTCGTGGTTACATCTATAAAATCAAAACCCGCTGTTTTTCCTTGCTTTGTTTTTATAATAAGGTCATTTCCTGAACCCGTTATCGTCCCTGTCAACCCCGTTAAGTCAGGCCAGCCAGGCGCATAGTGCAACTGTACGTTTTCTGCTTGCAAAGCCATCTTAAACTGCCCTTTTTCAGGCTCTTTTTCATAAGGAAAGGCCGCCAATTCCCCTTTTAATATTATTTCACCCTCGGTAATTTTTCCTGCTACAAACGCATCATCCGACCACGTTTTAAAATCAACAGCGAAATTCTTTCTTGGTACATATTTCTTCCATTGGCTGACCGTAATATCTTCTAATGTTATTTTTAAATCATTTATGATCTTGCCATCATTTTCTTTATTTATTTCACCTTCTAATTGCAACGTTAGATCTTCATTCCATACACGTAAACCTTGACTAACTAATTGCCAGTTTTCTTGCTCATAATCCAGTTGTAGCACACCTACGATAGAATTAAAAAACAGGTCTTCACCCAGCCACGGTTTTGTATATAAAGTAAGGTCTCGGCTATCTAAACGAACATTCCCAAATCCATCTTGCCAATTCACTTGAGCCGTTAAATTTGTAACTCCCGGATAATCTTTCCAAGGTAAAAAGACACCTTCTTTTATTTTAAAGGCTAAATCAGTTAAACCCTTTTCGGCAGAATAATGAAGATTGAGCGCTTCAATGTCCCCTGCTGGCTGCAGCTGTTGAATGATTTCAGGTGTATTATTTGATAATAGTGCAAGAGAAGTAAGATCACTCAAACGTAGATATTGCGCTATAAGTTGCACGTTTCCTTGAGGATTTTTATTAATTGAAAATGCTGTTTCTGGCCAATCATCACCATTAATGGATAATAATGTTCTTCCAGATAACTGCCATGATCCCTCGGTTTGTTTCCAATCAATATTGCCTCTTACCAAATCTAATGCAACAGCAGGAGAATCATTTTCATTGTTAACAAGTTCTGCTTGAAGCAAGTTGAAACCTGTCGTCGCCACATCAACTTGTGACCCAACACCTGTTACTGAAATATCTCCAGTAACGACGCCTT
>JBJPGE010000084.1:0-7386 GCA_048595465.1 Methylophagaceae bacterium | reverse complement strand
TTTGATCGGCGGTGAGGTTTTGTAAAATGGCACTGATATCGGTTAGTTGTTGCTGCCTTGCTTGGTTAAAATAATTAAAATAAACCGAAGAACGACTAAAACTTGCAGGATCTTGTTGGCTTAGTAAGACTTTGACGAAATTAGGTTGGCTAGTGTTATAGGCGGCTCGAATTTGCTTGGTTAATGCGGTGAGCTCAAAGTCATGGGAGCGTTGTTCTTGTTGTTGACGCTTTTCTATTTGCGCGAGCTTAATAGATTGTTGTTTGATCTGCTGTTTAAGATCTAGAAGTGTTCTATTGAGTTTAGAAACAGCACGGCTTTGTTGTTTTAGCTGTTGAAACAATTCCGATTGGGAGCTTTTATCTGTCGCGACATTTTCACTTAAATTGTGAATTTCTGTTTTTACATCTTCAAGCTGCTGAACGGCGGCGGGATCTTTTGCTGCCCAAAGCGCTACCGGGCTCGAACAAGCCAATAAAGTAATAAGAAAATAACGAATGAGCATGACTTACTTTAGTGTAACCAGTAAATGGTTGCCCATTTCTGGAGGAATAGGTTGATCAATTAACGACAAAATAGTGGGCGCAATATCAGCCAAGGTGCCAGACTCTATTTGCGACACTTCACGACCGGCATAGATAAGCGGTACGGGATTGCTAGTATGTGCCGTATGCGCCTGGCCTGTTTCGTTATTTCGCATTAATTCAGCATTACCATGATCTGCAGTAACAATCATTTCGCCGCCATTTTGTTTTAGTGCTGACCAGACACGGCCTAAACAATTATCCAGTACCTCTACGGCCTTGACGGCAGCCTCATAATTACCACTATGCCCAACCATGTCGGCATTGGCAAAGTTACAAATAATGACGTCATATTTGTTAGATTGGATGGCTTTGATGAGCTCGCTGGATATTTCAGAGGCACTCATCGCGGGCTGTTGATCATAAGTATCGACTTTAGGTGAAGGAATTAAGATGCGGTCCTCTCCTTCAAATGGTTCATCACGGCCACCATTAAAGAAAAAAGTAACATGTGCATATTTTTCAGTTTCAGCAATGCGTAGTTGGCGTAAACCTAATGAAGAAATATGCTCACCGAGAACATTATTTAATTTTTCTGACGGAAAGGCAACAGGCGTCGCAAAGTCTTCTTTATACTCTGTTAAGGTGACAAACTCGGTCAATTTAATGGTTCGAGGGCGTTCAAAACTATCAAAATCAGACTCAATAAAGCTTTTTGTTAATGCGCGGGCACGATCACTGCGAAAGTTCATGAATATCACAACATCATCATCATTGATTTTAACGGCTTCCTCACCCTTGGGGATGATGCTGGTTGCTTTAACAAACTCATCCGTTTCATCACGTTGGTAGGCCATATCTAATGCATCAAGTGCTGAGGATGCTTGGTATTCTCCTTCTCCTTCTGTCAGAAGACGATACGCTTTTTCAACACGGCTCCAACGCTGATCGCGATCCAAGGCATAGTATCGACCAATGAGTGAAGCAAACCGTCCCCCGCCCAGCTCTTCAAATTTTGCCTGCATGGCCTCAATAGAAGCATGAGCGCTTTTAGGTGGTGAGTCTCGCCCATCAAGAAAAGCGTGCAGATAAACTGTGTTTGCACCACGGCGAACAGCTAATTCAATCATTGAATGAACATGATCTTCGTGACTATGAACTCCACCTGGGGAGAGCAGGCCAAAGATATGAACGGCAGTATCTTTTTCTACAGCAAGATCGACAGCTTTTGTTAAGGTATTATTTGTGAAAAAGGAGCCAGTTCGGATTGCGCGACTTACTCGAGTGAATTCTTGATAAACAACGCGGCCAGCCCCCATATTGAGGTGACCCACTTCTGAGTTGCCCATTTGCGAACCGGGTAAACCCACGCCAGCCCCCGAAGCGCTGATAAGAGTATGAGGGTAATCTTGCCACAGATGATCCCATACAGGCGTATTAGCTGCGAGAATGGCATTGTCTTGCAATTCTTCACTGTAACCCCAGCCGTCTAAAATAATTAGCGCAAGCGGGCGGTGGGGGTGGCTCATATAATCGTCCTTATGGCGTGAAAAGGGAGTTAAAGGCATATATATTAGCTAATACATGCAAATCATTGATATTATATTACCTTTTGTAGCACATTGTTGCTATGTAACTTTGTGGTAATTATTGTGTCTCAAGCTGAAAATTCATTTCTCATTGCCCATGATGATGATATCGAAAGGGCGGCTCATGCGCTAAAGGCAATGTCACATCCACTGCGATTGAAGATTTTGTGTGCAATTGGTGAGAATGAACTTGCTGTGCAAAGTATCGTTGATTGCGTGGGCACAACGCAAAGTAATGTTTCACAACATTTGGCGAAACTAAGAGATAAAGAAGTGTTGGCTTCACGGCGCGATGCTAATCGAATTTATTACCGCGTTAAAGATGCACGAACATTAAGCTTAGTTGAAATGATGCGTGATGTTTTTTGCTCTAATACAAATTAAATTTAGTAAGGTTAAGTATGGAAAATTTAGGTGAGTTTCTTGTGAATCACTGGCTTTTGGCAACGCTGTTTGTTGTTTTGTCATCAATGTTGATGTCAGATTCACTCCATCAAAGAATATCAGGTATGACGCCAATCACGACTGCGCAGGCAGTTCAGTTGGTGAACCAGCAAAAAGGCCTGTTTTTAGACATAAGAGAAAAAGATGAGTTCAGTAAGGAACATATTGCGGAGTCAACAAGTATGCCCTTATCGACATTATCAGAGAACCTCGGAACACTAAAAAATAAATCTCAACCGATAATTTTGATTTGTGCGAGTGGCCAGCGCTCACGTGCTGCAGCTAAGCAATTGAGCAGCAGCGAATTCACGGATGTATATGTATTAACGGGCGGTTTAAATTCTTGGAAAGAAGCCAAGTTACCGCTCTTCAGTTAGCCAAATAGATTAAGTAAAATGGCTAAAGTTGAAATTTATTCTACGGCAATATGTCCGTATTGCACGATGGCGAAACAGTTGTTCGATCGTAAAGGGGTTAAATATACCGAGATTCGAATTGATTCAGATTCGGCCAAGCGTCAGGAAATGATGCAAAAAAGTCGTCAAAGGACTGTGCCACAAATTTTTATAAATAATGAAGCCATCGGTGGATACACTGATCTGGTGGCTATTGATAGAGAAAAGAAATTAGACGATTTACTCGCCTAAATATAATTACAATTTTAAGGAACAATCATGGCAGAAGAAAAAGCAGCATCAACTGAAGATCAACAAGCACGTTTTGTTATTCAAAAAATTTACACAAAAGATATTTCTTTTGAAACACCAAACAGCCCAGAAATATTTCGTGATGAATGGAAGCCTCAATTAGATCTTCAGTTGGGCAATGAATACACGCGAATTGATGATGACAATCATGAAATCACGTTAACGGTTACCGTTACAGCGAAAGTGGAAGATAAAGTTGCCTTTTTAGCTGAAGTTAAACAAGCAGGTATTTTTTCATTGACTGGTTACAGTGATCAAGAAATGGGCCCGTTAGTAGGTAGTTACTGCCCTAATACATTATTTCCTTTTGCGCGTGAAGTGATTTCAGATATTGTGTTGAAAGGTGGCTTCCCGCAATTAGTGCTTGCGCCAGTGAATTTTGATGCTTTATATATGAATCAAATTGAGCAGGCGAAAAAACAAGCTGCGGATAAAGCAAAACACTAAGACCAACAGGTATCTGTAGCAATACAAATGAATACACTATTTCCAACCTTAGTCATTGGTGCGGGCGCTTGGGGAACCGCGCTTGCTATTGCTATTGCTAGGAATGGTTACGAAGTATTGTTATGGGGAAGAGACGCTAAGCATGTAAGTGAGATGCAAGCCGCCGCGAGCAATGAACGCTATTTGCCAGGCTTAGCTTTTCCAACAAGTTTAAATGTGATTGCAGATTTTGAGCAGGCCTTGGCTTTGGCAAAGCATGTTCTAGTTTCTGTTCCAAGCACAGCGTTTCCAGCTATGTTAAGTGATATGAAGCCATTAATTGCTGAAGATCTTCCTGTAAGCTGGGCAACGAAAGGCTTAACACCAGAAACAGGTCAGTTTTTATATGATACGGCTATTGAAATATTAGGTGATTCACACTCTCTAGCCGTTATCTCCGGGCCTTCATTTGCTGCTGAGGTCGCGAAAAATTTGCCGACAGCAATAACTATTGCGGCTCGGGATGAAACTTTCTCGACTGATTTAGCGTCTGCAATGCATAGTCCTACGTTACGAGTTTATACGACTAATGATGTCTTAGGCGTGCAACTTGGCGGAACAGTTAAAAATGTAATGGCTATTGGCGCAGGTATTGCTGACGGTTTGGGCTATGGCGCAAATACGCGAGCCGCATTAATTACGCGTGGAATGTCAGAGATTTTACGTTTGGCGACAAGTTTAGGTGCAAAAACAGAAACGTTGTTTGGTCTGTCAGGAATAGGTGATTTAATTTTAACCTGTACCGATGATCAAAGTCGAAACCGTCAACTTGGTTTAGCGATTGGGCGAGGCTTAACCGTTGAGCAGGCTGTTGCTGAAGTAGGAAAAACAGTTGAGGGGATGTATGCCGCTCGTGAAGTAATGATGCTAGCGCAGAAAACGGCTGTTGAAATGCCAATTGTGGAACAGGTTTGCAAAATACTATTTGAAGGGTACGATCCACGTGAAGCGGTACAAGAATTATTAAGTAGAGATCAAAAAGCCGAAACTCATACGATAGAGGTTTCGAAAAATTAAAGAGGAAAGTTTTATGCGACAGTTTGTTAAATATAGCGCTATTTTAGCTATGAGTATGTTGTTATCAGCAGGTTTGACAGGCTGCGGTGGTGGCTTATTTGAACGAGATGCACCTGAAACAGAAGCTGAAATATTGCAAGGCCAAGATGGCCGCACATTATGGGAAGCGCAGGCGCACCTACAATATGTAGAAATTGTTAATAGTGATGTGGCTGCACCTGCTAATGAGCATCCTACAGTGATAACGGTAGAGGAATTGCGAACGGTTCTAGCATCATTATATGTGAGTGAGCGCATAGGGATCACAAAGAAAGATGTTCCTTTATTTTCTATTGGTGAATTACAAACATTAAGTACGGCGATGGCTAACGGTTTAAGTCAGGCTCAAGAAAATGAAGATATTAATTTTGTACTTAACGGCAAGCATCGCGGCTTAATTGCCTCAGAAACAAAGACCAATACGGGACGAGCATTTATTAGTAATGGACGTTTAAATATTATCTTTGGTTTAATTCATGAAGAATTTAGAACACATGTGAAGGCAACCGGACAACCTATTGATCGTCGACTCCATCCGTTGAATCCCGGTAAACGTAGTTTTGACTCTAAGCCAAGCATTCGTGTGGCGATAGATAAGGGGCAGGCTTATTATATTGATCCCAAAACAGATAAAGAGCGTACAGACTGGGTTGTTATTGATATTGCAACCGTGTTAGCTGAAGCGAAGAATCGTAAGGGTGACGATGATGGTACGGTTAGCCCTGAATTATTAGAAGATGTTGCACGAAGCAAGCAAGAAACGGGTAATTTGCGTGACGATGTCAGCAGTATTAAAGAAATTCTATTTGAAATGAGCGATGAAATAGAAAGCTTAAAACAGCAAATTAAAGATATGGAAGCAAATGCACCCACACCATAATTTTTGAGTTTGTTGAGAATTAGAAGGGGAGCAAATGCTCCCCTTTTTTATGCCTGCTTATAGGGCATAACGTCGGTCAGCCAGTTGGCAGCGAGGCAATAAGTGAGCAATATTTTTGCTTAAGGTGAGTACTTTAAAGTTTTCACCCATTGCTGACGGCAAGGTAAGCTGCTTTATCTCACTGGCCTGTTGTAGCATCGAGAACTCATCGTTCTCTTGAATTTGGTTTAGCTCAGTTATGCTGCCAGCAAGCAAAAAATCAGCCTGTGATTGAAAGCCTGCCACGTCAAGCGTGTTATCAATAGCTGTCTGCGCTAATGAGGTAAAATCAACATGAGCAGTAATATCTTGTAAGCCTGGCAATATAAGTGGATCAGCATGACCTTGATGTTGGTAATAGCACATTAAGGTGCCCTCACTGCGTTGGGGGTGGTAGTAATCGGCCTTCGGGTAGCCATAATCACAAATGAATATTGCGCCTTGTTGTAAATTGTCAGCAATACTACAAAGCCATGCTTCACTCGCTAAATTTACTTCAGTGATGTAACTATTGCCATCTCCGATTAGTGTTTGAATCTCAGTGAGATGAGAGCTTAATGCTGGCTGTGATAATTCGCCGTTACACCAGCACAAACCGGAATTATTTCGTTCAATATAGCGTTCAACAACGTCATTTTGAGTGAAGTGTAGCAAATGTACAGGCATGGCATCACAGACCTCGTTTGCCAATACGACACCTGTAAATTTAGCAGGAAACTGATCGAGCCAAATCACATGACCTAAAAGATCAGGAATCAATTTAGATATAGTTCTTCTTTGTCTTTCTCGCAAGTCGGCACTTACTTCAATAATATAATATTTTTCAGGAAGACAGTTAATAGAGGCAAGCTCTATTAAAATGTCGGCTGCCATTTTTCCACTGCCGGCACCAAACTCGACAATAGAAGGTTGTTCTAGCTGAACTAATACATCTTTAATATGATGCGCAAAGGTGCGAGAAAATAAAGGTGAGATTTCGGGTGCGGTGGTGAAGTCACCATGCCGTCCGAGCTTTTGGCTGCCAGCACTGTAATACCCTAATCCTGGTGCATAAAGGCATAGATGCATATATTCGGCAAAGCTAATCTTGCCGCCAGCACGATCTATTTCATCATAGATGAGCGATAATAATTGCTCGCTATGCTGTTGTGCAATATCATCAGGTTTGGGTAAAGTCATTAGTTATAAGGTATATCTGTGTTAGAAAATGCAATTTTAGTTACTGGTGCGGGTCGTCGTATTGGCTATCATATCGCAAAGCGACTGCATGAAGACGGCCAAAATGTTATTGCTCATTATCGTACGCACACCGATCAAATCCAAGTATTAGCCGATCTTGGGGTAAAAACAATCCAAGCAGACCTCGCTAACTCCCCCGCTATTTTAGACTTTGTGCAGGCGTTAAAGTCGCAATGTACCAATCTAAGAGGCGTTATTCATAATGCCTCATCCTTTGAGCCGACTTCGACAGATTTAGAAGAAGCCGCACAACAGTATGAACAGTTTTTCTATATCCATATGATGGCGCCGTTCTTGATTAACCAAGGCTTGCAGTCGATATTGAAGGGCGAGGGTGATGATCCTGCGGATATCATTCATATCACTGATATCAATGTTGAAAACCCAACGCCAGATTTTGATGTGTATGGTACAACAAAAGC
>JBJPGE010000083.1:0-7426 GCA_048595465.1 Methylophagaceae bacterium | reverse complement strand
TTGACCCGTTGATGGTGATCACATTTAGGACAAACATGTAAATTACGTTCTAATTCGGCGCGGTATAGGACGCTATCACAGGCTGGACATTTACACCATACCCCTTCAGGAACAGATTTACTGCGTACTGTAGTGCGAATTTTTGAAGGAATTAATTTTTCAAACCAACTCATTTTTGTCACCTATATAATATTAGGCCATATCACTGGCATTAATCGCGTGGCGCATTTCAGCAAGTATTGCAGCAACAGCTGCAGGTAATGCTTCTGGATTTTCTGCATGCTCTTCAATGCAACGCACTAAAGTACTGCCGACAACAACCGCATCAGCAATTTTTGAAACAGCAGCAGCTGATTGGCCATCACGAATGCCAAAACCCACACCCAATGGTAAATCAGTTAGCTGTTTTAATTGTCCTGTTTTACTTTCAACTTCTGTTACATCTAAAACAGCCGACCCTGTAACACCTTTAATTGAAACATAATAGATAAAGCCCTTAGCATGCTCTGCAATATATGCCATTCGCTCTTGCGTTGTTGTCGGTGCAACCAAAAAGATGGTATCAATTTCATGTTTATTCATTAGCGGTAAAAATTGATCTGACTCTTCTGGTGGAAGATCTACAGTTAATACACCATCGACACCCACTTCTTGTGCTTTTTGAGCAAAAGTTTCATAGCCCATGACTTCAAGAGGATTAGCGTAGCCCATCAGTACAATCGGCGTTGTTGTATCTCTTTCTCTAAACTGACGCACCATGTCTAATACACTGTGAATGGATACATTATTCTTTAATGCTCGCTCACAGGCTTTTTGAATAACAGGACCATCAGACATAGGATCAGAAAATGGTACACCCAACTCTAAGATATTCGCACCAGCATCAACAAGTGCATGTAGCATAGGAACCGTAACCCACGGTTCAGGATCACCAGCAGTAATATAAGAAATTAAAGCCGTTTGCCCATCAGCCTTTAACTTTTCAAAACATTGACTAATACGACTCACTTTTGATCCTCAAAATTTAACCCTGCTAATGCAGCAACAGTGTGCATGTCTTTATCGCCTCGACCAGACAGATTAACTAATAATATCTGATCCGACGTCATCGTAGGTGCTAATTTAGTAGCATAAGCCAATGCATGACTTGATTCTAGTGCCGGAATAATGCCTTCTATGCGCGTCAAATCATGAAATGCTTGCAAAGCTTCATCATCGGTAACAGATACATAATTCGCACGTCCTATATCTTTTAATAAGGCATGTTCAGGGCCAACACCAGGGTAATCCAAGCCTGCTGAAACTGAGTGTGTTTCTATTATTTGACCATTTTCATCTTGCATTAAGTAAGTGCGGTTACCGTGTAGCACGCCGGGAGAACCAGCGCACAGTGGAGCGGCATGCTCTCCTGTCTCAATACCATGACCGCCGCCTTCTACACCATACATTTCAACACTTTCATCACCGATAAAAGGATGAAACAAACCAATAGCATTTGAACCGCCACCAATACAGGCAATAAGTGCATCTGGTAATTTTCCTGCTGACTTCATGATCTGGTTGCGTGCTTCTCGGCCAATGATAGTTTGAAAATCTCTCACCATTTCAGGATAAGGATGCGGCCCAGCAACGGTGCCAATAATATAAAATGTATTATCAACATTTGTTACCCAATCACGTAATGCTTCGTTCAGTGCATCTTTCAGAGTGCGAGATCCTGATTCAACAGGTATTACTTCAGCACCCAATAATTTCATACGATAGACATTCTGCGCCTGACGTTGCACATCTTCTGCACCCATATAGACTACACATTCAATGCCTAACCGCGCCGCAACTGTTGCTGTTGCAACACCGTGTTGACCTGCACCCGTTTCAGCAATAATTCGCGTTTTACCCATACGTTTGGCTAATAAAGCTTGGCCGATGGTATTATTTACTTTATGCGCACCGGTATGGTTTAAATCTTCGCGCTTTAGGTATATCTGAGCACCACCTAATTTTTTACTCCAATTTTCTGCATGGTAAAGAGGTGAAGGCCGTCCAACATAATCAGACAAGTCCTTATCCAACTCAGCTTGAAATTCAGGATCATTTTTATAACGGTTATACGCTTCTTCTAGCGAATAAATCGCCTCCATCAGCGTTTCACCTACAAAACGACCACCATAGTTGCCAAAATGACCTTTATCATCCGGATAGTTATCGTAATAATTTTCTATCTTTTCAGACATTTACTACCTCTTGCATAAATTTTCTTACCTTATCTTTATCTTTTATTCCCTTAGACAATTCAACGCCACCACTCACATCTACGGCATATGGCTCTACTTGTTTTATTGCCTGGGCTACATTCTCAGCATCTAATCCACCCGCAAGAATTACCGGCACGTTAATATTAGCCACTAATGACCAATCAAACACTTGGCCTGTTCCTCCCGGTACTCCAGGCTGATAACTGTCTAATAATATTGCAGAAGCTGACGTATATCGTTTTGCCGCTGCTTTTAAATCAATCCCGTCACGCATTCTTAATGCTTTCATATAAGGATGATTAAACTGTTCACAGTATTCTGCGGATTCATCACCATGAAATTGCAAAATACTGATAGGCAATGCAGCCATACATGCCTTCACATAGTCGGAATCGGCATCAACAAACAGAGCAACAATACTCACAAAAGGGGGTAAACCTATTACCATATCTTGTGCCTGCGCAATCGTTATCGCTCGAGGGCTAGGCGCATAAAACACCAAACCTAAAGCATCAGCACCCATTTCAACTGCAAATTCAGCATCTTGGCGCCGAGTAATACCACAAATTTTAACCCGTGTTCTCATTAATCTTATCTGAGAATTAAAGAACTCATTTTACCAGACCACGGGGAAAGCTGACACCTTTGGTAGATCATATTTTTCGGGATAATCCACATTTACAAAATAAAGGCCTTCAGGAGCTGCCGTAATCCCACCCTGAGATCGCTCACGACTTTCAAGTACATCTTTTGCCCATGAGACAGGTTTGTCACCTTGGCCAATAGGCACTAACACACCTACAATATTACGAACCATATGATGCAAAAAAGACCTTGCAGTCACATCTATTGCAATACAATTATCATGTCGAGTGACCTTTATTCTTTCCATAGTTTTGAAAGGGCTGTGTGCTTGGCAAAGCTTAGCGCGAAAAGCTGAGAAATCATGATGTCCGATTAACAAGTCTGCCGCCGCTTGCATCTTCTCTTCATCTAAAGGGCTAAACAGCCACCACATGCGATTATGTTGAAGAGATGAGCGACCTACGCGGTTATAAATTAAATATCTATAGCTTCGATTTAGAGCAGAAAAGCGTGCGCTGAACTCATCATCTACAGGTCGAGCCCAGACTACATTAATATTATTAGGTAAATTAGAATTTAAACCTAAAATCCAATTGCGCTCACTGCGCTTTGCGTGGGTATCAAAATGAACTACTTGCTGTAAAGCATGAACACCCGAATCTGTTCGCCCTGCAGCTACCGTTTTAATAGGTTCGTTTGCTACTTTGCTTAATGCCGCCTCTATACAAGCTTGGACTGTCGGCTGTGAGGGCTGGACTTGCCAGCCAGAATAAGATGTTCCATCATACTCAAGACCTAATGCTACTCTCACCCACCGCTCACTATGTCAAATTGTTTAACAAGTCTTGAGCACGCGATTTTTGCTCATCATTACCTTCTTGTAGAACCTCATTCAATATGTTTTTCGCACCATCTGGGTCCCCCATATCAACGTATGCGGCAGCTAAGTCGAGTTTAGTTTCGGCTTCATCAACCTCATCAAAGTCACCGATATCGAACTCTAGATCATCTGCACCAATATCTAACTCTTCAACTTCTTCAACTTCTTCAACTTCTTCAACTTCTTCAACAGTAGTTTCAGTAGTAAGATCAGGAATGTCTTCTTCAATGGTCTCTGTAGCGATTTCGTCAAGATTAATGTCAACTAACGCATCGGTTTCACTTGATAATTCAGATAAATCATCAGAAACATCTAGCACTAATTCAGCAGCATCTTCAAGTGAATCCCCAGCTGAACTAAGCTCAGGGCTGTCATCTGTTTCAATATCAAATGATAGCGGTGCATCTAAGTCCAAGTCATTGTCGTCACTGCTAGACCCACCCTCTAAATCAAAGTCAGTGTCAAATGATAGTGCTTGCTCATCGTCACTGTTTTCTTCTACTTGATCTTGAGCTGCTTCTTCTAATGACTCATCTAAATTAAACTCTAGTACAGTGTCATTTTCTTCATTTATTTCTATAGTTTCTGGTTCCAAATCATCCAGCGTCTCAGCTAAATTAGCTGTTAAGTCAGACTCTTCTACAACATCTTCCACAAGTGGTAATGGTTCATTTCCAGGCTCTAACTCATTGCCCCACGCAACTATTTCTTGCCATTCAGCCGAATCTTTATCGATATCAATATCTGCGATTAACTTGTTAAATTCTTCTGGTTGTTTTTGGTGGTAAGCTAATGCTACTAATTTTAATGCTACCGCTTGATTCGTCGGATCTTGAACTCTTGCCCGCTCTACAACTGCATGTGCCTCGTCATATTCGCCATAAGCGATCGACATTTCTGCTTGTTTAAGTAAATCGTCTATATCTTCTGCTGGATCAATCAATATTTCTGATGAGTCATCGAGCACTTGCTCTTCATTTTCATCATCCAAATTAGCAACGACATTTGGTGATTCCACTTCGCTATCACCATCGTCATCTACAGAGTCAGTATCAACCCACTCATATTCTTCATCTTGGTTGCGACGTCGTGCAAACAGCCACGCAAGAAGTCCTAAGAACAGGGCGCCTAATCCACCTAATACTGCTGTTTTATTTTCTAAAATAAAGGCTTTTATTTTATCCACGAGACCTAATTGGCCATCCTCTTCAACCACTAATTCTTGAGCACTATCTACTTCAGGGTAAGGAAGCACTTCTTCCGCTTCGTCTAAAGAATCACCCATTTCATCAAAAGAGTCATTCATTTCATCCATTGGAATATCAATATCTATTACACCGGAGTCAATCTCTGCTTCTGAAAATAGGTAGTCGCCTCTTAGTTCTGCTTCTTCTCTTGCAGCTTCAGCAGCGGCAGCTACAGCGGCTTCATCGACCATTCTTTCTGCTTGCAAGGAATCATGATTCATTGAGATGGTAGCATTAAAATCTGTTTGCTCCGGCAATACAGCAGAAACAGAATCTGCGCCTACAAATATATTACTACTGCTATACTCTGCTTCTTCTCTCGCAGCTTCAGCAGCCGCAGCTACAGCGGCTTCATCGACCATTCTTTCTGCTTGCATTTGCATTGGAGGGGCAGTATTTTCAAGAACCCCTTCAGTCTCATCCATCAGTTCGTCAACGCCTGCTTCAAGCATTTCTGCTGCATTATCAACCAAGGCGTCGATTCCAGCATCAGTATCTTCAATCAGTTCTTCTGTCCCATCTAAAAGTTCATCAACAACTGTAGAATCATCTACTTCAGTTTCATTTAGCGCTTGCTGCATTTCCTCAGATAAATCATCAGATCCGAGTTCAACTTGTTGTTCATCTCCTAGTGCACCTTGCAAACGAGCAAGATCGGCATCTTTGACCATGATAATTCGGCGCATAATCTCTAACTGCTCTTCCATCGCATCCATTCGCGATTTAAAGTCAACGGTTTCTTGTTCCTGGCCTTCTATAGTTTCTTGTGCAAGTGTCAGCTGATCTCTTAATTTAGTAAGCGCATCGCTACCTAATGGTGATAATTCATCATTACCCATTGTTGCATCATCATTATCAACAACAAGTTGTAATCGTGCGTCAGAAGAAACTTCTGCTTGCCCATCACTTTCTGAAAGTTGATCATTGCTTCCTGCAACATTTGATTCAGCTTGAGTTTTTGTTGCTGCAACCATATTATTGGCATCTTTCCATTGCTGCCATTGTTCCGCCACACGAGCTACCGCTTGTCGATTGGATAACTTTGTAATCTCATCCATACTAGGAATAGTTAGGGTCTGACCCGTTTTGAGATTATTAATATTATTCTTTATAAATGCATTTGGATTTTCATCTAGCAAAGCTATCATCATTTGATGTACAGAAACAGACGATGACGGTTTTGTTGCTAATGCGATATCCCACAACGTATCGTCGCGTTTCGTAGGCCCATAGCTATTACCTGAATAATAATTAGACGCCGGTGCTTGATAGTCACTATCAGGGTATTGATAAGTCGTTTTGCTCGATGATTTCTGAGTTGGTGCTTTTGCTTGCGATGGAGTAACTACCGCAGCAGGTTTAACAAATACAGATTCAGGCGGGTCAAGCAGCACCGTATATTCGCGAATTAATCTACCTTCTCCCGTTGTTGCTGTAAGCAAAAAATCTACAAAAGGTTCTTTAATTGGTTGTTGAGAGCTGACTTCAATCGTTGCTCCACCTGGGTGTTCAACGACATTAAACACTAATTTAGTCAAATAATAACTACGCTCGATGCCTGCACGTTCAAACTCGTTATTGGTGGCCAGACGAACTTGAAGGTTGCCTTCTTCGTCTTCTCTTAAAGCCGTAACGGGAATTTTTGCTTTAAAGGGCTCATTGAGCGCCGATGATAATTCAAGTTTCCCCAACCCGAAGGCATTTGCCTGTATTGGCGTTAATATCCCTAATGCTATTACTACCGCAACACTGGAAAACGTTCTATTCATCATCACAAATTCCTTTAAACATCTAAGCTAAGTCATTATCCTACCACTTAAAGGTGGTCATTAACCAGTATTTCCGCAATTTGAACACTGTTTAATGCTGCACCTTTACGCACATTATCGGCCACTACCCATAAATCTAAACCTTTTGGGTGAGAAATATCTTCTCTAATGCGCCCAACATACACTGGATCTGTGCCCGAACCATCGGTTACAGCCGTAGGATATCCTCCATCGGCATGCTCATCAATCACTACAATTCCTGGCGCCTTAGAAAGCAATTCTTTGGCTTGTTCTGCCGTAATTTTTTCTTTCGTTTCAAGATGTAATGCTTCTGAATGACCGTAAAAAACAGGAACACGTACCGCGGTCGGGTTTACTAATATAGTATCATCGCCCATTATTTTCTGAGTTTCCCACACCATTTTCATTTCTTCTTTGGTGTAACCATTATCTTCAAAGACATCAATATGTGGCAAAACATTAAATGAAATTTGTTTTGGATAAACATTACTTTCAACTGTGCGACCATTTAATAATGCCGCTGTTTGTTTGGCTAATTCATCCATAGCTGATTTACCTGTACCTGACACAGCTTGATATGTGCAGACATTAACGCGTGTAATACCCACAGCGTCATAAATGGGCTTCATCGCAACCAACATTTGAATCGTTGAGCAATTTGGGTTAGCA
>JBJPGE010000082.1:0-7474 GCA_048595465.1 Methylophagaceae bacterium | reverse complement strand
TTCAGTCATCTTGTCATATTTTCCAAATGTTGATGCCATCTCCGTTTTTTCTAATGAGGCTTCTGCTGTTCCGTATGGATAGCCTTGAATCACATCAATCAGCAAGGCATTGGCATAACCTTGTGTTTCAACAGCTTTTGAGGGCAACAAATACGCACCAATAATGGTTAAATCAGCTACCGATAACAAGTTACTATCACTTTGTTCACGGCTATATACTTCATAAATCAGTACAGCGTCCATATGCTGACGTGCTGCACCTAATCTAATTTTATTAACCACATCAAGTGCTCTGTTATTATGATCCCAGTTGACGGATGCCGCAGCCATCTCAGTTATTAATGGGCTTACTGGTACAAAATCACCAAATCTATAGCCTATGTTCTTTCTACTTTCTTCCCAATGTTCCATTTCTTGAGCAGGGATAGCGGTTAAATAGCCATTTTCAATGCGTGCTATACCAATCTTAGCGGGAAATTTCAACGTTGGCTCTACGCTCGCCACCTGCCGAACTAATTCATTGATATCTGTTATCCCATCTTGAGATGAGGAATTTGTGTCAACTTGGCCGTATTGTTCCAAATACGAGCGTCCTGAGCTTGTTTGAATATGCTGAGTGCATCCTGTAACAATCACTACGATACTGACCATTAATATAACTACTAATTTATTCATATTATTCTCCAAAGTCTCTGTTGGGATTATTTTCCCACAACAGTTATTGGGAATAATATCCCATTTTTTTGATAAAGCAAGCTTTTTAGGATAAGATTGATCCATGAATGACTCATCAACAGTACTCACACAAGCTATAACTAAGCTTTTAAAGCCATTAGTACGATTGCTTTTACGCAACGGTATTGCGTTTAATGCGCTTAGTGAGCTGCTAAAGAAACTTTATGTCGATGTAGCTGAAACCGAGTTTACGCTCGATGGCAAGAAACAATCTGTTTCACGCATTGCGACATTAACCGGGCTGAATCGAAAAGAAGTTGCCCGAGCAAAAGCGCTTGATAAACTTGATTTGTCAGAAATAACACAGCAGTTTAACCGAGCCGCTCGAGTGGTATCAGGCTGGAGGCGTGACACTGACTTTCACACTAAATCTGGCAAAGTAGCCGATCTTAATTTGGATAGCGGCGCAAATAGTTTTAAAGAGTTAGTGAAACGCTATAGCGGCGATATTCCTCCCACCGCAATTACTGATGAATTACTACATGTAGGCGCTATAAAGCTATTAGATAATGGAAAATTAAGGTTATTGCAGCATGCCTATATCCCAAGCACTAATACAGATGAGAAACTGAGAATATTAGGTACAGATGTCAGTGATTTAATACGCACCATTGACCATAATATAGTGGATAAATCAGGGCAAGACTTTTTCCAGCGAAAAGTGGCTTATGATGCAATCAATGCCTCAGTTATTCCTACGCTACGAAATCAGCTAAGTAAAAATGCACAACATTGCCTTGAAGAATTAGATGAACTTTTGGCTAAACATGATAGTGATACAAATCCTACTATCAAAGAAAAAGGCACACACCGTATTGGCGTAGGCATTTATTATTTTGAGGAAAAATCAGATGAAGCACCCTAGACTATACACTGCCATTATCACTGTCTCACTCATCCTCTTTCTCGCATCATGTAGCACTGTATCTCATGTTGATGAGGGCGGTATTGGCGGTACAGGCCATGCTGATGAAACCTCACAATACTAAATATTACTATTACTTATTCACCTTGAACCGTCACAATTACTCGCCGATGATGGCTGTGGGTGCGATGTTCCCATAAAAACACACCTTGCCAAACGCCTAAATCACAGCGGCCATTGCTCACTGGCACAGTTAAATCAGGATTAGTTAACACGGTTCGAATATGAGCACTCATATCGTCTGGGCCCTCATCTTGATGTAGGAACATTGGATCACCATCAGGCACAATGTGCTGCATATAGGTTTCTAAATCAACTCGTACATCAGGATCGGCATTTTCACACAGCATTAGTGATGCACTGGTGTGTTGAACAAAAATATGACAGGTGCCGATTTGAATGCCCGACTGTTGAACAAGCTGTTGAATCTGCTGAGTAATATTTGTCGTGCTACGACCCGATGTTGTGAAGTCTAGTTGTTGTTGAAAAACCATTAGTTTATTCCTTGTTCAAAATATTCTTTTGCTTTACCTGACATAATTGTCTTTCGCACGTGGTCGGCAGCCTGTTGAGCTGAATCTTGTAGGCCGAAATGATTTAACGCCATCGCAGCGCCGAGTACCAAACTATCGAAAGCTACGCCTGACTGTCCTGATAAGGCATTTAAACCTTGCTCTACTGTTTCTGCTGCTGTTACTTCATCACTTTGCAGTGGCAACACTCCGCGTGTCGTTTGATCAATATCAAATTCAGTGGGTGAAACTTGATAGTGCTCAGCTTGGCCGTTCGCTTCAGAAAAACAATTCGATGGCTCACGTAATGTCGGCAATATGCCACCTTCAATACCTCTCACCATAAGTGTTGATGAAAAACCTACTTGGTTCGCCAGCCATGCTAAAACAGGTGGGTAAGCTTTGTGAACAAAACCAATTTGCAGATAGGTTCTTTTTCTCGCTTTAATGGGCATCACTAATTTTTCTAATGTAGCTAAACTTGGGCGTTTAATAATACGTGTTCGCAGATCTTGCAAAGCATATAAGCTCGGCGTGGTTTGGGCTTGATCCAAATAGGCCCAAGCAATACCTTTATTTTCCAGCTTCTCCGTGGCTTGCTCTACCGAAAGCCCAGTTGAAACACCTGCCTGCTCTAAAACTTGTGAATGTGTCACCCCAAATTTTGGCCCCATTTCTTTCACACCTTGGCTTATCGTCGGCAAGCCAGATGCCGCTAATACTGCTGGCAAGAAAGCAGCAATCGGGCAGTGTCGATTATAACCATTAAACGGATCTGACATGATTAATATATTATCGACTTTAGGTGAGGTTTGGTTTGTTACTGATTGAATTGATTCCAATAGTCCAAGATTTTCCTCATCGGTTTCCCGCTTCATTCTTAATGCAATCAAGAATATAGCAGCTTGCACATCGTCCGCTTTTCCAGCTAGTATTTCATCCATCGCTAACCGCGATTCTTGTTGTGTTAAATCTTTGCTTAGGTGTGGCCCGGTAGCCACTTTTTTAATCGCTTCTGCTAATGCTGTCATGCTAACCACTCGATTAAGGTTGCTTCATCAACTACTGTAACTTCTAATTTTTCAGCCTTAGTTAACTTTGAACCGGCATCTCGCCCAGCTACGACAAAGTCTGTTTTCTTCGATACACTGCCCGAGACTTTTGCACCTAATGCAAGTAACTTCTCTTTAGCTTCACTGCGAGACATTTCTTCTAATGTTCCCGTTAACACGATAACTTTGCCACTTAAAGCCGAATCAGCTGCTATTTTTTGCTCTTGAGGCCAGTTCACACCCGCATCAAGTAAACGTTCAATCACTTCTTGATTATGGGACTGCTGAAAGAAAGTCACAATATGATGAGCAACAATAGAACCAACATCTTCTATTTCAATAAGAGCGGCTTCATCCGTAGCTTGCAAGGCATCTAATGTTAAGTAGTGACTTGCCAGCGAACGTGTCGTTGCTTCACCTGTTTCACGTATACCTAATGAATAGAGGAAACGAGCAAACTTAGTCGTTTTTGCCGTTTTCAGTGCTTCAACCAAATTGATAGCAGATTTTTCACCCATCCGTTCTAGATTTGATAATTGCTCTACCGTTAATTGAAATAAATCGGCCGGATCAGCGATTAAACCTTCATCAACCAATTGTTCAACTAATTTATCACCTAAACCATCTATATCCATCGCTTTGCGAGATGCAAAATGTTTTATCGCCTCTTTACGCTGTGCTGGGCAATATAAGCCACCACTGCAACGTGCAACCGCATTGCCTTCAACACGTTCTACCTCAGACTGACATACTGGACATTCTGTTGGCATTACAAAGCTATGTGTATTATCAGGGCGTTTCGCTAGTACAACTTGCACCACCTCGGGAATAACATCACCAGCACGGCGTACAATCACCGTGTCACCTACTCGCACATCTTTACGGTCGATTTCATCTTGATTATGCAATGTAGCATTGCTCACGGTTACACCGCCAACAAACACTGGCTGCAAGCGAGCAACTGGCGTTAATGCACCTGTACGCCCGACCTGAATTTCAATATCTTCAATCACGGTCATTTCTTGTTGAGCAGGAAATTTATGAGCTATGGCCCATCGTGGTGCTCGCGAAACAAAGCCTAAACGTTGTTGCAACACAATATTGTCGACTTTAAGCACAACGCCATCAATATCGTACGCTAAGCTATCGCGGTGCTCACCCAGTTGTTCAATATAATCCAAACACCCTTGCACCCCTTTAACCAACCGTAATTCAGGCGAAATACGACAACCCCACGCTTCAATCTGTTTCATTGCAGCAGAATGGCTTATTGGTTTATCCATCCCTTTAATTTCACCTAGGCCATAACAATAGATCTCTAAAGGCCTGCTTGCGGTAATTTTAGAATCTAATTGACGTAATGCACCTGCGGCAGCATTGCGTGGATTTACAAATGGGTTTTTCTCGTCAGCAATCTGTTGGGCATTTAAGGATTCAAAACCGGCTTTAGGCATGAAGATTTCACCACGAATTTCAATCACTTCAGCAATATTGTCACCTGTCAGTTTCAATGGCACGGTGCTTATAGTGCGTACATTGGCAGTAACATTTTCACCCACTGCTCCATCGCCACGCGTTGCAGCATAAACAAGCACACCACTTTCATATCGCAGACTAATCGCAAGCCCATCAAGCTTGGGTTCTGCAGCATAGACTTGTGTGTCAGCTGTATTCAACCAATCACGAACACGCTGATCAAATGCTTCAAGCTCCTCACGATCAAACACATTGTCAAGTGATAACATCGGCAGTGCATGTGTTATTTGGCTAAATTTATCTAAGGCTTTGCCACCCACTCGCTGCGTTGGCGAATCGGCAGTCAGTAACGCCGAATAATCGGTTTCAATCTGTTTTAATTCTTTAAATAATCGATCATATTCTGAATCCGTCACCTCTGGTTCGTCAGCAACATAGTACAAATGATTATATTTATTAAGTAGGTCGCGCAACTCCTCCGCACGCGATGCTACTTCATTCGGTATAGGCATGGGCGTCCTGACTATTTGAGTGCATTGAAAAATTGAGGCTCAAAATACGACTACGCATTGCTTCTATAATTTCTTCTGTGACGGGTTGGCGTGATTCATCACATAAAATTCCACTTAATTTCTCAGTGAGTTTTCGCGATGTTTCCAATAAATGGTCAAATAGCGTTAAGCCATTAATTGGGCTAGGAAGTTTGGCAAATACCAATATACCTGGCGAGGTCATGGCATTAGCATTTTGCACATCAAATGTTCCAGGTGCCACAACATTAGCAGCACTAAATAGTGGTGTTTTCTGCTTTGTTAACTGGTGAAACAATTGCATTTCACCATGATGGAACTGCTCACTTTCTAATGCCAATTTAATATCTTCACCAGAAAAGGTGCGCCCTTCCTCTGCCATAATAGTGAAAGCAATCACCATCTCCCAATCATTTACAATGCTAATAGCGGGTTCAGGCTCCTTCACTATCTCAATATTGGTATCAATTTCATCATTCGCTTTGAAGTGAATTTCACCTTGTTGAATTACCCTTTCAGTCGGAGTTGTTGTTTCTTGTTTTGATTGTTCCGATAAGCTGATGTTGGGTTCACTCTCTACGCTCGTATCAATAGTATGCTGCGTCATTTCTTGTTCTAAAACAGCGCTAAACGCATTGGCCTTATCAAGCTCAGGCTCTACGCGCTGAGCCTGCTCTGAAAAGCTATTCAGTTTCTGTTGTCTTGTGCTACGCATTGCAAACCAGACAACACCAGAAAATACAGCTACAACAACAATAAAAATAATTACAATTTCTAACACTAACTTGCCCTATATGGTGGATTATGTACCCATAATACATGAAGATGCATGTTTCAGAGTGCTTGAGCAATTCCAATTCTAGGCGCATCTATGCGGCAATGGTTATTCCCTTGCAAATAGATGAAACGACGAAGTGGGATTGCTCAAGCGCTTCTTCGATGGGTTTAAAAGCGCTTTATACTGCGTTATTGATTTTAGTAAGGGAACAACCATTACCAAAATCAATGCCTTGCCTAAAACGCTTTTAAATCCCACTGAATCACGCATCTTCATGTATTATGGGTACATACCTGTCTTTACATTATTTTAGAGTTTTCCATGTCTACAAAACCAAGCAAACAATTAGATACTTTCGACAATGCAATTCCCGAACGTGATTATACCATTCACATCGAGACAGCTGAATTTACTTGTCTATGTCCTATGACAGGCCAACCTGATTTTGCCACCATTAAAATTGATTATGTGCCCGACCTTAAATGTGTCGAATTAAAATCATTTAAATTGTATATGTGGACCTATCGAGAAGAAGGCGCATTTCATGAAAAAGTAACTAATCAGATTCTTGATGATCTAGTCGCAGCAACCAATCCTCGTTTTATGCGTGTTACTGGCATTTTTAATGTCCGTGGTGGTGTTTATACCAATGTCGTAGTAGAACATAGAAAAGAAGGTTGGATTGCACCTGCTCCTGTTGTCTTGCCTTAATAGTGTCCGTCATTGATCCTTCGGTTACTTCGTTTCAAGGACTTTCAATACCCGTCATTCCGGTAGCTTTAAGCCGGAATCCACAAACCCTTAAAAAATGAAACAACCCTGCATTTATATGCTAACTAGCAAAAGAAATGGCACTTTGTATATAGGTGTAACTTCAAACCTTGTTAAGCGGGTATGGGAACATAAAAATAGTGTTACTGAAGGCTTTAGCCAAAAGTACCGTACCTATGATTTAGTCTGGTTTGAGCTTCATGAAAATATGGAGTCAGCTATCTCTCGTGAGAAAACTTTGAAAAAATGGCAGCGAGATTGGAAAATACAATTAATTGAAAAAGAAAATACCGAATGGTTAGACCTGTATTCAAATATTTGTTAAACCGCTATAGATTCCGGCTTAAAGCTACCGGAATGACGTCGTGGGGTAATTAGTATGTGTGACGCATACATTGGTATTGACCTCGGCACCTCAGGGTGTCGAGTGATTGCCATTGATGAACAAAACAATATTATAGCCACTGAACAACAATCGATCGCAATTCCACCCACGACTCACCTTAAATCAGAACAAGATCCTGACTATCAATGGAACGTTGTTCTACAGACCTTAATGCACGTGGTTTCACAATGTCAGGATTATGTTATTAAGGCCATTGCAGTGGATGCGACTTCAGGTTCGGTCTTAATAACTGATAGTCAAGGACAAGCAGTTACTCCCATTTTAATGTACAACGATGCTCGAGCAGTTG
>JBJPGE010000081.1:0-7564 GCA_048595465.1 Methylophagaceae bacterium | reverse complement strand
CATAACTTATTCGAAGAAAGTGAAGATCATGCTGAACGCTTGGTGCTTGATTCACCGGTATTGTCTGAAAACCGCTTTCAACAGCTGATGACAATAGGTGATCGTGATGAAGGGTATCCTTCCCTCAACTTATCACTACACTATGATAATGACGTGGATTTGGCTGACGCAGTTGATGCGATTGCTGATAAAGCAGAAGCAGCAGTACGTGCTGGAACCGTCATTATTACTTTGTCAGATCGGGGTATTATCGAAGACAAACAAACCATGCATGCCTTATTGGCAACGGGTGCGGTGCATCACCGTTTGATCCAACAAGGTTTACGTTGTGATACCAATATTGTGGTTGAAACTGCCACAGCACGCGACGCACATCATTTCGCAGTATTGATTGGTTATGGGGCAACGGCTGTTTACCCCTATCTTGCCTACGAATGTTTGCATAATATGATTGAAACCAATGTTATTAAAGACATGGATTACGCGGCAGTGTGCCAAAACTACCGTAAAGGGATTAACAAAGGTTTATATAAAGTTACCTCAAAAATGGGTATCTCAACCATTGCCAGCTACCGCGGTGCACAACTATACGAAATCGTTGGTTTGCATGAAGACGTGGTGGCTAAATGTTTCAAAGGCACAACAAGCCGAATTAGCGGTACCGGTTTTGAAGAGCTACAAGCAGATCAACAAGCGGTTGCAGCACGAGCGTGGAATAAACGCAAAAAACGTGAAGCGGGTGGTTTGCTTAAATATGTTCACGGTGGTGAATATCATGCCTACAACCCAGATGTGGTCGGTGCGTTGCAAAAAGCAGTGCAAGGTGGAAGTTATGATGCCTATAAAGAATATGCAACATTAGTAAATGAACGCCCAGTAATGAGCTTGCGTGATTTGCTTAAACTTAAATTAGCAGATAAACCACTCGCATTAGATGAAGTGGAAGATATCGGCAAGATTTTATCTCGCTTTGATAGTGCGGGAATGTCATTAGGTGCCTTGTCACCTGAAGCACATGAAGCACTTGCAACAGGTATGAATCGTCTAGGAGGAAGATCAAACTCTGGCGAAGGTGGTGAAGACCCTGCACGCTTTGGCACCGAACGTGTGTCTAAAATCAAACAAGTGGCTTCAGGTCGTTTTGGCGTAACACCGCATTATTTAGTGAATGCTGAAGTATTACAGATCAAAATTGCTCAAGGTGCGAAGCCGGGTGAGGGTGGTCAATTACCGGGTGCAAAAGTAAATCAAATGATTGCAACATTGCGTCATTCGACACCGGGTGTAACCTTAATTTCTCCACCTCCGCACCATGATATTTATTCAATTGAAGATTTAGCACAGCTGATTTTTGATTTGAAACAAGTTAATCCTGATGCATTAGTATCAGTGAAACTGGTATCAGAAGCCGGTGTGGGAACAATTGCAGCCGGTGTGGCGAAGGCCTATGCTGATTTAATCACTATTTCTGGTTATGACGGTGGTACAGCGGCAAGTCCTCTGACTTCTGTTAAATATGCTGGTGGCCCATGGGAATTAGGTTTAACTGAAGCGCATCAAACATTGCGTGCCAATGATTTGCGAGACAAAGTGCGTTTGCAAACAGATGGTGGATTGAAAACAGGTTTAGATGTTATTAAAGCGGCAATTCTAGGTGCAGAAAGCTTTGCATTTGGAACAGGCCCCATGGTGGCGTTAGGCTGTAAATTCTTACGTATTTGTCACTTGAATAATTGTGCAACCGGTGTTGCAACTCAGAATGATGTATTACGTAGCCAGCACTTTATTGGGTTGCCACAAATGGTAATGAACTACTTCCAGTTTGTTGCGCGTGAAACTCAAGAATGGTTGGCTGCATTAGGCGTGAGCAATATGGCCGATTTGATTGGTCGTGTAGATCTGCTTGAAATATTGCCGGGTACAACTGACAAGCAACGCAAGCTAGATTTGACGCCGTTACTGTCAACAGCTGGTATCGCTGCGGATAAACCACAGTATTGTATTGAACCGAAAAATGAACCTTATGATAAAGGTGAATTGGCTGAGCAAATGATTGTTGATATGCAAGAAAGCATTACTAACAAAACGGGCGGGTTCTTCGCTTACGATGTACGCAATATTCACCGCTCAATGGGTGGACGTATTTCGGGTGAGATTGCTCGTCATCATGGCAACTATGGCATGAATGATAAACCTATCAAGCTACAACTTACAGGTTCTGCAGGTCAGAGTTTTGGTGTGTGGAATGCCGGTGGTTTAGAAATACGCCTAGAAGGTGATGCGAATGATTATGTAGGTAAAGGCATGGCGGCAGGTAAATTAACTATTTACCCTCATACAGAAAGTAATTTCGAAAGCCAAGATGCCAGTATCATGGGTAACACCTGTTTATATGGTGCAACCGGCGGTCATTTATATGCAGCAGGTCGTGCAGGTGAACGTTTTGCAGTGCGTAACTCGGGTGCAACCGCTGTAGTTGAAGGCGTCGGCGATCATGGTTGTGAATATATGACTGGTGGTGTTGTCTTAGTATTGGGTGAATCAGGCTTAAACTTCGGTGCGGGTATGACCGGTGGTTTTGCTTATGTATTAGATGCTGATGATACTTTTTCTGAACGTTATAACTCTGAATTAGTAGAATTACTTCGTATTGATGCAGGTGAAGATTCAGCACATGCGATGCATTTAAAACGCATGATCGAAGATCACGTTCGTGAAACAGGCAGTGTGTGGGGCAACCAATTACTTGATACATTCGAGCAACGTTTGCGACAGTTCTGGTTGGTTAAACCTAAAGATTCAGCAATGAGTAGCTTGCTTGAACAAGTCAACAAAGTTAAAGCGGCGTAAAATATTATGGCAAAAAATAATTTTCAATTTTTAGATGTAGGTCGTTTTGACCCGAAAAAACAAGAAGCCAGTGATCGCGTTAAAGGCTTTGGAGAGATTTACGGTCAATTTGATGAAAAATCATCGGCTGAGCAATCTGATCGTTGTTTAGAATGTGGTAATCCATATTGTGAATGGAAATGCCCAGTTCATAACTACATCCCTAACTGGTTAAAACTGGTCAGTGAAGGTAATTTATTTGAAGCGGCCACATTGGCACATGAAACCAATACACTCCCTGAGATTTGTGGTCGCGTATGTCCACAAGATCGCTTGTGTGAAGGTGCATGTACATTAAATGATGGCTTTGGTGCAGTAACGATCGGCAGTGTTGAAAAATACATTACGGATACGGCCTTTGAACAAGGTTGGCGACCAAATTTAAGCAATGTAGTCAGCACTGGCAAACGTGTTGCCATTATTGGAGCGGGTCCTGCGGGATTAGGGTGTGCTGATGTATTAGTGCGCAATGGCGTGACGCCAATTGTTTTTGATAAATATGCAGAAGTGGGTGGCTTGCTTACTTTTGGTATTCCAGAATTTAAACTTGAAAAAGCAGTCGTTAAGCGCCGTCGTGAAGTGCTCGAAGAAATGGGCGTTGAGTTTGTTTTAAACACTGAAATTGGCAAAGATGTTCAATTCCAAGCTTTGTTAGATGAATATGATGCTGTTTTCTTGGGCATGGGAACTTACACTTATATGAAAGGTGGTTTCCCCGGTGAAGATAAGCAAGGTGTCTATGAAGCCTTGCCGTATCTTGTTGCCAATAATAAACAACAATTAGATTTGAACCCTGATGATTATGTCGATCTTAAAGGCAAGAAAGTGATTGTCTTAGGTGGTGGTGATACTGCGATGGACTGTAATCGTACTGCAATTCGTCAAGGTGCTGAAATTGTGCAATGTGCCTACCGTCGTGATGAAGAAAATATGCCGGGTTCACGTCGTGAAGTGAACAATGCCAAAGAAGAAGGTGTTGAGTTCTTATGGAACCGTCAACCGATTGAAATAGTTGGTGATGACAAAGTAACCGGTATTAAAGTCATTACGACGACATTAGGCGAGCCTGATGAAAATGGTCGTCGACGCCCAGAGCCGATTGCAGGTAGTGAAGAAATTTTAGAAGCCGATGCGATTATTATTGCCTTTGGTTTCCGTCCAAGCCCAGCACCGTGGTTTGCTGAGTTTGGTGTTGAGGTGAATAACTGGGGTGGAGTGGTTGCACCTGAAGATGGCAAGTTTGGATTTCAAACTACCAATGACAAGGTCTTTGCTGGTGGTGATATGGTGCGTGGGTCTGATCTTGTTGTTACGGCTGTTTGGGAAGGGCGTCAGGCTGCGGAAGGGATTTTAGATTATTTAGAAGTTTAGTTTCAGTTTGCTAAAATGACACTATTATTTATTACCATCCTAAAGTTGTTGTAGTGAATATTGCAAAATTTCTCCTTCTTCTAGTTGGAGTCATTCTTTTTTTTGCCTATTTAGAGGATAGTAGAAGGCGAGATCATAATGAAACCATTAATCTGATAATGGAAGAAGATATTTCAGAGATCCTGGTTAATGCAATGTTGAAAGAGAAGATAATTTTAACTTCTTTTAAAAACAAAAGAGATATTGCAGGTTTTCTCAAGGCGGTTGATGACATTGAGAAATTTGGCTACGGAAGCATTGGGAAAACTGAAGCAAGGTTTGTTAACATAACTATCCATCCATTAAATGTACATCTTTCTTGCCACATTCGAGAAAACGTTGCGGAATATTTGTATTGCAAATGGGGAGGTAACAACTCCCCTCATGGAAATTTCCGAAGTAGAAAAATTCGCGACTGGGTGGAAAGCCTGTAATAATTGATGAATAAAGAATATGTTTCCCTTTAATTTTACTAGTCGCTTGCCGCTGGGCATTCATTTCTTTTTTTGCCAAAAATAAACGAACCAAAGACAAATCTGCAGGAGCAGATTTGAGGCGCGAAGCGACCCCGTAGGGGTGAAATACAGGAAGTATTTCATTAAAAAGGCACCCAGATATCGCTTGGTTCCCAAAACAAAGTATATTAGGCGGCGCAGGCGAAAACTCGCTAACGCTCAAACACTCGCCAGCTTAACCCGCCCAATAAACTCTGTTTTGGGCGCGATAAAATGGGATAATAAGACGGTTGGTCAATGAAGCCTAGTTATTAAATTAAGGGGAATGAATATGATGAAACAAATCAGTTTAGCGACTATCACTATTTTTATTGTTTGGTCGGCACTTGGCTTTTTAGTGCACGGTATTTTGTTACAGCCTATTTATGAAGCATCAGCGAGTCTTTGGCGTAGTGTTGATGAGATAAAAATGGGCTTAGGTTATGCGGTTAGCCTCATCTCGGCATTTGGATTTGTGCTGATTTATACTCTTTTTATTACGCCAAAATCAGTTAGCACCGCGCTCAAGTTTGGTTTTATTTGGGGAATAGTGGCAGGTATTAATGCAGGTTTTGCTACGTATGCTTATATGCCTATCCCTGAGTCATTAGCATGGGCGTGGTACCTCGATTTAGTTGTCGGTGGCGTTGTTGCTGGCTGGATTTCGGGCTTGATGATTAAACAATAAAGAGAAATCCCTTTAATTCTGCTGGGTAGTTTTAACCTTATTGCAAACCCAATGTAATTACATTATAATTACATTATTGTTAAGGCAGGCAGGAGTTGGAAATGGTGCATTTAGTTAAAATTGGTAATTCTCAAGGAATAAGAATTCCAAAACCTTTTATTGAGCAGGCGGATCTTGAAGGAAAAGAGCTTGAGTTAGAGGTGGTTAATGGCGGGCTTTTTATTGCACCCAAGCAATTGCCTCGAGCGGGCTGGGCGGCTTCAATTAAGGCGACAATTGCAGCTAAAGGAGTGGAAAATAGTGATGAAGAATGGTTAGATGCTTCGCTTATCACTGATGATACGCTGGAGTGGTAATGGTCGATATTGAACGATTTCAAGTATGGTTAGTCAATTTAAATCCAACTCAGGGTAGAGAAATTAATAAAACTCGTCCTTGCGTTGTTATTTCGCCAAATGAAATGTCTGCTCTTTCTACCGTATTAGTTGCACCTATGACAACGAAAGGTTTTGAGTTTCCCTGTCGTGTTGAATGTGATTTTAAAGGTAAAACGGGTCTGATTTTATTAGACCAAATAAGAGCCGTTGATAAATCACGGTTAGTTAAAAATTTAGGGGTTATTGAAGGTAAAACACAAGTGCAACTATGCAATGTGCTTCAAGAAATGTTTTCATATTAAATGTAGGACAAACAATGTCAGAATTAAAGAATGATCGTTATCTTCGTGCTTTATTACGTCAACCTGTAGATAAAACTCCGGTTTGGGTAATGCGACAAGCTGGGCGTTATTTGCCTGAGTATCGTGAGGTGCGTGCTAAGGCGGGTGACTTTATGACCTTGTGCTCTACGCCTGATCTTGCTTGTGAGGTGACCTTGCAGCCGCTTCGTCGTTTTGATTTAGATGCGGCGATTATCTTTTCAGACATTCTGACGATTCCTGATGCGATGGGTTTGGGTTTGCACTTTGTTGCTGGCGAAGGCCCTAAGTTTACTAATCCGATAAAAAGTGCTGCTGATATTGCCAAGCTCGGCGTGCCTGATATGGAAGATAACCTGGGTTATGTGATGGATGCGATTCGTGTAACGCGTCGTGAGATCGATGGAAAAGTACCGTTAATTGGTTTCAGCGGTAGCCCGTGGACCTTGGCGTGTTATATGGTTGAAGGTGGTTCGAGCAAAGACTTTGCTAAAGTTAAAGGCATGATGTTTGATGCGCCTGAGCAAATGCATGCATTATTAAAT
Organism: Methylophagaceae bacterium; assembly: GCA_048595465.1. GTDB lineage: Bacteria > Pseudomonadota > Gammaproteobacteria > Nitrosococcales > Methylophagaceae. The sequence continues at coordinate 841 of JBJPGE010000081.1, read as the reverse complement.
GTGATGGCTGACTCGGTGATTGCTTATTTGAATGCTCAAATTGCAGCGGGTGCACAATCTGTTATGTTGTTTGACACTTGGGGTGGTGCGTTAAGCACGGGTAACTACCAAGAATTCTCATTAGCGTATATGAAGAAAATCATTGCTGGCTTAACACGTGAAAGCGATGGCCGTACTGTGCCTGTGACGATGTTTACCAAAGGTGGCGGTCAGTGGTTAGAGTTGATGGCTGAAACGGGTGCAGATGCAATTGGCCTAGATTGGACAACGGATATTAGTACAGCTCGCCAGCGTGTTGGCGATAAAGTGACCTTGCAAGGTAATATGGACCCATGTGTGCTTTATGCATCTGCTGATCGTGTTGAGCAAGAAGTAGCAAGTGTTCTCGCTGGCTTTGGTAAAGGTGAAACAGGTCATGTATTTAATCTGGGTCATGGCATTCACCCAACGATTGAACCTGAAAAGATGAAACGTTTAGTTGATTCGGTTCATCGTTTGAGTGAGCCATATCATCAGAAATAAATTCAGTCATTCCACAGCTTGCTAAAGATGAGATTCCGTCATCCTCGAGATCTTTTATCGGGGATCTGTTATTTACAGTTAGATTCCGGCTAAAAGATTACCAGAATGACGCGTGTATTTTAGATAGTATGACTAAAGAATGAATTCTGCCCTCACAAAAAATATCTGGATAGGCTTCGCCTTAGCGGCTTTCGGTACGCTATTATTTTCGCTTAAATCCATCTTCATTAAATTCTTATATCAACATGGTTTAGATGCCGATTCGGTATTGGTGTTGAGGATGGCTTTGGCTTTGCCAATTTATGTCACTATTTTACTA
>JBJPGE010000080.1:0-7673 GCA_048595465.1 Methylophagaceae bacterium | reverse complement strand
TAAAGCGAATAAACGGTTCATTGAAGTCTCTCAATATAACAAAATGTAGACAAATGATACCAGTGTTAGCTTTGACTGGCTAAGACAGCTTTAGTTATAAGCCAATAACGAGCAAATTTTCCCGTTGTTACTAAAATTAAAAACAAAGCAAAATTTACCTTTAATAAGCCAGCAATAAAGGTGAGTGGATCACCGATAATGGGAACCCATGCGAATAATAAGCTCCACTTACCATAGTGATTAAATTGTTGTTCAGCTTTATCTGTTTGTTGTTGCGATAGATTAAACCAGCGATGCAAGATGGAATCTGCCCCCCAGCGACCAAGAACATAATTAACGGCTGAACCTGCTACATTAGCAATGGTTGCTATAATAATTACTGTTGTTGGATTTTCACCTGTGATTAACAGTGCCGATAAGACAAGTTCAGAACTCAGTGGCAATATTGTGGCAGCTAAAAAGGCTGATAAAACTAATCCCCAAAGGCCATATTCTGATAACCATTCCATACGTTAAGCTTTTAAAACTAACAAACTACCGGCAACCATCACAAGACAAGCAGCAAGACGGCGAAGTATGTGTTTCTCATTAAAAATACGATAGCCGAGAAAGACTTGTAACACCATGCCAAGTTGGAATAATGCTAATGAATAGGCGATTAAGAGTTTTGAAAACACTAACATGGTCATGTATTGCATTAAAAAAATCAGGGTGCCGAGATAAAGAAATTGGTAAACATGATTTTTTGATTGTTTATAATCCTTAGTGAAATTATCTTTAAGAAAAATAGTATGAGCGATGACGGCCAGAGGAAAGCCAATCAGACACCAAAATACAGTTGTTGAGATTGCATCACCAGCAATTACAGCATTTTTTAAAGGCAATGTGCCAATAGAGAACAATAAAATTGATAAAAATCGATATTGCACGCCACGATCTGATAATAAGCTTAATAATCGGTTAGCACTAAATTGATCGTTGCTAGGAAATAGGAAATAACTACCAATGACAATAATTGCGATGCCAATAAAACCTTGTGAACTCGGTATCTCACCCAAAAATAGCATAGCCAAAAGCATCGATATAACGACTTTATAAGCGTTTAAAGGTCCAAAAACAGATAAGTCTGTTTTTGATAATGACATGACTAAGAATAATGTGCCGGCCATATCTAACAGTGCAGCAAAAAAGATATTTAACCAGAAACTTTGATTAAGCTCGGATAAGCTAAAGGTCCACAGTAATGGTACACAAATTATACTGAGTACCAGATAGGATGCCATCACAATAAAAAATGGATGTAGACCTTGGTGCGTTAATTTTTTTTGAAATACGTTGGCAAATGATGAAAATACTAATCGGCCAAAAACAATCAGTAATTCCATCGGGGTAGACTACCTTTTAAACTATGTGTAATTATCTAAAGCAATAATCATTTTATCAAAAGCGATGCGTACTTGCTCAAAATCATTTTCAGAAATGTCAGATTCATTAGCTTGGTATTTGTGAATCAATTGTTCGGCAATCGCATGCATAGCTTCATGGTCAACTTCAAGAGATTCTAGCCAGTCTTTGTCAAATAAACGTTCTTTATAAGCGCGCTTAATCCAAGCACCATGATGGCATTGGGTATGTTTCATATAAGGCCACTCTTTATTTCCCGTTGTTTGAGCTTCATCTAGTTTACGTTTAAATTTTGCAAACCAGTAATGAGTGGTTAATTGAACCAATTTTATTCTTCTTTCTTTAATAGATAAATGTAATTTCCCATAGTTTAACCATTCTTCGTTGGGCGTATAGTCTTTTACCCATGCCGGTAATGCCTCTGCAGGCATGGGGCGAGCGATACCATAGCCCTGAGCAATATGGCAGCCCATAATCATTAACATAAGGCCATGCTGTGTGCTTTCAACACCTTCGGCAATAATATCTCGACTGAAGGCGTGTGCTAAACCAATAAGACCATCAATAATACTAAAATCATGAGGGTCATCAAGCATTGTTTTTACGAAGCTTTGATCGATTTTAATGATGTCTACGGATAAATTTCTTATATGAGTAAGTGAAGAGTAACCCGTACCAAAATCATCTAAAGCAACGTGTAGCCCCAAATCTTGTTGGCAACTTGTTATCAGCTTATTGATAGCTTTCAAATCACCTAAAGCACTGCTTTCTAGGAGTTCTAGCTGAAAATATTTAGAATCTAAGTCAGGATAAAGTGCTAAGCATTCTCGAAGGTGCTCGATGAATGTAGGGGATTGTAAATGAGGAGAAGACACATTGATGCTTACTTCAAGCTCCATTTTTTGTTGATGCCACTCATTAAGTTGAGCTAAAGCATGTTCAATTACCCAGTTACCTACTCTCAACTCCAACTCCGTTCCTTCAATAAGTGGTAAGAAATCAAGTGGCGGAATGAGCCCTTTTTCTGGATGAATCCAACGAATTAATGCTTCACAGCCAAATATTTGGCCAGTAATCATATTTATTTTGGGCTGATAATAAAGCTGAAATTCATTACTTACTAAAGCATGTTCAATTTCTTGTAGTTTAATTTGGTGCTGAAGGACTTTTTGGTCATCGGATATATCAAAAATATGATAGCCGTTCTTTCCTGCCAGTTTTGCTTGATACATAGCTTGGTCGGCATGGCGAAGCAGGGTATCAGGATCAGCATTGTCAAGTGGGTATAAGGTTGTTCCACTCGAAGCACTGATTTGATGCGTTATTCCGTTAATAATATAAGGTTCGGAAAGCGATTTATGGATACGCTTTAATAGGGCAATACATTGAGTGCTAGTATGAAAATCAGCCAGGAGAAGGGCAAATTCATCGCCACCCTGACGAGATATAGTATCTTCTTCTCGAATAATAGCGTGTAGACGTTTAGCAACTTTGATCAGAAGTTGATCCCCTGTATCGTGGCCAAAATTATCGTTAATAGGTTTAAAGTTATCCAAATCAAGAAAACATATTGCAAGCTTAGTATTAGATCGTTTACTACGCGCAATCGCCTGATTAAATCGATCATTAAATAAAGTGCGGTTAGGAAGTTTGGTGAGAGGGTCGTAATGCGCTATTAGTTCTAGCTCCTCTTGGTGGCGTTTCTGTTTATCAATAGTTTTGTTTAATTGACTACTGACTGCACCAATAGCCCAAAAAAGCATAAGTTCCATTAAAATAAAAGTAAGTAAACCAAAAAGAAATCCCAAAAAAAGTGAGTGGTTAAACTCAGCATAAAGTTCAGTAATATCTTCCCAAATAATAATTTGGCCTATGCCACTAGGGTTGTCTGCTTGTATTGTAGATTGATAATCATGTAAAGGTTGTGATGCATAGAGATAATCACGGCCTTCCACATGAATAACCTTTATGGCAGAGTGTAAATCAGCATCATTATGCTGATGTTTAGATTTTTCCGTAAGTAAGTTTGTAATTTGGTCGCTTGTTGTTTGTTCAATAAATAACCCGTTAATAAGAGGGCGTTCGGTCAACATTACTTTTAGAATATCAGGCCATACATTTTCTCTTAAATGCGTTTCGTTGAGCATGATGGCTGCATGGACATCGAATTCTAGTAATAACTGTTCAAGCACAGCGGAAAAAGAAACGCCTGCTTCAACCGTACCAAGATGTTCAAATACGCCTGCTTCATTTATGATCGATACAGGACTCGTGCCTCGAATACCTGAGTAAATGCGCCCAGTTTCAAATCCTGTTACTTCCTGTTTATATTTATTGGTGGCAACGATAGTGTGTCGTACGGTATCCATATTGTCACCAAACTTTTTAGGTTGGTGTACACGTAGAAAAGAGGTTGAGCCCGGAGCTAAATGAAACTGGAGTATTCGCGTCTCACTAATATCATTCAACGACTCCCAACTAGGTAAAACGGCAGTATATAATTCATCTCTTGCTTTCTTTGCTTGTTCTTTACCTGTGCCACCACCTTCCTGCTCAACGGCTCGTTTTCCTGCGAGAAACAAAGATTGGTATTCTGGATTATGCGCAAATAAATTAGCAATCTGCAGCATATTTTTTTCGGTTGCTTTATAGGCAATGTTATAGGCTGCCAAAACATCATATACGCGTTGTTGCTCTTCTTTGTGTAAGCGATCTTTTAATTGATAATAGGAAATAACCGTAAAAATAGTATTAGCAATGACTATTATTAACGTTAATGTCAGAAATATTTGGTGTTTCTTGAAAAATGCCATGTTTACACTAAAAATCCTTAATGAGTGTAGTTAGTTAGAATGTCCGTAACAATTACGTGTCCGGGTTATCTGTTTCGATATGTTATATAGCGGTTGTTATTGCTTTTTCATTAGCAATAAATATGGGTGATGAGTTATGCAGTTTTAGATGTTTTATTTCGATCGGTCACTAAATTTATTTGTGATTATCTAAAATAGTTATAAGCTGATCAAAGGCTGCTTGTAATTGTTCTAAAGCATCAAGTGCAGCATTATTGTTGCCAGCTAAATAATACTCCATTGTGAGTTCACCCAAAGTAAATAACGTATCATGTGAATGATGAAGTTCTGTTAACCATGATTCTTCAAATAGTTGACTCTTTATTAATTGACTAAGCCAAGAGCCAAGATGGCATGATTTTAAAGGTGATTGTGGTTTGGTTTTATCTGAAGATTCGATGATATCTTTGATGTTATGAACCCATTTATCAGTTGTGAATTCAATAATTTTAATTTTCTTATCTAATGGTGATTGCTGTTTGTTGCCAAATTCAATCCATTGGTGACAAGGAGTATAAAGTTTGAGCCATGAAGGTATGTCGTCTGCAGGCATCGGTCTTGATATACCATAGCCTTGCGCTTCATTGCAGCCCATTGCAAGCAACATTAGGCCATGATTAATTGTCTCAACACCTTCGGCAATAACATCACGATTAAAAGCATCAGCCAAGCCAATAATACCATCGATGATAACAAAATCATTAGGATCATCTAATAAGTTATTTACAAAAGAACGGTCAATTTTTATTGTTTGAGCAGATAAATTTCTTAAATGTGTTAATGAAGAGTAGCCCGTACCAAAATCATCTAGTGCAATGCTGACTCCTATGGTGTCTTGACAGGTTCTTATTATATTGCTGATAGTGTTTATATCACCTAAAGCACTACTTTCTAGAATTTCTAGTTGGAGTAATTGTGGAGAAATTTCAGGATGGTTAGCTAAACATTTCTCAAGTTGAGATATAAATGATGTTGATTGCAAATGGTTTGAAGAAATATTAATACTCACCTCAAGTTTAATGCCTTGCTTTTGCCATTTATCAAGTTGTGACAAGGCTTTTTCTATTACCCATGCACCTATTTCATTTTCTAAACTTGTGTTTTCAGTTGCAGGCAGGAAATCGAGAGGGAAAAGCATGCCTTTTTCTGGGTGTTGCCATCGGATAAGAGCTTCCACACCAAATACCTTACCGGTTTTCATATTCACTTTAGGTTGGTAGTGCAAGCAAAGCTGGTTGTATTGAAGGGCGCGTTGAAGCTCTTGTAGCTGCAGTTGTTTCTGACTTTGCTGTTCATTATCTAGTGCATTAAACAAGCGGAATTGATTTTTCCCGGATTGTTTTGCTTGGTACATTGCTTGATCAGCGTGTCGAGTGAGCATGTCAATATCACTATTATCTAGGGGGTATAGTGTGACGCCAATAGAAGCACTAATAGTATGAGTGGAATCAGCAATATAATAAGGTTGGGCAACCGATTGAAGAATTCGCGTTAGCATTTGTTCGACTTGTGAAAATGACTCAACAGACCTCAATAAAAGTGTGAATTCGTCTCCACCTTGGCGAGAAACAGTATCCTCTTCACGAAGGTTAGATGAAATACGTTGAGCTACCTCTATCAGGATTTTATCTCCGATTTCATGACCAAAATTATCATTAATGGGCTTGAAATTATCCAAATCCAGAAAACAAATTGCAAGTAATGTATCGTTACGCTTACTATGTGCTACGGCTTGATTAAAACGATCAATAAATAATGTTCGGTTTGGCAGCTGAGTTAATGCATCATAATGCGCCATAAATTCAAGGGCGTCTTGCTGCTGTTTCTTCTCGGTAATATCATTGATTAATACAAAACGATGAGTTGGCTTGTTATTCTCATCTGTTATTTGCGTAATAGTCACTTCAGCAAGTGCTTCGCTGTTATCTTTTTTACTATTCCAGACCTCACCTTGCCAACTGCCGTTTTGCATAACAGAGTGCTTTATATCTTCATAAAATTCGGATGAATAGTTATGTGACATTGCGCGAAATATTTGGGCAGGCTGTCCAAGCAATTCATTTTTTGAATAGCCGGTATTTGCACAAAATGTAGGATTGGCATCAATAATAATATCATTATTATCAATTAAGAGAATACCCTCATGGCTATCACGGAACAGGTGTGAAAACAGCATGAGCTTTCTTTCATTTTTTTGACGTTGCAGCTCGATTGATGCTCGAACTGCCAGCGTTTTTAATAAGGAAATAGTTTGTTTGTTCTCAGCTAGTGGTTGATCATTTACAATAGATATAAGTCCTAAGACGTTATCATCAGTATCTATTAGGTTTGCACCAACGTAACTACGTGCTTCCATATCGACGAGCATATGGTCATCTGGAAATAATTGCTGAATATGATCAGTATAAAATTCAATCTCTGTACCATCTTTACCTACTACGATTTCACATGGTGTTCCAGCTAGATCGTAGCTAATATTATCTATAAATTGGCCGTCGGCCCACAGTGTTATTGTTGTTGCCTTAGTTTGCTCGGTATTAATTGTAGCTATAAAGGCATAACGAACATTATGAGAAAGTGCAAGCTGGCGAACGATGGTATGCAATATGTTTTTATCTACAGAGCTTCCAGACTCAGCTAATGTTTGTAACACTTGCTCGTTACGTTTTCGCTCAGTAATATCCATATTCATTCCCACCATTAATAGTGGTTTGTTTTGTTTATCCCATTCAACAATTTCACCAACAGCAGATATCCATTTCCATCCTTCCTTTCGAGATTTCACTCGATATTCAACAAAAACAGGTTCACCTGTTTCCATACATCGATAAAATGATTCCATTGTTGCAATACGATCATCAGGATGCATATTAGCTTTCCAAAGCTCGACCGAAAAATCTATGCCTTTTCCTATTCCTAGGGTGGTGCGGTATTCATCGCTAACATTGATTTTCATTGTTTGTAGCTCGATTTCATACCAAGCTTGGTTAGCCGTGGATAAGGCATGTTCAAGTCGTTGTTGATTTTTAGTTAATATCTTTGATTTCTCTTGAAGCTGTAATTCTAAATTTTCTGCTTTTCTATTGATATATTGTGTGGCGACTAGGTAGATTGGATAGGCAAACAATAGAAATAGTAAAGCAAAGGCTAGTATCTGATAAAGGTGTTGGGTCAATAGGTCTTGAATATCGTCAGTCGCAAGATCGGCCCCTGCAAGATAAAATGTACCATCTTCTGAATAACGAGGCATGAAAGTGCTGCGGAAACTTCCCCATTGATCGGCATATTCTAGAAAAGTAGTTTGTTTCGTCTTAAAAACTTCAAATACACGTGGATCAACATCATCGTAATGATCGAAATACGATGACATTCCTTCACCTGATAAACGTTCTGCTTCTGTCGCGCTAGATGCTGTGA
>JBJPGE010000079.1:0-7681 GCA_048595465.1 Methylophagaceae bacterium | reverse complement strand
CCATAATACTGTGGCTAAAATAGGTAATGCTTTTTGAATCATTTAAAGTGTTGCGAATACTTTCTCAGCAGCATCTAATGTTGCTTGAATTTCTGCATCACCATGTGCGGCAGAAACAAAACCTGCTTCATAGGATGATGGGGCAAGATAAACACCTTGTTCTAACATACCGTGGAAGAATTTTTTGAATCGCTCTTGATCACAGACAACTACTTGTTCGAAGCTAGTAACTTCATCTTCATCGGTGAAGAATATGCCAAACATACCGCCGACTTGATTGGTTGCAAGGGGGATACCGGCTTTATCAGCTAATGCTTTTAGTCCTGTTACTAATTTTTCAGCTGTTGCACTCAAGTTTTTGTGGAAATCAGGGGCTTGAACACCTGCGAGTGTCGCCAGTCCTGCTGCCATAGCAACCGGATTACCTGACAATGTGCCTGCTTGGTAAACAGGACCTAACGGTGCAATACACTCCATTACTTCGCGTTTGCCTCCAAATGCACCTACTGGCAAACCGCCACCGACAATTTTACCTAAGGTCGTTAGATCTGGTTTCACGTCATAATGTTGCTGAGCACCGCCTAGAGCAACCCGAAATCCTGTCATTACTTCATCAAAAATAAGCACGGCACCGGATTGGTCACAAATTTCACGAAGGCCCTGTAAAAATCCATCTTGTGGAGGAATACAGTTCATGTTGCCGGCAACGGGTTCAACAATAATGCAGGCAATTTGATCGGCTAACTCGGCGAAACATTCACGGACAGAATCAATATTGTTATACGTTAGGGTTAAGGTATGTTCGGCCAACGAGGCAGGTACTCCAGCAGATGAAGGTTCACCTAGTGTGAGTGCACCTGAACCTGCTTTAACTAATAATGAATCAGCATGACCATGGTAGCAGCCTTCAAATTTAACGATTTTATCCCGACCGGTAAAGCCGCGAGCAAGACGAATAGCGCTCATCGTGGCTTCGGTGCCTGAACTGACCATGCGAACTAATTCCATTGACGGAACAAGTCGGCATAAGGTTTCAGCCATTTCAATTTCAATGGATGTCGGCGCACCGAATCCTAAGCCGTTTGCAGCAGCAGATTGTACGGCACTAATTACATTGGCATCAGCATGACCTAAAACCATAGGTCCCCACGAGCCAATATAATCAATATAACGTTTACCTTCTTCATCGGTAATCCATGCGCCTTTACCTTCGCGGAAAAATATTGGGTCGCCACCTACACCGTTAAAAGCACGAACAGGCGAATTAACCCCGCCTGGTATATGCTGTTGGGCTTGAGAAAATAGGTCGTGATTGCTTGTCATTGTGGAATCCTGAAGATCAAATAAAATATATGCGATAATTCTAGCTTATCTCAGCAAAAATGCCGACCAATTATGAGTTTAAAATTTCGAATAGTAGTTATTGTAACCATTATATTATTAATTAATTTTATGGCGGCTGGCTTTTTTATGGTTAAAAATGCCAAACAAGCTTTGTCAGCTGAAATGGAATCAAGCACGCAATTAGCCAAAGGATTATTGATTAATGCGCTGCCAACACTGCGTTTTTCTAATGACATAAGTAATCGTTTAGCACTTATTGTTGATAGCGTTCGCGATACCCGTCATATTCGAGCTTGGTTTGAAGATATGCACGGTCAACCATTAATTGGCCAAGAGGAAAATGCAAAATTCTTTAATAAACCTGATGCCCCTGATTGGTTTATTAAAATAATGGAGCCAGAGGCCGTTGCCTTTAGGCGGCTTATTACCAAAGGTAGCAAATCTTATGGTTATTTAGTAGTTGAGGCTGATCCTAGCGATGAAGTGACGGAGGTATGGCGCGATGTACGTGTGTTATTTTGGCTAGGTAGCTTCTTTCTACTGCTGATTGTAAGCCTAATTTACATGGCATTGAGACAAGGGTTGAGGCCTTTAGAAGAGTTGGAGTATGCATTAGGTCAATTAGAGAAAGGGGATTTCTCTGCAAAGGTAGAAACATCGGTTGTTAAAGAATTATCATCTATTCAAATTCGTTTTAATCACATGGTTAATGTGATGGATAAAACGATGGCAGAGAACCATGATTTAGCTAAAAACATGTTAACCGTGCAAGAAACAGAGCGTAGGGAGTTGTCTCGTGAATTACATGATGAATTAGCCCCATGTTTATTTGGGATACGTGTGGATTTGGCAGATATTGAACGTGTAGCCGGAGAGCATTTATTGATTGAAGTCCAACAAAAAGTAGACTCAGTTAAAACGATAACGACGCATGTTCAGTCACTTGTGCGCAAGATGCTTAGTCGATTGAGGCCAATGACATTAGATGATTTGGGCTTATCTGATGCGTTGCGAGATATGTTGCGTAATTGGCGAGACCGACAGCCTGAAATAGATTGGGAATGGAATTTTGTCGGTGACTTTCATGAATTACCTGACACCGTACAAGTTACTATTTATCGCATAGTTCAAGAATGTACAACAAACTGTGTTCGTCATGCAAAAGCCAGCCACGTACGTGTAGAAATGAAATTAGATGCCCAAACATTGAAAGTGACAGTAACGGATAACGGAGTCGGCCTTAACGCAGATACAGTGAGGGGTTTTGGTTTAATAGGTATGCGAGAACGTGTATCGGCATTGGGTGGACGAATTGCCTTTGATACCGAAGAAGGGCATGGTTTGCAAGTACGGGTCTTAATACCTTTAGGGGATGAGAAGGAATGAAACAAACAACAACCATTTTAGTGGTCGATGACCATCCCATTGTGCGTGCGGGCTGTCGTCAATTAATTATGCAGATTCCTGCTGTTAAAGTAATTGAAGCTGAGACGGGGGAGGAAGGCTACCGTATTTTTCAGGAAAGTTATCCAGATATGGTGTTATTAGATATTACCTTACCGGGTATCGGCGGTTTAGAAGTCTTGCGCCGGATTCGAGCAAATCGTGAAAATGCCAAAGTATTGATGTTTAGTATGCACGAAGATCCTGTGTTTGCTTCTCGTGCAATGCAAGCGGGTGCAAAAGGCTATATCACTAAAAATAATGCGGCAGACCATTTGGTTGAAGCAGTAGAAGATGTACTAGCAGGAAAAACATATTTGAGCCCAGATGTTGCCCAGCAATTAGCCATGCTAAATATTGGCGCAGGAACCAGTGCTTTAAGTGATTTATCACGACGTGAATTAGAAATTTTGCGTTTACTGGGTGAAGGGAAAAGCATGACTGAAATATCGGGTGTGTTGGGAATTAGCTATAAAACGGTTGCAAATAATCTTACTCAAATAAAAAGTAAGTTATCTATCAGCAAGACCGCAGAATTAATGCGTTTTGCCATTAGCCACGGGCTATCGAGTTAAATGATTAGGGAGAGTTGGGAAAGAATTCCTGAATTATCGGGATAAGTCGCTCATTTAAAATAAGTTTGTACTCTGTATTCTATGCAACAAGTTATAGAAATTCAGCTTTCTAAACTTATTTCTCTCTCCTTCTTTATTGAAGGTTTAGGCCAGACTTAATGTCTGGCCTTTTTTTTGCCATTTAGATAGATAAGTAATGCTAAGGCTTATCTCCGGTTATTACGTGTTTATGGTGATAAGCTTGCCTTTATATGTTTAATAAAAATAGTGTGAAGCTCTTCCTTATTTAAGAATATTTCCTATTGATAATAGTCATGTTTAAGTTTAATCTTACGGTTCCGTAAGTCGGCACTCCAACCGCTACTTTCTCAAGGAAAATGGAAACAATAATGCAGAAAATTAAATGGAACTATCAATTTTCATTAGCAATAGTAACAGTCCTGTTTTTACCTCTTACCTCTATTTCTGGCACGCTTGAAAATGCGGTAGACACGCAAGTAAAAACAGATATTGCAGCTCAAAAATCACAGCAAAAAGTTGATAACTTATCCAATGAAACAAAGGATATGGTCGCAACGTATCGCGAGACATTACGTCAGACAGCTAGTTTACGAGCGTATAACGACCAACTTGAAAAATTAGTAACATCACAAAAGAAAGAGCTGAGCTCGATGGACGAGCAATTACTTAATATAGAGAATACCCAGCGAGACATTGTGCCACTCATGTTAAAAATGATTGAAACGATGGTTCAATTTGTCGATTTAGATATTCCTTTCTTACCTGAAGAGCGTCAACAGCGCATTGTTCAATTACAAACATTGATGGAACGTGCAGATGTAACCATTGCTGAAAAATACCGCCGCATTTTAGAAGCGTACCAAGTTGAGACAGAATACGGCCGCACCATTGAGGCTTATCGTGGTGATTTAGTCATGGGTGAGGGCACTCGCACAGTTGATTTTCTTCGTATTGGTCGTGTCAGTTTGTATTATTTAACACTAGATGGCTTTGAAGCAGGGATTTGGAATAACAATCAATGGCAACAATTAGATGATAAATATCGATCAGCGATTGAGCAAGGGTTAAAGGTTGCTAAAAAACAACTGCCGCCTGACTTGTTGGTGTTACCGACTCAAGTAGCGGAGGTGGCACAATGAAGTTTATTATTTCGACATTACTGATAAGTTTATTTGCTTTGCCATTATTACAAGCAGCAGAAAAACCAGAAAATTTAGATGCACTATTAAAACAAGTCAAACGTGAAAGCATTTTAGAGCAACAACAAAATAAAAAGCGTGAAGCAGAATTTGTTGCCGCACGAGACGGGCAAGCAAAGTTATTGACCCAAGCGAACACACAATTAGCAGAACAAGAACGCAGAACAACATTGCTTAACTTAGCGTTTCAATCTCAAGAAACAAGCTTGGCTGAAAAAGAAGCACTACTACAAGAAAAATCAGGTTCATTGGGAGAGTTATTCGGCACAGTGCGCCAAATGGCGAATGATAGTCGCAGTGTATTAGAAAGCTCAATGACCTCAGCTCAGAAACCAGGTCGAGGTGAGTTTTTAACGACATTGGCTGAGCGTAAACAACAACCAACGATTAAGGAGTTGCGTGACTTTTGGCTGATGATTCAAGAAGAAATGACGGAATCAGGAAAAATTAATCAATTTACAGTACCGGTTATTACGGCTGAAGGTGTAGTTGAAGACCAGCAGGTAACAAGAATAGGTGTATTTACAGCTTTCAGTGACGGTAATTTTTTACGCTATTTGCCTGAAACAGGTAGTTTAGTTGAATTAGGTCGCCAACCCGTTGAACGCTTACGTCAACTTGTTACTGATTTTGAAGATGCGGGAGCCGATTCCGGCCTTATGCCGGTGGTTGTGGATCCAACACGTGGTGCTATTTTGGCATTATTGGTCCAAGCACCAGACTTGAAAGAACGCATTCAACAAGGTGGTTGGATTGGCTATATCATCCTTGGTTTAGGTGTGATTGGTCTATTTATTGCGCTACTACGGTTTATCTCACTGACGGTAGTTGGTCGCGGTGTCGCGACGCAACAAAAAAATACTGAGGTGAGTTTAAAGAATCCCTTAGGCCGAATTTTATCGGTATACAGTGAAACAGGTTCGCAAGATGTTGAAACCTTATCATTGAAATTAGACGAAGCAATTTTGCGAGAAATCCCTAAAATTGAACGTGGCATCGTGACGCTGGCTATTATCGCTGCGATTACACCCATGCTTGGTTTGTTAGGTACGGTGTCAGGAATGATTGAAACATTCCAGTCAATCACCTTATTTGGTACAGGTGATCCTAAATTGATGTCCGGTGGTATCTCTCAAGCACTGGTGACAACAGAATTAGGTTTGGCCGTTGCTATCCCCATCATGTTGATACACAGTGCAATATCGAGCAAAAGTAACCGCCTAGTACAGATTTTAGATGAAGAAAGCTCAGCATTAGTAGCCCATAACGCGGAAAAGCATGGAACTACTGAACAGTAATCTTTTCGGCATACAGCTGCTATTAGAAAATGGCGGCGCGGTCCTAATAGTGATCTTAATGGCATCGATCATTATGTGGGCGATGATTGCTGAGCGCTATATCTTTGTCTATTTCACGCATCCCAAACAAGTGAAACGAGTGATAGATGCTTGGCAGCAACGGGCAGATCGTTCTAGTTGGTACGCCCATCAAATTCGTCAAGGTATGATTGCTCAAAATTCAGCCGCATTAAAACGATATTTAATGCCCATTAGAACATTGGTTGCTGCATTACCGATGCTGGGATTATTAGGTACAGTAGATGGCATGATCCAAACCTTTGATGTATTAACCGTATTTGGTACAGGTAATGCGCGCGGTATGGCGGGCGGTATTTCAGTTGCACTTATTACGACTATGGGCGGCCTATTAACCGCCTTATCTGGCATGTATTTCAGTACACAGCTTGAGCAACGTGTTGCACGCACAATAGAGAATATTGGCGATGCATTGCGACGAGACTAAAGGAAATTAACTGACATGAGAACAAGACATTCACGTCGACAAAGCGGCGCTATTGCTGAAGTTAATATGACGCCATTGATAGATATGGTATTTATCTTATTAATATTCTTTATTGTGACTACCTCATTCGTGAAAGAAACCGGTGTAGATGTCAGTCGCCCATCAGCTAAAACGGCTGTGAAAAAAGAAAAAGCTAATATCTTGATTGCAATCAAACCGAATGGCGAAGTGTGGATAGATAAACGCCAAGTTGATCGCCGTGCAGTGCGTGCAAATGTAGAACGTTTACATGCTGAAAATCCAGAAGGCTCAGTAATTATTTTAGCGGATAAAGAAGCCAAAACAGGCTTATTGATCGAGGTTATGGATCAAGCTCGTCTAGCGGGTGTTGCTAGTGTTTCAATCGCAGCAGAGCGGGATTAAACAATAAAATGCGTCTAGCGATTGGTTTATTTTTGGCGTTAATGGTGAACTTTGGTTTGTTTGCTGTGATGCACAATATGACCACGGCAAAAAATGTTGAACGGAATTTAACAGAAAATATCCAAATATTAGATTTTGTACGTTTAAAGCGTGAAGAAAAGGCCGAAACTAAAAAGCGTGAGCTTCCTAAAAAGCCACCTCCGCCTAAAAAACCACCACCTCCGCCTAAAGCACCCGCACCACAGGCAACAAAACCTAAAACACCACCTACACCGAAATTAGATGTGCCCAGAATTGATGTGCCACTTAATATTGCGGGAGGGCCTTATCTTGGTGAGTTTGCTACGGGGCCAAAACCTGTTGCTCCGGCGGCGCCTATTGTCCCCGCGGCACCAATTATGGATGGGGAGGTTATACCTTTAGTTAGAATTCCACCACGCTATCCTCGTAGTGCTGCGCGTCGGGGGCTTGAAGGTGTGGTCACAGTTTCCTTTACGATTACAGCAACAGGAACAGTTAGAGATCCTGTTGTTGTAAGTGCCACAACTAAAAATACATTTGATAAAGCGGCACTCAAAGCAATATTGAAATGGAAATTTAAACCGCAAGTTGTGGATGGCAAACCGATCGAACGCAAAGCAACGCAAGAAATTGTATTTAAGTTGGCGAAATAATGAAATTAGCATTAATAAAAATAACGTTATTAAGCTTATTCCTATTAAGCACCAATATTGTGTGGGCGGCGGACAGTGAATATCTGCTAACTGAAAAAACCTATAAAGTATTAAGCGAAGCACAAGACCTCATGGGAGCCGATAAAAATAGTGCGGCCGAAACGAAGCTAAAAGCATTGCTAGGCCAAGTTAAATCGGG
>JBJPGE010000078.1:0-7775 GCA_048595465.1 Methylophagaceae bacterium | reverse complement strand
GACTCGGGCATTGTGCTAAATGTGAACACCTTAGTCGCTGGGCAAGATTATCAAGAAGACGCGATTCAAGGTCGCATTGCCTTAACACGTCCATTGCCTTCAGCATCAGATGATAGTGCACTAGTACGAGCAGGTAGTTATATTGGTCACCCCGTTTATTTGGTGGTTGATTATGAATATATTGCCAGTTTAGAGCGGATCAGAGATTTAGCAGTCGGTGGTCGAGCAACACATTGGGTGAACGATTCTGTGCGCCTTGGCATTACGGGTTCACACCAACAAGAAGCATCGCAAGATAAAAATTTAGGTGGTTTAGATGTTTTATTCCGTAAAACACCAGAGACCTATTTGCGATTAGAAGCGGCTAGAACAGAAGGCCCAGGTGTAACATCAAATGGTTCATTTGATGGTGGGTTTACCTTTGCTCCGACGGCATTGAATCCAACAGACAATGATCATTCGGCGAATGCTTATCAAATAGAAAGTGGCTTTAGATTAACGGATTTAGGCTTTGAAACGGATGGTAACGGACATTTCTATGCACGTAATCGTGATGATGGCTTTTCAGCGCCGGGTCAATTAACAACCTATGATACTAAACAGTTTGGTGCGGGTTTGACATTACCTTTAACTGAAAATGATAGTTTAGATTTCAAACTTGATATCACGCATCAAGATGGTGGCTTTGATACTGAAATTGCAGAGATTGATTACCGTCATAAATTAAGTGATGTATGGACATTGAGTGCCGGCTTGCGAGGTGATAAACGTGAAGATGACACGGGAGTTACTACCGATAATGTAGGTGACCGAACCGACTTAGCACTACAAGCTGATTATACAAGTGACGCGGACTGGGGCATGTACGGGTTTGTTCAAGGCACGCTTCATCATAGTGATGACCGTCATAGAAATAATCGTGGTGGTTTGGGTGGAAATTTCCGTATTAATGATCGCCTTGGAATGAATGGTGAAATTTCATCAGGCAGTGGTGGTTTTGGCGCCTTGATTGGTGCAGATTATCGTTTGTCAGATCGCACAACGACGTATTTAAACTATGCGCTTGATCCAGACAATGCCAACACAGGCATTGGTAATCGCCAAGGTAAATTAGTGTCAGGTGCACGAACTCGCTACTCTGATTGGGTCAGTGTCTATGGTGAAGAACAATATCTGCACGGTGATAATGGTGACGGTTTAACGCATGCTTATGGTATCGATTTAACACCAAATGAATCGTGGAAATTCGGTTTAGGCATCGAGATTGGTGAATTAGAAAGAGATAATAATAGCGAGATTAAACGACGTGCAGCAACGCTGGCCGTTAACTATGCAAAAGATGCCATAAAATATGGCGGTAGTTTAGAGCTTCGTCGTGATGAGCTTGATGATGATGTACGTGATCATGTCTACGCACGTAATCACTTAACTTATCAAATGACACCTGATTGGCGTGTACGTGCGGCGTTAGATTTAGCATTCAGTGATAGCGACGGTGGTAGTTTCCTCGATGCCAACTTTGTTGAAGCTATTATGGGCTATGCTTATCGCCCAGTGAATAATGACAAATTTAATATGTTATTAGAATATAAATTCTTAATGGACCAATCACCGGCAAATCAATTTACAGCCAGCGGTTCGCAAAATGAATTTGAACAACGTAGTCATGTGTTTGCGATTGATGGTATTTATGACTTATCAACACGCTGGTCACTAGGTGCTAAATACGCTATTCGTAAAGGCGAGCTACGTGCTGGCCGTGGTGATGGTGACTGGTTTGATAGCACTGCACAATTAGGTGTATTACGCCTAGATTGGCATGTAGTTAAACATTGGGATGCTTTAATTGAAGGTCGTATACTAGATATCCGCGAAGCAGAAGATCGCAGAGCTGGAATGTTATTAGCAGTGTACCGACACCTAGGCGATCATGTTAAAGCGGGTGTAGGTTATAACTTCACTGACTTCTCAGACGATCTAACCGACTTAGATTATGATAGCCGAGGCGTGTTCTTTAATGTGATTGGTAAGTGGTAATGCTTTTATAAAGGGCTGGCGGCTTTTGCGCGTTCAGCCCACAGCTTTACCGTGGGCAATCTTTGATAAACTGGTTACATATTGAGACGTGATACATGCTTAGCAAGTTTCTCTTCAATTTGCATAAGCCTCAATATTGGCGACTTTAGCTCTTTAGTTTCTTTTGCAGCATATTCACGAAGCTTACTTAAGCACTTGGCATATTCGTTATTTATAACCGGCTCGATGTAAACACCAAACTCAGTCTTGATAATACTTTGAATTTCTGCAATGTCATTTAGCTGATTGTTTTTAGCTTTTGGCCCAGCGTTTTTAACTATTGGGGCCCATAGCATAAAGTGTTTTTCATAGTCAGAGAAATACTTATTGGCATACTCAATATTCTTCCTGAATTTTTTAAGGAAGCGATTAACATTGTCAGGCTGTTTATTTTTTACATATTGAAGCCCTGTAATTAAATGTGTGGCCACCTCACAAATATAGACAATATTTTTTTTGGCATTTATTCCTACGACATCAATTTCACCTTGAACATCAGGCGTGTATAAATTATATTCTACGAAATCACAGCCGAGGATTATTTTAAGATATTCCCCTGCAACTTCCTCTCCCGGATTTTGCATTTAACTCTCCAAAGACATGTAACGATCTAGGTAAGGGGCTGGAGCGCACTTGACCTGTTTGTTAAACATTCTTAATGGTGCCAATTTCATCATAGTAATATTCCCACTCTGGATCTTCATTACATTGTATTTCTAATGGATACGGTTCTTGTTCTTGTGGCATATTAGTTAATCGTTCCAAAAACTTTTGCGGGTCGGAAGTATAGAATACAAATTCTCTTTCACCTCTACCAGTAAGCACCATGGTCATTATTGAAAACTCATCATTTTCCACTGCGTCGATAAGTCTATTTTCAAAATCATGTAATTTGTCCAGTTCGGACTTATTTGCAAAACCAGTATCAAGAGGATCTTTCATCGTCCAAAATATATTAAGCCTTTGGTTGTACTCTGTTGTTGGAGGTTTTTCTACAAATCTCCGAAAGCGAACTTGAAAGTCATACTCATCTGTTGCACCCTCTGCAACAGACCATCCAAGTGAGTCTAAATTCAATGACATAAAATTCCTTTGTGTGTTTAACTTGTTATTAACGGGACAATATTTCCTAGTAATTCGACAATAAAGAGCAAACAAGGAAATATTTCGCCATGCTTTTCTGTAATTTAATACTGCCAGAATAACTAGAAAAGTACAATAAGTTAAGAATGGTTGTAAATTAACGCAAAATCAAAAACATAGCTTGTTTATTACGCGTGAGATTTAATAATAACTGCTTGCCACCATTGAAAGCCAGTGGTTTAAACTCAATCAGATTACGAACAATTTGTTTGTTGACCGAGGTGATAATATCGCCTTTACGAAGCCCTGCACGATCTGCTGGACTATTTGGTTTTATTGAATAGATTAATACCCCTTCAATTTTGCCAAAATAGGCTGATGATTCTTCAATATCACCAAATGTGGCACCAGCAAATTTTGGATGAACGGCATTTTCAGCCATTTGTTTTTGAATTTCTTTTACAGTCGCTTTGATAACGTGTGCTTTGCTATCACGCACAATATCTAATTTGATTGTCTCGCCAACCATTAATAAACCAATGGAATTACGTAAGCTATCGGCGCTTATTAGTGTTTCATCGTCAATAGCAATAACAATATCGCCGACCTTAAGTCCGGCTTCATCAGCGGCAGAATCGGGCTGAATAGAGGTGACAACAGCGCCTTTTTCCGAATCCAGATCAAAGGCTTTTGCTAAATCAGGGGTGATATCTTGCATTTGCACACCAAGATGGGCACGTTTCACTTCGCCATGCTTGATCAGTTGATCAGTAATTTGCTTGACCATATTGCTGGGGATGGCAAAGCCAATTCCAATATTACCCGCACGTTGTCCGGGCGAAAAAATAGCGGTATTAATGCCTATTAGTTCACCACGCAGATTAACTAAAGCACCGCCAGAGTTTCCGGGGTTGATAGACGCATCGGTTTGAATAAAGTCTTCATAACCTTCGATTCCTAAGCCACTACGACCTAAAGCACTGACAATACCTGAGGTGACAGTTTGACCAAGCCCAAAAGGGTTGCCGATGGCGACCACAAAATCACCAACACGTAATTGTTCAGAATCAGCAAGTGGCAACGCCGTGAGATTAACCGCGGGAATTTTGATTAATGCAACATCGGTTGCAGGGTCGGTTCCTACTAATTCTGCTTGGAAACTACGGCCATCGGTGAGTGATACGGTAATTTCATCGGCACGATGAATAACATGATTATTTGTTAGTACCAAGCCTTCTTTAGCATCATAAATAACACCGCTGCCTAGGCTTTGTTTAGTGCGTTGTTGAGCTTGTTGTTCTGGAATATTAAAAAAACGACGAAAGAAAGGATCGTTCAATAGTGGATTATCTTGAACACGGATATAGCTTTTAGTGGAAATATTTACAACGGCGGGTTTGGATAGCTCCAACATCGGTGCGAGCGATGGCATTTCATTCTCATCACCAAACCAGCTAAAAGGCAAAGCTGCACTTGCAACTTGTATAACAAGGCTAAGACCTGCAAGCCACAATATGGCCGATTTGAATGTTGTCATTATTTGTCCTTATTTATAATGCCGCTTCTAAATTTTCTCTTGGGTTAAAACTAAGCTCTTCTGCCATTTGTAGAAAGAGTTTCTTTGCTTCTTTATTATCAGAAGGGGGATTCATAATTTGTAAAACTACAAATTGATCGCCTGCCTCTTTACCTGGTAGACCTCGCCCTTTCAAACGCATTTTTTGTCCACTTTTAGCGCCGGCAGGAATAGTTAGGTTAATTTTACCTGCTAGCGTGGGCACCGTTACTTTTGCACCTAACGCTGCTTCCCATGGTGTGAGAGGCAAGTCTAACAAAATATTATTGTCTTCAAGGCGATAATGCGAATGTGGGGCAATGGCTATTTCTAAGTATAGATCGCCGGGCTTTCCTCCCATGCCCGCTTTTCCTTGACCTGAAAGGCGGATCTTTTTGCCAGATGAAATACCCGCAGGAACTTTGACATTTAGCGTGCCTGTTTCAGTTGAGCCACTGGGTCTGCGAATTGTTTTTTTAGCGCCATTAAAAGCATCTTCAAGCGTAATGGTTATTTTAGCGTTTACGTCTTCACCGGGCGCATAAAAATTGTCTCTACCACCTCCACCGCCCATTCCTGCACCTGTTGCTCCGCCACCAAACATACTTTCAAAAAAGTTACTAAAGTTGCCGTGACCACCCGCACCTGCATTTTGTCCCCAGCCGGGAGGCGGCGTGAATGACTGACCGTTTTTATAATTACTGCCAAATTGATCATATTGCGCGCGTTTTTCGCTATCTTTTAATACTTCATAGGCTTCGCCGACTTCTTTAAATTTAGCTTCAGCATCGGCTTCTTTACTCACATCAGGGTGATATTTACGCGCAAGTAAACGATAGGCCTTTTTAAGATCTGCCTTTGATACATCTCGTGATACACCGAGGATTTGGTAATAATCTTTATATTCCATAATGCCAATTTTAAGTTTGATAAGTTGATTTAGATCATAAATGGGGGCTGTAGCTGCTGTTTTCAACAAAAATAAGGAAAATACTGATGTTGATTTTAGAAATAATGTGAGAAAATTGCGACCTGTTTCACAAAGTAACCTTTATTATAGTTCAGGTTACATCATATTTTATAGGATTTTAGAAATGTATTCTGTACGAAAACTGCCGTTACTTATCGCCTTGGCAGGCGCATCAGCGGCAACAATTGCAAGCGCTGAAACTGATTTGGACTTAGGAGAATTTGTTGTTACTGGCACACGTTCTGAAACATCAATATTAGATCTCGCAGGTAACACAGGCAAAATCAGTCTTGAAGAAATTGATTTATTAAATTCAGATCATATTTCAGAATCATTATTGCGCATTCCGGGTGTGAATTTACAGCGTGGTAGTGGTGTTGAAATGACTGTTGCCCTTCGTTCTCCAGTGTTAACTGGCCCTGGAGCGGGAGGCGCATTTTTGTTTATGGAAGATGGTATTCCATTACGCGCGGCTTCTTTTGGTAATAACCAAGGCTTATCAGTCGCTCATTTTGAGCAAGCAGGTAGCATTGAGGTTGTCCGTGGCCCAGGTAGTGCTTTATACGGTTCAAATGCAGTACATGGATTATTTAACGTGTTATCACGTGACCCTTCAACTGAACTAGAGCGTAAGTTTGATATTACGGCAGGTTCGGATGATACCTATAAACTGAGAGGATCAGTGAGTGACACTGTTGGTGCTCATGCCTATCGCTTTAGTTTTAGTGGCGTAACGGAACATGGCTGGCGCGATGAGACTGGGCTAGATCAGCAAAAACTAACAGCGAGACATGATTATTCAGCAGAAAATGGCGATAGTTTTAAAACTGTATTTTCAGCATTCAATTTGAATCAAGAAACGGCTGGTTTTATCACTAGTGAAACAGATGATGAACTATATAAGCGTGGTCAGCGTGTAATTGAAAGTAATGAAAACCCAGATGGTTATCGTGATTGGTGGTCTGTTCGTTTATCAACGCGCTGGGATCATGAAATGGATAATGGTAATACATTTAGTATTACGCCTTACCTACGTAGTAATGAGATGGAATTCCGCCAACATTATTTGCCGTCAAAAGCGATTGAAGAAAACGGTCATGACAGCATTGGTGTGCAAACAGCATACTATATGGATTTAGAAGGTGATCATAAGGTAATTGTAGGTTTCGATGCTGAGTATACCGATGGTCATTTGAAAGAAACGCAAGAACGAGCCAGTTATAGCTTCTTTGGAAAACATAGACAACAAGGGGTTCATTATGACTATGATGTTGAAGTGCTTACTTTGTCTCCTTATATTCATGCAGAATGGCAATTAGCAGAAAACTTACGTGCTACAACAGGCTTACGTTTTGATCACACAAATTATGATTATAATAATAATGTGGCAGATGGAAAGGGGTTAGCTGATGGTAGCCCATGTTTTGCTGGTACAGAGTGTTTGTATCAACGTCCTGCTGACCGTGGTGACATATTCAATGATTGGAACCCTAAATTAGGTTTAGTTTATCGTGTAGCAGAATCACATAGTATTTACACGAATTTGTCTCGTGGACATCGAGCACCTCAAACGACGGATTTATATCGTATTCAGAGAGATCAAACCATTGGCGAAACAGATTCTGAAAGAGCCAATAGTTTGGAAATTGGTACGAGAGGCACCTTTGACTCAGTCGGTTTAACGTATGATGTGGCTGCTTACTATATGAAGAAAAAGAACTTCTTTTTCCGTGATTCATTTGGTAACAGTGTGACAGATGCTGAGACAAAACATCGTGGTATTGAAGTGTCGCTTGCTATGCCTTTGGGTGAGCAGTTTGATATTGCAGTGAATTATACCCATGCACTTCATACGTATGATTCAGACCATGAAGCTAAATCAAGCCTAGCTTCTCAAGAGATTTCAAGTGGTGATGAAATTGACACGGCACCTAAAAACATTGCAAATGTGCGATTAGGTTGGAACTTCAGAACAGATAGTCGTGCTGAGTTAGAGTGGAGCCATATTGGTAATTACTTTTTGGACCCTTCTAATACAGAAAAGTATAAAGGACATGATTTGGTTAATTTGCGTGTAAACACACAAATTAC
>JBJPGE010000077.1:0-8161 GCA_048595465.1 Methylophagaceae bacterium | reverse complement strand
TTTAATAGCTGAAATACTGCTCCCTGAACACCTTGAACACTAAAAGTAGCAATACCAAGCACTACCATTCCAATATGACTAATGCTAGAAAATGCCAACATTCTTCTAATGTTAGTTTGACTTAGTGCTGCTACAGCACCGTATATCACGCCAATAATACCTAGCGCAATAAGTAACCATTGATAATTCATTGCAGCATCAGGTGCCATAGGTATTGCAAAGCGTAATAAACCATAAGCACCTAGCTTTAAGCCTACGATAGTAGCAATCGTCCCAGGATGTCCTTCTTGGGCAATAACAGGTAGCCATGTATGCATTGGAAATAGTGGTGTTTTGACGCCAAATCCAAATAACAATAAAAAGAATATTGCTGTCTGATAAGGATTATCTTTTGATGTCTTTATGAGTTCTGTGTATTCAAAAATGGTGGAACCATCAGCTTGAATAGCTAATAAAACAAAAGCAAATATCAAAGGAAGCCCACCTGTCATCATAAACAGAACGTATTTCATTCCCGCATAACGACGGTTTGCACCTACACCCCATAAACTTAATAAGAAATATAATGGGATTAATGTCATCTCCCAAAATAAAATAAAGTTAATGGTATCCAATGCAATAAAAACACCCAGAATTGAAAACTCGAGTATCAGCATCAATGCAAAATATGCACGCCTTTGAATTTGTATGCTATTCCAAGATGACAGTGTTACTGCAGTGAATAATAGTACGGTGGCAGGCAAAAATAGAACAGAAATCCCATCAACACCTAAGAAGAAATTTATATTAAGCGTACTAATCCACTCATATTTTTCAACATACTGAAAGCCTGATAACTGACTATCAAAGCCGATGGTGATGATAATTGCAATAATCAAGGTCACTAAATTTACAGCCAAAGCTACCCAACGGACTTTTTGAGCAGGCGCTAATAATGAAAGGCCAGCCCCAAAAAATAAAGTGAGGAGCAAAGTACTCAACCATGGAAAATCAGAGAAGTGTAATGCTAGTTGCTGTAGAGAAGTTGTCGACGTTGTCATTGGCCATGCCCTCCTCTATTTCCAAACAGAGTACTTAAACCATCCAAAGCATGATCAAACAAATCTAGCCACAACTCTGAGAAAAACCCCATTCCCATTATCACAACAATTACTGTAACGCTCATTATCCATTCTGTAAGTTTTGCAGGTGATTTATCCCAGCGAGAGGTATCACATTGTGGTTCACTCAAAAATGCTTTTTGAAAAGCAAATAATAAAAATCCAGCAGCCGTTACATTGCCTAATGCTGCAGCAATGGTGATTAATGCTCCAAATTCCGCAATAGAGGCTTCAAGCACAAAATGTACTGCATCAAAACCTGGAGTTCCCGGCATTCCCACTACGGCTAAACCTGCTATTAGAAATGCAATTCCTACCATGGGTAGATATTCAAACATCCCTCCTAGACGTGCCATAACAGCCGTATTGGTGCGCTGCCAAACCAAGCCTGTCATAAACATTAACCCTGAGATTGCCAAGCCAAAGTTGATTGCCAGCATAATGCTACCTTCAAAACCTGTTCGGCTTAGCGTAAACAGCCCAATGGTTAAAACACCTGTATGACTAATCACACCATAAGCCATTAAGCGACGTAGATTATTTTGGCGCATCGCTAAAACAGCCGCATAGAAGATTCCAAACATGGCAAATACAATCACCATTTCATGCCACTCAGTTACCGTTTCTGGCAAGATTGGAAAGACAAAACGTAGTAAGGCAAATATTCCAACTTTTAAGCCTAGTAACAATACAGGCGCAACTGAGATATTTCCGTGTTGCATGGTAATTGGTAGCCAGCCATGAAGAGGAAATAAAGGGATGCGAATACCAAAGCCATAAAACAACGTGAAGAAAACAAAGGTCGCTATTGCAGGTTCAACAGGTGTACCAGAAAGATCATATAAATCAAACGACCAATGCCCTATTCCTGTACTGTTTAATTGGTAGTCAGAATAATTCCAACCCAACATAAAAGTACCAACAAGCATAAGAATGATGCTGATTGCCATAAACTTGGTGTAACTGTAAATCATCGGTTCAGGGTCAACAAAGGTTGCCCAGCGATAAAGTAAGTAACCAACTGAAATGATCTCGATGATAGACATCATGACAAACCACAGTAAATCAACAGTTACAAACTGACTCATCAATGTGGCTTGAATCAAAGCCATGATTGCCAGCACGCCTGTACGATGTAATCCCCTAAAAATCACAAATAAAACAGATAACAAACTGAGTAAAGCAGTCATCAGTACAAATAAAATACTAATACCATCAACTGCTGCATGATAAGGCAAACCTAACAAACTCGTTTTATTGGCGAATTGCATCGTTACAAACTCTACCGAACTCACATCAGTATCAAACTGTCTGTATAAAATAATAGCTAAAATCATTTCTGCAGCTGCAACTAAAACAGCTAACACAGCAGCAGGCGTATTTCGGATTTTCCACAGAAGTAATGCCGCGACTAAAGGTAATAGTTGCAACGCTTCCAGAATAGGAAATGAGGATTGGATTTCTGTAAACTGCATTTAAAGCACGACCACAAAGGTTGCCATAATTAAGATCAACACATAACGTGGATGAGAAAGAAGCCTATCGACCAACTCTAAATATTTGCCGATATAATTCATTCCATTCATTAGCCCTTCGCCACTGCCTTTTAGAATAAAGCGCTCTTCAATAAACTGTGAAATATCAGCTAAGAACTCCAATGTTTTACCAAATAATCCACGCCCTAGTCCCACTTCATTTTTAACAGTGAACGAACCTGTTTGTTTTGCTTCCAAATGTGAACTTCTAGAGATCATATTTGAATGTGAGGGGATTCCTGTAATCCTATCCACGACTTGTTCATCAAATATTTGAACATCACTAGCAATTTTTCGCGTTGGTTTAGTAAACAACCAATCAGCAATACCATCAAGCCAGAAACGCTGTATAGCTGCTGTATAAAGCCTTGTGTTTTTACTCAACCAGTGAGGCACAGGCTTTGCAGGACTGCCAACCTGTTGCATAAATGAAGGTGCATGAAGAAATTGATAGGTTCGCCAAATAGCATGAACAACGATATGTGCCAAAGCTAGTTCAAACCATCCCATTCCAACCCAGATCATCATCAAGCCAACCTGAGATAAGGTTGAAAACATAAAGGATGACTTAACATCTGTTTGTACTAAACCAACAATATAAGCGTAAGCAACTGTTATTGATCCAATTAGAATAATGAAGATCATTAACGAAGGTACTTGAACCAATAAAGGCTCTAAACGTAGCAACAAATACACACCAGCGTGTATCATTATCGAACCATAAAATACTGCACTCGAAGGGGTTGGACCTTCTAAAGCGCGTGTAATCCAAGCAGAAAATGGAAACTGTGCCGACTTAGCAAAAGCAGCAATCATAAAACCAAATAAGATAATACCAATATGCACTTTAGAAGTGACGGCATAGGAAATTGAAATCCAATCTAAACCACCTAACCAAAATAAAGAAAATACGATTGCCATTAAAAACCCTGCATCGCCAACACGGTTGGTAATAAAAGCTCGTGTTGCATTGTTTGTAGCAACATCACGATGCCAAGAATAAGCAATCAGCAAATATGAGCTAACGCCTGCTAGCTCCCAGCCTATAAAAGTGAACAGTGCATTGCCCGACAATATAATAATAAACATTGCTGCGCTAAAGACCGATAACATCATAAAGAATCGTTGAAAGCCTTCTTCACGGTGTAAATAATTGATCGAGAAGCGTGTAACAATTAGTATGATCAAACCCACCAAAGTTGCCATAATCAGGCTTTTATAATCGAGTAGAAAACTAATATCGATATGATACTCGCCTGATGATAACCACTCTCCTAATTTAATTGTCTCTGATGGAAAACCTGTTAAAAGCGTATAAACACCTAAACCTAAAACCAAAATAAAAGACAAGCTAATCGAACCTAGAGCAAGCCATGAAGTTAGCTTTTCTCCAGCCTCACCTCTATTCCATGAGAAGATAAAACCAATTGAAATCAGCAATGCTGCCAATAAAGGCAATGATGGAATCAGTGCCAGTACGACCTTTATCAGTAAATCAATCATCTCAGTCTCAAACATGGCTAGCCTCGATCAATGCAGGAGACAAATGATCATAATGTCCTTGATACCAAGCTTGTGAGTTTTTCACTGTTGGTAGGGTTTCACCATTATCTTCCCAAAGCTCCCAGCCGACATCTGGATTAAATGTATGAATTTCTGCTGAGTCAGGATCTTTAGCAGAGAGTAACAACCAGCCATTACCCACTAACTCTTGAATTGATGGCTGTCTTTTATAGATTTCAGTTAATGTATCTGTACTGGCTTCTACCATAAGTTGCAAACGCATTGGCTCATGAATTTCGATCATTTGTCTGGGCAATCCTGTACGCAAATCTCCCGAACCACCTTCCATTACACCAAATAATCCTGATAAGTTATGTACTATTTTTGAGCCACAACCATACTTATCATTATTTACGCTGGAGAAGTAATACTCCAGATTAATGCCTGCTCCAACAGGACCAGCGCTCAATAAAATCCGTTCTAAAAATGCGCCTTCAGGATC
This sequence comes from Methylophagaceae bacterium, assembly GCA_048595465.1. Lineage (GTDB taxonomy): Bacteria > Pseudomonadota > Gammaproteobacteria > Nitrosococcales > Methylophagaceae. The sequence goes on along the minus strand of JBJPGE010000077.1, from coordinate 3,521 downwards.
AACATTAGAATCATAAGAAATCAAAAAACAGCGCCTGTCCATAAACAAGCCTTGCGATAAATAACGTCGCCCGACAAAACCTACAGCAATAGTGGCATGACCCAATTCAGGACGAGCCTGCGAGAAATCAACTGCTCGACCTGCAATGTGTTTGCTTGCGCTATCCTTTGTTGGTTGTTTTGGTGCAGAAGCTAGTTTTCGACAGCGTTCATGGGCTGAAAACTGACAAACAGAATCCATATCTGTCTTTAGTTTTTCAAATTGTGTTTGTAAACTTGTCGGAATAATATCCGTATCCGTCCACAAAATATTCTCGTTACAAGTGTCGTGTTCAGCACCGATGAACCATGTATCCTCAGGTATCTCTAGGCCACGCTTAGCCAGTGCTACACGCACCTCGGGGTGATTTGCCATTGCCGCAAACACACGTCCATTTGGTCCACTAAACTTTCCGCCACACGCACCACAACCATAAGCTGCCGCATGAGGGTTATTTTGATTTCGTGAGTAATGTCCCATCATCACAATTAACGGTGCTAAGCCTTTTAACAAACCATTGTTTTGTAGAAAACTTTCTACAATATTGGTTTGCTCTTCTATTAAATAGCCTACCTGCCTATTATCAGGGCTTCTATCCTCTATAACAGATGGTGACGTTGTTGTAATACGCGTAACCGAAGATGTATCAAATGATTCTTTTAAGCCCGTTGCTAATTTATTCCACCCAAGAGGAGCAAACGTCTTACCTAGCAAAATAGCCAACGTGACAGGCATATACAATGCCGTTAAAAGTGAAGTTGTAATCAAACTACGATGAGAATCTTGATGAATAAAATCACGTAAACGACTACGTGCTTTAGTTCTTTTCTGATGTTTTTTAGCCGACTCACTATGTGCGCTGTCAGCAACTTCTTGTACTTCATGAACAGGCGTTACAACCACAGGGCAAAGTACTACTGATTCTTCATCATCCAGTCCTTTCCAATTCATTACTACGCCGAAGAAAGCGGCTGCGCCTAAAGTTTCTATGCGAGGGTTTAAGTGTTCTAAATGACGGCGGAAACCTTCTTCACGATCATCCATACAAAAAATAATCTGCGCTTCTGGTCGATCAGTTTCACGCGATGCCCAAGTGCCTCTACCTTGGTTTTGAGTCACGGCAGAAAATATGACATCTCGATAATGAAGCTCGTAAGCTTGCAATAAAGTGAATCCAGACCTCTCTTTATTCATCGCTTCGATACAATCAAAAATAGTATCTAATTGTATTTCATCGAGCTTAGCAACATCGCTTGCGCTTATACCGAGGTGTTGTGCCAATCTAAATAACTTCCAACCATCGTGATGCAAAAATGCGCCACGGTGTGATTTATCAGTGGCATTAAGCGAACTATCTGCCGATGGGCTTTGCTGCCAAGTTAAAATCATATGCGCGAGCAATTGCCATTCGCTGCTATGCGCTTGTTGTATCTGCAAATGCATCTGTAAAGAATCACGCTCAGCAATTTCATCAACTAACTGACGCGAGTGGTTCATTAAATACTCAGGCAAATGCTGATTGTACAAAGTGTATCTAACATAAGCCTCGGTATACTGACGATGTAGATAGCCTCGTATCGTGGTAAAACTAGCTTCTACCAACCAAAGTTTACGGCAAAGCTTACGTGCGTATAAATGCTCTAGCACCAAACGCACTGCCAGATAATCCATTATATCTACGGGCTCTGATTCGGTTTGTTTTTGTTGTCTTTGCTGTTGTTGAAGAGGCGTTTTGTATTGTGGATTATCATGTCGCCAATAAAACATCCCCGACCAACCCGGCAAGTCCAAAGCCAGTCTCGTAATATAAGCACCCCATTTACTTTTGGGGATATCAATACGCTGTAACTCCGCAACCACTGTATCAATTGCACTATTGGGCAAAGAATCTATATGCTCTTTCCAATCAGGGATATTATTTAATAACCCAGCTTCATCAACAACTGCACTCGCTTTCCAACTTTGATAGAAACCTTTTTCTTGCTCAGGATTAGCGTGCCACTGTGCAAAGCCTTCATCTAACCAACTGGATAAATACGGATGAAGATAAGGCGTTATTTCATCCTGAATATCAATGCCTGTTAGGTGCTTTAAGAAACCTCGCAAGGTTAAATCACTGCCTACCTTTTCTAATAACTTATCGACCTGATCCCATGATCGCTTTTTAAGAAGCAATTCAATATCAGGTTGCTCTTCATCCTCTGATAAATTAGCACCTATTTTTTCTGATAGTTCAGTATCTAAATTCGTTAAAGCTTCTGGGTGTAGCAAAACAGGGTCTAGACCTAACACCTCAACACAAGCCGACCACAAGTTCTTAATAGCTTCTTGCTCGTTTTTGTCAGTACTTTGATCAATACTTTCGCCATTCGCTTTTGCCAAAGCTAAAAGCTGTTCGCGGCTATTTTGAGGAATATCTTTTTGAAAGCTCTCAAACGCGTGCGCTTCATCAGCTTGCCATTTCAATTGGCAACTGGTAATTTTTTTCAAAGGGAAAAGCGATGCTATTCGATAAATATCTCGGCACAACACATCACGCCTATTTTCCTCTCCACCCACTTCAAATAGTTTTTTATCGGCCGTTAACTCTGCATCTTTTTCTAAAACGGTATGAATATCCGAGTCATTTATGCGCCCTTTAAGATAACACTCACGAAACTTCTCTTGTGGCCAATAACCATAAGCACCCGTTAGCTCATTCGATGCTTTTAATGCATCCTGAAATTTAAGATGCTCAAAACCGTGCAAGGTATTGTGATGCACAAAATCACGAATCGTCGCTTGCGCAGGTAACACGTGCGCAAAATGCTCAACGGCTTTGAGTAGCTCCTCGTGCAAAGGATTACTTGATTGTTTCACATCATCAGTAGTCATAACTAATTATCAATACCTCCGCTTACTATTAGAGCATTAACAGGTACATTGGCAGGCGCATCTACAGACGCAACATCGGTAGCCAAAGTAATTTGTAGAATAAAATCATTTACCGCAGGTGAAATCACATCTAAAACCAAGCTAGGATAAATTCCCAAAAGCAAAATACCCATCATCAATACCGAAGCCGCTATTAATTCTGTTGGTCTTAAATCAGGAATACCCTGCATACTTTTTTTGGTAGGTCCTGTAAACAAACGCTTAACCGTTCTCATGTTATAGGCAGCACTCACAATAATACCGAATGATAGGATTAGCATAATCCAACTCCAATGTTGAAAGCCTCCTATCATCACGTGTAATTCTGCAACAAAACCTGCCGTACCCGGTAAACCAACCCCAGCAATTAAAGCTAAGATAGTGAAAAAAGCCAGCCGAGGTGTAACACCAATCAACGAGCCATAATCATTAATATCTTTGGTGTGTGTGCGTTCGTAAAGCAAGCCGATTAACATAAAGGTAATGCCAGCGACCAAACCATGCGCCACCATTTGATAAACTGCGCCCGTCATCCCAATCACATTTAAAGTAGAAATCCCCAGCAACAC
>JBJPGE010000076.1:0-8199 GCA_048595465.1 Methylophagaceae bacterium | reverse complement strand
AGTAGGGACATGAAACAGAAAAAAATCAAATCTAATGATCGGAAAGTTAAAGTACACGACTGCAGTGACTGTGAAATATCAGAAATAAATGGTCTTGCTTTCAGAAAACGCAGCGAGGTATTTGGATTAAATGTAAGACAAAGTAACAGTGCAGTAGTGATCACAGCAACACCTACAGATTTAGATTGCCCTTGTGAGTGGGGCGATCGTGTCAATATCGAATTTATTGACATTCGAACAGGTCACGCAACTCAAACGCGAGAACAACTTTTTCTAAACCCTCAACTTATTCGAGTTAGAAAGTCTCGAATGAGCGAAAATACAGACCACTTTACTATCGCCGGATGCACTTTAACTATAAACATTAATACTATAAATACTGCTTTACGCAATGGAAATATGTCTGGTGTGCCATTTAACCTTAAGGCTGTTCCCTTGCGAATAGGCGGTAGAGTTCGTTGCGGTAAGAGATGGAGGAAATACCTAATAATTATCAATGACTAGGTACTTATTAAAAGGTAAATTTAGATAACATAAAACGGTTCACCTTCGTTACGCAATTTTATTTCGTCGGTGATTTTTTGAATAATCAGGGAGGTAGCCTGTTGATTTTAGACGGGCGCCTCCTCTTTACTGCTATATGCTAAGTGAAATTATGATTAAAATTTACGGTAAATCAGGCACACGCAGCACAAGAGTGCTTTGGGCATTAGAAGAAGCGGGAGCCGAATATGAATTTATTGCGGTCGAGCTCGGACAAGGTGAGGCAAGACAAGCACCCTATCTGAAGCTGAATCCTGGCGGTAAGGTTCCGACTTTGGTTCATGGTGATCTTGTCTTGACCGAATCAGCCGCCATCTGTAATTACATTGGCGATTTATTTCCTAAGTCTAATCTTGTTCCCGCTTATCAAACATCAAATCGTGCCCTTTATAATCAATGTTGTTATTTTGCAATGACTGAGCTAGAACAGGCTCTTTGGAGCCTGGCAAAACATCGCTTTGCTTTACCTAAAGAGTTTAGAATTCGAGATATGATCACAACCGCAACGTATGAGTTTGAAAAAGCGTTGGATGTGTTTAGCGTGCGTCTTGGGAACCGTAAATATTTAGTCGGTGATAACTTCACCTGTGCCGACTTGATAACTGCCAGCATTTTGAAGTGGGCGGCTCAAGGTGGAAAGCGAGCAATTTCTTTGCGCCATGATAATATTGAACAGTATCTTGACCGAATGATTGTACGTGCATCACTTGTTCGAGCGCAAGATCGTGAACAGGAGGGTTAAGAATGAATCAAAATAAAATTTGGTTTAACGGTGCGGCTAAAACATTTATCTATTCATTTATAGCGATTACGCTGCTCTATTTGATCTTCGTTGGGTTTAAAGATCTCTATGTGCCTCTATCTTATATCGCGCCATATTTCACATTGTTTAAGCGAATTGGTCTTAGCATTGCCATCATCACTTTTTTAGTCCAATTACCGGTTGTGGTTAGTTATTACATCTCTGTCTTAAATGAAAGATATGTTCCTTTGGCTGTGGTCGCTGTTATTTCTTGGTTTGTTTTTGCCAGTGGTATTATTCTTATCGCCCATCTCCATTAATTCCTTTTTACGAGTGGTCTTGTTAACCCTCAAATTGGTATCAAATCTTAATTATTTAGCAAAGGCGCGTAATAAGGTAAACTATGCGTTTACTTTGATTGAGAAAATAGAGTGCAACAGTTATTAGCTATTGCTGGTGGTGGTGCTTTAGGTGCTGTTTTGCGCTTTTTGATGTCCTCCAATATCTATCGCATATTTGGCCGAGACTTTCCTTATGGAACGCTGGCCGTAAATGTGTTGGGTTCATTTGCAATGGGTATCATCTTTATTTTAATCGTTGAACGAGGCGTATTATCCGCTGAGTGGCGCAGTGTTATTATCATCGGTTTTTTGGGTGCATTCACTACTTTTTCAACCTTCTCTATCGAAACACTGAGCTTATTAGAGTCAGGTGAATTAAGCCGTGCTGCACTTAATATATTTTTGAGTGTTGCCTTATGTCTTGCGGCAACGTGGCTTGGTTTGGTAATAGGGAGACAGCTATGACGCAGCAAATAACAGTGGTTCGGATATACCTTTCTGAAGGCAAAGATTATTTTGAACGAATCGTCACCTGGCTACATGACGATGGTCGAGTGCAAGGTGTTTCTGTGTTTAGGGCTATTGAAGGTTTTGGCAAAGATAGGCAGCTAAAAACATCATCGTTAATGAGTCTATCGTTAGATTTGCCCGTCGTTATAGAATTTTTTGGCCCTGTAGACATCATTAAAGATGTTCTCAGGCAAGTACAAACAAAAGTGGAAGTTGATCATATTGTCAGCTGGCCAGCACAATCTGGAATTTAAAATGTTAGACCCAAAATTATTACGCAATGAACCTGAAAAAGCAGCGCAGCAATTAGCGCGTCGCGGTTACATATTAGATTTAGCTTTGCTTGAATCTTTAGAACAAGAACGCAAACAAGCTCAAGCTGATGCACAGAGCCTGCAAACAGAGCGTAACAGCCGCTCTAAAATGATCGGCAAAGCCAAAGCGGCAGGTGAAGATATTGCTCCTTTGTTAGCTGAAATTGAAGACTTGGGCGCAAAGCATAAAACGGCTGAAACACGTTTGGCCGAGGTCTTACAAAAACTCACTGATGTGGCAATGGAATTACCGAATATTCCTCAAGACGATGTACCAGCAGGTAAAAGTGAAGATGACAATGTAGAGATTTCACGGTGGGGTGAGCCAAAAACCTTTGATTTTGAACCTAAAGATCATGTTGATTTAGGCGAAGGCCTTAACGGTGGGATGGACTTCGAAACCGCTGCTAAAATCAGTCAGGCACGCTTTGTTACTTTGCAAGGTCCATTGGCTAAACTGCATCGTGCGTTAATGCAGTTTATGCTAGACATGCACACAGAGGAACATGGCTATACAGAAACGTATGTGCCTTACTTAGTAAACAGCGATTCATTACGCGGCACAGGGCAACTGCCTAAATTTGCTGAAGATTTGTTTGCAATTAAAGATACAGATTTATATTTGATCCCAACGGCTGAAGTGCCAGTGACGAATATCGTGCGTGATACTATTTCTACAGACAAACAGTTACCACTAAAATTTGTTGCTCACACGCCATGTTTTCGTAGTGAAGCAGGTTCATATGGCCGCGATGTGCGGGGCTTAATCCGCCAACATCAATTTGAAAAAGTGGAGTTAGTACAGATTGTTCGACCCGAAGATTCCGATGCAACACTTGAAGCGTTAACCGGACATGCCGAAACCATATTGCAAAAATTGGAATTACCCTATCGTAAGGTAATTCTGTGCATGGGTGATTTAGGCTTCTCCTCTAGCAAAACCTATGATTTAGAAGTGTGGCTACCAAGCCAGAAGACCTACCGTGAAATTTCATCATGCAGTAACTTCCAAGACTTCCAAGCACGTCGCCTGCAAGCGCGCTGGCGCAACCCAGAAACAAACAAGCCGGAGTTAGTACACACTATCAATGGCTCTGGCTTGGCTGTTGGACGAACACTTTTGGCTGTGATGGAAAACCACCAAGACGAACAAGGCCGTATTCATATCCCCAAAGCATTACGACCTTATATGAATGGACAGGACGTTATCGGTGGTTGAGTTTACTCTTTTACAGAAAATTTTGATTAGTGTTATACCCGTTATCTTCGCAATTACCGCGCATGAGGTTGCTCATGGCTGGGTAGCAATGAGGCTGGGCGATCGCACTGCACAAATGATGGGACGTTTAACATTAAACCCTCTTAAACACATCGATCCTATTGGTACGATTTTAGTGCCTGGCATGTTGCTCGCTATCGGTGGGTTTATGTTTGGTTGGGCAAAACCGGTACCGGTAACATTTCAAAATTTACGTAACCCCAAATCTGATATGGCATGGGTTGCCTTGGCAGGTCCACTTGCCAACCTTTTTATGGCGATCATTTGGGGTGCGATAACAAAATTAGGTGTCGTCTTATATAAATCTGATATTGCATTGGGTGAGCCCATGCTTTACATGGGTATTGTCGGCGTTATTTCCAACGCTATGCTGATGGTGTTAAACCTTTTGCCATTGCCACCTTTGGATGGCGGACGGATTTTGGTCAGCCTGTTGCCAGGACCTTTGTCTTGGAAAGTAAGTCGAATTGAGCCTTATGGTTTCTATATTTTATTGGCTTTAATTTACTTTGGCGTGCTTTCTATGGTGCTTTGGCCATTAATTAGCTTGTTTCTAGCATTAGTTGAAGCCTCGTTTTATTTGCCTGATAATTTTTTTACTATTTATAGTAATCGCCTTTTTAGATAAGGCTTAAGGAGAACATTTTTGGATACGGTAGCATTACAATCTCGCCGCATTGTTTCGGGCATGCGCCCAACGGGGAAATTACACCTCGGCCATTATCATGGCGTATTAAAAAATTGGATTAAACTCCAGCACGAATTTGACTGCTTCTTTTTTGTAGCTGATTGGCATGCCCTAACTACACATTATGAAGAAAGTGGCATTATTGAAGACAGTGTGTGGGAAATGGTGATCGATTGGATCGCTGCTGGAATTGAGCCTTCTGCTGTCTCTTTGTTCTTGCAATCTAAAGTGCCTGAGCATGCAGAATTACACTTGCTATTGTCAATGATGACGCCCATTTCATGGCTTGAACGTGTTCCAACCTATAAAGATCAGCAAGAAAAACTTAAAGAAAAAGATTTATCGACTTATGGTTTCTTGGGGTATCCGTTACTTCAAAGTGCTGATATCTTAATCTATCGTGCCGGCCAAGTGCCTGTGGGTGAAGATCAGGTCGTTCATGTTGAATTAACCCGTGAAGTGGCTCGCCGCTTTAATCATATTTATGGTCGTGAAAAAGACTTTGAAGAAAAAGCCGAAGCAGCGATTAAAAAAATGGGTAAAAAGAATGCAAAATTGTATTCAAATTTACGCCGAGCTTATACTGAACAAGGTGATGCTGAGGCATTAGAAACGGCACGTGCATTATTAAAAAGCCAACAGAATTTAGCGCTGGGGGATACCGAACGCTTATTTGGTTACCTTGAGGGCGGTGGTAAAGTTATCTTACCTGAACCACAAGCATTGCTCACCCCAGCATCCAAGATGCCGGGCTTAGATGGCCAAAAAATGTCTAAATCGTATGGCAATACCATTTCACTGCGTGAATCTGAAGCATCGATAACGGATAAAATTAAAAAAATGCCTACGGATCCTAGTCGCGTTCGCCTTACTGATCCAGGCGAGCCAGATAAATGTCCTGTTTGGCAGTTGCATGAAGTCTATTCAACGGATGATCAAAAACAGTGGGTGCAAGAAGGTTGCCGCACTGCTGGAATCGGTTGCCTAGAATGTAAAGGTCCACTAATCGATTCTATTTGTGCTGAATTGAAACCTATTCGGCAACGTGCGGAAGAACTAAGCCGCCACCCAGAAGATGTTCGACGCATCATCGAAGACGGCAATGAAGCAGCGCGTGAAGTAGCACAAGACACATTAGAAGAAGTCAGAGAAGCAATGGGCTTGAGTTATAAATAATAGTCCAGATTATTCATCTTTTTCCTCAGAACAATTATTAAAATAAATTTAAACTATCATGTCGGGAGACAACAAAATGGCCGAACGAATTCAAAAAGTATTAGCACGCGCAGGTTACGGTTCACGCCGCGGACTTGAAGAAATGATCAAACAAGGAAAAATCACCGTTAATGGTGATCAAGCCAAGTTAGGTGATCGCATAGAAATAGGTGACACGATTCGCCTTGAAGGTGGCAAGCCACTTTCTCCTAAGCGCTTATGGCAACAACCACAGCAAGTTATGCTTTATAACAAACCTGTCGGTGAAGTTTGCACACGCAATGACCCTGAAGGTCGCCGCACGATATTCCAAGCCCTACCTTCTCCTGAAGAAGGTCGTTGGGTGAGTGTAGGCCGCTTAGATATTAATACTAGCGGTTTAATTATCTTAACTACAGATGGTGAGTTAGCAAATAAACTGATGCATCCATCAAATGAGATGGATCGTGAATATGCTGTTCGAGTTTTAGGTGAAGTCACGCCAGAAATGATGCAAAATTTGCGTGACGGTGTTGAGTTAGAAGATGGAAAAGCACACTTTGCCGATATTCAAGAAGCCGGTGGAGAAGGTGCCAATCATTGGTATCACGTAGTTATTCAAGAAGGCCGTAATCGCGCTGTTCGTCGATTATGGGAAAGCCAAGGCGTACAAGTTAGCCGTTTGATGCGTGTTCGCTACGGCACAGTAATTATTCCAAAACAGTTGAAAATGGGCAAGTGGATGATGCTCGAGGATAAAGATCTAGAAAGACTTTATGAGTCTGTTGACTTAGAAGCTAACGAAGTTGAAAAAGTAGGTCGAGCACAACGCGATAAAAAACTCCGTCCGATAAAAGCAGCTAAAGCACCTGCGCGACCCAAAAAATCTGACTTTAAACCAAAAGGTAAACGCGCACCTCGCATTAGAGGCCGTTAATTAATTCCTAATTAAGCTGGGCTCGATTAAGCACTAACAACCGCTTGATTGCGCCCTGCTTTTTTCGCTTTATATAATGCACTATCGGCACGAGAGAATAAGGCATCCCCTTTTTCTCCATGATTTAATTGCGCCACACCTAAGCTCACAGTGAAACCAAATGTTCGTGAGCCGTCGTTGCAATTTAATTGCGAAATGGCAATACGAATACGCTCTGCAACTAACAGCGCTGCTTTACTATCTGTGTTACTTAAGATTAGTACGAATTCTTCACCACCATATCTAAATGCAATATCACTTGCACGCATAGAGTCGACGAGAGACTTAGCTAATTTCTTTAATGCCAAGTCACCACCACTATGGCCATAGGTATCATTCACTGCTTTGAAAAAATCAATGTCTAGCATTATTAATGACATCGGTGAATGTTGACGTTGAGCCAAATCAATTTCACGTTTCAGACTGTTATCGAAAGCACCTCGATTATTTAAGCCTGTTAATTTATCTTGTAAGGCCGCTGCTTGTGCCTCACGATAAAGCAAGCAGTTACGTAGTGGATAAACCAATTTGCATAGTAAGTCTTCTAATAATTGTGTGTCAGAATCAGTAAATTTTTTACTTCGCGTTAACGTTAATTCACCTAACCATGAACCATTCATTTCTAAACGATAGTGGCAAGAATGATGACTACGGCTACCTGTGTTAATTTCACAATGAGAGCTTTGATTTTGATAATGCAAGCTATCATAAGCCAAGACTTTATTTGTTTCGGTATGAAATAATTCAATAACCGTATCGACTTCTAGTGTTGTTTGCAATATTCCAGGAAGTCTTGCCGCAACGTCTTCGGCACTATTAGGTGCATCTTGTGGAAGATTAAAATCAATTGCATGGCTATGTTTGCCAACCAAAGATAACTTTGCTGTTTCTGTGGGTAGTTGATTTTCCATTTTGCATGTCCTCAAGTTCTAGTTCACTATAACTAGTCTTAAGCGATTATCATGCCAAAATAATATTTCTTATGTATATCAATAGATTAATGTGACATTGCCGGTAATTTGACAGCCTTATTGTGCAGAAAGACATTGCCCCGTTTCTGTAAGACTATCTCCACCCATTAAATAAAGGTAAGTCGGTACAAGGTCTTCCGGCAAGGGTAATGAGTTTGGGTCTATGCCTGGAAAAGCCCGGGCATAAAGCGTTGTTTGCACCGGCCCAGGTATCACGCAATTCACTCGTAACCGCCCTTCGCTTTCAAATTCATCGGCCAATTGCTTGCTTAGCGTTTCAATTCCTGCTTTAGCCACACCATAGCCAGCCCAATATGCTTTATCTTTATAATCATCGGTCGTAAAAATGATCGCGCTCTGTTCTTGCTGTCGAAGCAATGTGACGCATGCGCGCGTTAATAAGTATGGTGCAGTAAGGTTAATGTGCAACGAGTCGAGCCATGTCGCCGTATTTTGATTCTCAAAAGAGGCAATCTGTCCCAATGCTGCAGCGCAATGTACCAGGCCATCTAAGCGGCCAAAATTTTCAGCAATATTACTAACTAATGTTTCATAATCAGTAACAGTAGCACCGATTAAATCCAACGGATAAATGGCCGGTTTGTTGCCACCGCTAGCCTCAATATCATCGTAAACTTTTT
>JBJPGE010000075.1:0-8319 GCA_048595465.1 Methylophagaceae bacterium | reverse complement strand
AAGCGGAAGGCCTAGTGTTTACGGCTGTGCCGTTGAAAAGTGAAGCACCTCCATACTCTCCTCACCGTCACAACACGGTTCCTGGTGATAATATAGGTATGAAGATCGAAGATACTCGGACAGGTAAAATATTGTTTTATGCGCCAGGATTGGGTGTAGTAGAAGAACATGTGATTGACTATATGACCAATTCAGATTGTGTATTAGTTGACGGTACAGTTTGGACCGATGATGAGATGTCACATGAAGGTATTAGCGACAAACGAGCACAAGAAATGGGACATTTAGATCAGTCTAGTAAAGGTGGGGTTATGGATATTTTGAATGCCATGGATCGCCCAAGAAAAGTATTGATCCACATTAATAATACCAACCCTATTTTAAATGAAGAATCGCCACAACGTAAGATACTTGATGATGCAGGAATTGAAGTCTCATACGATGGAATGGATATCGAGCTTTAACTCGGCAGTATATAAATATATACCGAACATTCGGGTGGCATTTAACCTGATTTACAAAAAAATAGATTCCCGCTAACAGCATGCGGGAATGATGATAGCTTACTTACTGTTTTGTCTCATTGATTGTGGCAAAAGCAGAAATTCACGAAGGAAGAAATTATGTCAGAAGAATTAGCACCTTGGTCACATGAAGAGTTTGAAGAGCAGTTACGTGCAAAGTCAAATCTTTACCATTTTAACCATCCTTTTCATAAGTTGATGCATTCGGGTAAATTGAATAAAAAACAAGTGCAAGGTTGGGTAGCGAATCGTTTTTATTACCAAACAGCAATTCCTGTTAAAGATGCTGCAATCATGGCAAATTGTACTGATCGTGATGTACGAAAACATTGGGTGCAACGTATCCTTGACCATGACGGACATGAAGGTGATATCGGTGGGATTGAAGCATGGTTACAACTTGGCGATGCAGTAGGTCTTACACGTGAAGAACTATGGTCTGAAGAGCATGTTTTACCAGGTGTTCGTTTTGCTATTGATGCTTATATTAACTTTGCACGTCAACGCCCTTGGCAAGAAGCTGCAAGTTCATCATTGACTGAATTATTTGCACCAACGATTCATAAACATCGTATTGATCACTGGCCGGAACAGTATCCTTGGATTGAACCTCAAGGTTATAATTACTTCAAAAAACGCTTACATGAAGCACCTCGTGATGTAATCAATGGTTTACAAATCACCAAAGATTATTATAAAACACGTTCAGAACAAGAGCGCATGTTAGGTATTTTGCAGTTTAAATTAGATGTGCTTTGGACAATGTGTGATGCAATGTGGATGGCATATGTAGAAGACCGCCCTCCATATCATATGGATGTTTAATTAATTGTCTTTTTGTCCAATTTCGGCGTTGGATAATTTGCTACGATTCTCATGTACTAGTCGTACACTGCGAGTCTCACAAACTATTCGCCTTGATCTTGAACAAAAATCCTAATTAATGATTTTAGATTATTGAGTATGAATTTATGAATGAACCTATATTTAGTGCTGATAGCGTACCTGTTTTAGCACAAGGCTATCGTTTTCAATGGGAGCCTGCACAAGATTGTAATGTATTATTGTATCCCGAAGGAATGGTAAAGCTAAACCCAGCGGCGGGTGAGATATTAAAACGAATTAATGAAACCAAACAAACTGTAGCAGAATTGATCGCCGAATTGAAAGTCGCTTTTAATGGGGCTGACTTAGACGATGATGTATACAAGTTTTTGGAGGAAGCACATGACAACAGCTGGATCAGAGCAGAATAATACACCTGAAAAAGCGCCCGGTAGTTTAGGCGCAAGCATGAATGTACGCGACCAAATACAACAGCCTTTATGGTTGCTGGCAGAGTTAACATATTCATGCCCATTACAGTGCCCTTATTGTTCTAACCCGATGGATTTTGCCAAAGTTAAGAATGAATTAAGCACTGAAGAATGGATCAGTGTTTTTAAACAAGCCCGAGAAATGGGCGCGACACAGTTAGGTTTTTCTGGTGGCGAACCGATGACTCGACCAGATTTGGTTGAGTTGATCAAAGCGGCACGTGACATGGGATTTTATACGAACTTAATTACATCAGGTGTTGGTTTGGATACAGAGAAAGTTGCTGAATTTAAAGAAGCAGGCTTAGATCATATTCAAGTAAGCTTCCAAGCAAGTTCAGAAGACTTAAATAACCTGATTGCCGGAACAGATGCATTTAAGCATAAAATTGAAATGGCTAAAGCGGTAAAAGCGAATGGTTATCCGATGGTTTTATGTTTTGTAACGCATCGTCAAAATATTGATCAAATTGATGAGATTTTGGATTTATGTGTTGAATTAGAAGCTGATTATGTTGAACTAGCCACGACGCAATATTATGGCTGGGCTATGCATAACCGCGATCAACTTATGCCTATGAAAGAGCAATTGGTGCGAGCAGAAGCGATTGCGCATCAATATCAAGAAGATTTGAAAGGTAAGATGAAGGTCTACTATGTGGTGCCTGATTATTATGAAGAACGTCCTAAAGCATGCATGAATGGCTGGGCCAATATCTTCTTAACAGTAACGCCGGATGGAACAGCATTGCCATGTCATGCTGCTCGTGAATTACCGGGCATGACATTACCTAATGTGAAAGAGGTGAGTATTGAAGAGATCTGGAATGGCTCAGATGACTTCAATAAATACCGTGGTTTTGATTGGATGACGGAGCCGTGTCGCAGCTGTGATGAAAAAGAGAAAGACTTTGGTGGCTGTCGTTGCCAAGCCTTTATGCTAACGGGTGATGCAACAAATACCGATCCTGTTTGTAGTAAATCACCGCATCATCATTTGATTGAAGAAGCAGTTGAAGCAGGGCGATTAGAGTCATTGAAACCAGTTACCGAACAAAAGCCATTAGTATTTCGTAATCCGAAAAATTCTAAAAAAATTAGTGGAAAGTAACATCGGGTGACAAATACTTTAGCAATTAAAACGCAAGGCCTGACCAAGCAATATGGTCAGGCCTTTGCCGTTAATCAGCTTGATTTAGAAATTAAGGCAGGTCAGTTTTATGGCTTACTTGGGCCAAATGGTGCAGGTAAAACAACCACGATTCATATGCTTACTACTATGACATCTGCAACATTAGGTGATGCTTGGATTGCAGGTCAAAAAATAAGTGATAATCCCGTAGCTATACGTCGTACAGTTGGATTAGTCTTTCAAGATTCAGCGTTGGATCGCACCATGTCGATTGATGAGAACCTTCAGTTTGCGGCGGCACTGTACAATTTATCTCCTGAGCAAGCTAACTCACGCATCGATGAATTATTAACAGTGTTTGGTCTGCAAGATAAACGCAATCAGAAATTAGTTGCTTTATCAGGAGGCCAACGTCGAGCAGTTGATATTGCTCGTGGCGTGCTGCATAAACCTAAGGTCTTATTTCTTGATGAGCCCACGATAGGTCTAGATTTACCTAACCGCCGTTCAATTTGGCGCTTTGTTGAAAAACTTCGTCGTGATGAAGGGATGACAATTTTTTTAACCACACATTATTTAGAAGAAGCCGTTGCTTGTGATCATGTCGATTTTATTCAAAATGGAATATTAGAGCAGGGCGGAACACCATCTGGCCTAATTAAGCAGCTGGCCGAATATATTCTTGAGATTGATACAGATAAACCAGAAAATATTGTAAATCAATTAGCCTCTTTATTTGGTGAACCAATACGAGAAGAGCAGCAATTGAGTTTTAAGATTGCTGCCAGTGATGTTGATTTTTCTGAGCTACAAAAAACGCTAGGTGATGAAGTGTCTTCAATGCAGTGGCGCCGGCCAAATTTGAATGATGTTTATTTATGGCGTTTCTGTGCTCCCGATTCCACAGGAAAAGCATTATGAGTTGGCGTCCTGTAAAAGCGGTTGTTGGTCGTGAAATGAGTAAACTATTTCGTCAGCGTGCTCGACTAATCAGTGCTATGGTTCGTCCCATGATCTGGTTATTAGTGATCGGTTCGGGTGTGGGAAGTATGTTGCAAAGTCAGCAGCAAGAAGGATACTTAACATTCTTGGTTCCTGGGATTTTGGCGATGACCTTATTATTTGCCGCTCTTTTATCAGCTTTAACACTCGTTTATGACAAAGAATTTGGTGTAATGCGAATGATGATGATTGCACCCATAGCGCATTATTGGATTGTTTTATCTAAACTTATTGCAGCTACGCTTACAGCGATGGTACAAGCAATATTATTATTGTTTTTACTGATATTGCTGGGTCTGATAAGTATAAAGATTGCTTTCAGCTTGTTACCTGCTGCAGTATTAACTGCAATTTGTTGTGCTGCAATTGGTGGTTTGATTGCGGTATGGTCTAAGAGCATTGATAACTTTGCTGTGATTATGAACTTCTTTATATTCCCACTATTTTTCTTAAGTGGTGCTTTATATCCTGTTAGTCAGCTTCCTGAGTTTTTACGTTATGTGGTATTAGTGAATCCGTTTAGTTATGGAGTCGATTTGCTTAAACATGCGGTGCCTAATGTGAGTACTGATTTTTCTATATTTACAGATATTGCTGTGCTTGTCTGCTTTTCAACAGCTGCAATTTTACTTGCCTGTTGGCAGTTTTCTCGTGAATCAGTGCATGAGCCTTTATTTCATCGCACAAGTAAGCGCTAGTGACAGCTTCCTAAACCTTTCTTTTCAAGATAGCATTGGTGGTATTCTTCTGCCGGCCAGAAGGTCTTCCTCTTAGTAATTTCAGTAACAATGGGATTCGGGTAATACCTACTTTCTGATAATTTTTGTTTTGATTCTATTGCAACATTTTGTTGTTGTTCACTATGATAAAAAATGGCACTACGATATTGTGAGCCTACATCAGGTCCTTGGCGATTTAAGGTGGTTGGATTATGCATTTTCCAAAAGAGTTCAAGTAAGCTAGAAAAACCAATAATTTCAGGATTAAATGTGATCTCTGTTACTTCTGCATGTCCAGTAGCGCCTGTACAAACTAGTTTATATGTAGGCTCTTCAATATGACCTGCCATATAACCTACGCGAGTTGAAAGCACGCCGTCTAGTTGCCTAAATTGCGCTTCTATTCCCCAAAAACATCCTGCAGCTAATGTTGCTATTTCCATGATCAATCTCACTTACTCTTTAATGTGACCATGATACAATATTGCACCTAGATCTTAGTGTTAAAAGTAAAATATTAGAGAGACTGATGAGCGACGAGATAACAAAACCAAGTAACTTTATTCGTAATATCATTAACGGTGATAATGAATCTGGAAAGCATGGAGGTCGAGTTCATACGCGTTTCCCTCCGGAACCTAATGGTTATCTGCATATTGGACATGCTAAGTCTATCTGTCTAAATTTTGGTTTAGCCAATGATTATGATGGTTTATGTAATTTACGTTTTGACGATACCAATCCGCAAAAAGAAAATGAAGAATTCGTTGGTGCGATTGAAGAAGATGTGCGCTGGCTTGGCTTTGACTGGCAAGAGCGTTTATTTTTCTCATCAAATTATTTTGAACAATTATTCGATTACGCCGTCCAGCTTATTAAGCAAGGCGACGCTTATGTGTGTGATCTTAACGCTGAAGAAACACGTGAATACCGTGGTACCTTAACTGAGCCTGGTAAAAAAAGCCCATACCGAGATCGCAGCATCGAAGAAAACTTAGATCTATTTACTCGTATGCGTGCGGGTGAATTTGCTGATGGTTCTAAACTGTTACGTGCAAAAATTGATATGGCTTCACCTAACGTAAACATGCGTGATCCAGCAATTTATCGTATTCGACATGGTGTAGTTCACCACCAAACAGGTACGGAGTGGTGTATCTACCCTATGTATGACTACACCCATTGTGTATCTGATGCAATTGAGGGGATCACACATTCAGTATGCACATTAGAATTTGCTGATCATCGACCACTTTACAATTGGTTCTTAGAAAAACTAAACACAGAAAACCGTCCCCAACAAATTGAGTTTTCTCGCCTGAATTTGCAATATGCAATTACCAGCAAACGAAAATTGACAACGTTGGTAGAAGATAATCTTGTCGATGGATGGAACGACCCAAGAATGTCGACGATATCAGGTATGCGTAGAAGAGGCTATCCAGCGGCAGCAATACGTGAGTTTTGTGAGCGTATAGGCGTTACAAAAGCAGATAACTCGGTCGAAATGGAAATTTTGGATGCCTGCATTCGAGAAAATTTAAATGAACATGCGCCACGTGCGATGGCTGTTCTTAATCCTGTAAAAGTAATCATTACGAATTACCCAGAAGGACAAACTGAGGAACTAACGGCACCCAATCATCCGCAAAATGAGAATATGGGAACGCGCATTGTGTCTTTCACACGCGAACTATACATCGACCGTGCTGATTTTAAAGAAGAAGCGAATAACAAATTTAGGCGCTTAGTAAAGGATAAAGAAGTGCGTCTTAGAAATGCCTATGTGATTCGTTGTGATGAAGTAATAAAAGATGATAAGGGCGAAATTGTTGAACTTTTATGCAGTTATGATTCGGCTACATTGGGCGCAAACCCTGAAGGGCGAAAGGTTAAAGGCGTGATTCACTGGGTATCAGTAGAACATGGCTTGAAGGCGAAAATAAGGGTTTATGATCGCCTGTTCAATCATCCACATCCTGATAGTGACAAAGAGGTCGATGATTTTACTCTACACATAAATCCAGATTCATTAATTACACTAACGGATAGTGTGGTGGAAAAAAGCTTAGCCACTGCACAGCCAGGCGCAGTGTATCAATTTGAGCGGGAAGGTTATTTTTGTGCTGATAGTGAACTTTGTGAAGAAGGTGATCTGGTGTTTAACCGCACAGTTACCTTACGCGACACATGGGCTAAGAGTGATAAGTAACTTGCACAGAAATAAAAAAAGACTTATCCTTAATATAATTAATAGAAATTTGTTCTAGGACAATAAGATGGCGCATAATCTTAATAAATCTCATTACAATATGATTGAGCAACAAGTTCGTCCTAGCGATGTGCTTGAACCTCGTGTTTTAGAAGCGTTAGCTACAGTGATGAGAGAAGATTTTGTGGCTGATGATTTTGTGGCGCTAGCCTATGCGGATACTCAGTTGCCAATTGGCTTTGGCCAAACCATGCTATCACCTGTAGTTGAAGGCCGATTTTTGCAAGCCTTAGATATTCAATCACAAGAGCATGTATTAGAAATTGGTACAGGATCTGGCTATTTCACAGCATTATTGGCCCATCTTGCTGGGCATGTGACAAGTGTTGAATTAATTACTGAATTATCAGAGCAAGCGCAACAGAGGCTGAGTAAAATTGAAAATATAGCCTTTTACATAGGTGATGCTGCCCAAGGTTGGGATTTGTCTGATAGAGTTGATGTGATCATAGCTACAGCTGCTTTTGTTACTGTTCCTGGGCGCTATAAACATGCTTTACAAGTCGGTGGACGGATGCTGGTGGTCGTAGGTGTTGCTCCTGCTATGGAAGTACAAATAGTCAAGCGTACAGCAGAGCGAGAGTGGGAAATGGAGACAGTATTTGAAACAGTCATTCCTGCAATGATTAACGCCGAACCTAAACCTGAATTTAAGTTTTAAGAGAAAAATAAATGAGACAAATGACTGCCACAGAGTTACGTGACTTTTTAGCCACAGGTGTTGCAACGGTACAGATAGATGTACGTGAAGACATTGAGTTAGAATTTGGAATGCTCGAAGATGCTATTCATATTCCGATGCAGAGTGTGCCCGGCCAGCTGAACACATTAGAAAAATATAAAAATTATCCCGTGATTGTAATCTGTCG
Organism: Methylophagaceae bacterium; assembly: GCA_048595465.1. GTDB lineage: Bacteria > Pseudomonadota > Gammaproteobacteria > Nitrosococcales > Methylophagaceae. The sequence continues at coordinate 485 of JBJPGE010000075.1, read as the reverse complement.
TTCAGGCAAGCGCAGTGATCAAATTGGACAATTTTTAGAGCAAATGGGATTTAGCGATGTTATCAACCTAGCGGGTGGCATGAATAGTTGGGCTACTGATGTTGATACGAATATGACGGTTTATTAAAGGGAAATATGATGAAGCAATTAACGATAGGTGTACTTATAGGCTTAATGCTAGTTTCAGCAAATAGTCACGCAGAAGATTTACTGGATGTTTATCAAACGGCTTTAAAGAATGATCCACAAATATTAGCAGAGTATGCTTCGCAATTAGCTGTGGGCGAGTTAGAGGCGCAAAGTAGGGCTAATTTCTTACCTGCCTTAGGCTTCAATGCTAATACTAAGAGAAACTGGCAAGACACATCATCTAGTGGTTTGGGTGGAAGCCTGAATTTGGGCGGACAGCGAGATTTTAATACGCATGGTTATGCTTTGACCATTACTCAACCACTTTACAAAAAAACAAACACTATTCAAAAAGA
>JBJPGE010000074.1:0-8701 GCA_048595465.1 Methylophagaceae bacterium | reverse complement strand
CATGCAATTTTTAATGTTGATGGCGGTAAAAATAGTAGTTTAGATTTTGCGATCAGTCGACATACACAAGAACCCATTCGATTAGCAGAGCAGCGGGCTCGAGAAATGGATTCAAGGGCCATGGAATTTTCCTTATTCAGCCTGCCTATTCAGACTCAAAATGTATATAGAATATTGTTAATGGTGCCATTGGGTGCACTATTAATTGTCTTATTACGAAATGTAGTCGGTATTAAAACCTTTGGTACATTCATGCCAATATTGATTGCGCTCGCTTTTCGAGAAACGGAACTCATTTGGGGGGTATTTCTATTTACGTTAATTGTAGCTTTAGGGCTCGCGATACGATTTTATCTAGAATATTTACAATTACTGCTGGTGCCTAGGTTAGCAGCAGTTTTAACGATAGTTATTATTTTGATGACATTTGTCACTGTATTCAGTCATAAGCTAGGATTTGAACAAGGATTATCTATAGCTTTGTTCCCGATGGTTATTTTGGCAATGACGATTGAACGTATGTCTCTGATATGGGAAGAGCATGGCCCTTCGGAAGCGTTGCAACAAGGTTTCGGAAGTTTGGTGGTAGCGGCATTAGGCTTTTTGTTGATGAGTAATGACACAATGGAACATATGATTTTTGTATTTCCAGAAATGTTATTAATTCTTTTGGCCGCAATGTTATTGCTTGGAAGGTATACCGGATATCGTTTAACAGAATTATGGCGCTTTCGTGCCAGCTTAGCGAAAGATGTAGACTAAAATGATCTGCACTCAATTTTCTTGTTCTAGGCCATCATAATGTCATTTATAGAACAGCTGTTTCCGTGGCGTAGAATGAAAAAGATGGGCATATTAGGTATGAATCAGCGTAATGGTGATTATATTTCTGCCTATAACAAACGTGCTTTATATCCTTTGGTTGATGACAAGATTAAAACAAAACGCCTTGCAGAATCTGCAGATGTTGCCGTTCCACGCTTATATGCTTTGGTTGAAATAGAAAGACAAATTGCAGAGCTATTTGATAAGTTAAAACCGTATGATGATTTTGTAGTTAAACCCGCTCATGGCAGTGGTGGTGAAGGCATATTGGTTATTATTGGACGCAGTCAGAACGGCTATCGTAAGAATAATGGTCAAATTATAAATGAACAAGAATTTGGACATTACATTTCTAATATTTTAAGTGGTATGTATAGCCTAGGCGGTTTGCCGGATACAGCACTTGTGGAACAGCGTGTTAAGTTTGATCCTGTGTTTGCAGATGTCAGTTATCAAGGTGTTCCGGATATACGGACGATAGTATTCCGTGGTATTCCTATCATGGCGATGATTCGATTACCCACGCGGGAATCCGATGGTAAAGCTAATTTGCACCAAGGTGCTATAGGTGTCGGTATTGACTTGGAAACAGGTAAGACGTTATCAGGTGTGTGGCATGAGCAGTTTATTAGCCAACATCCAGATACCGGTGCTTCTATCATTGACTTACAGATCCCAAATTGGCAAGAAATTCTGCATCTAACGGCGCATTGTTATGATTTGGTGGGGTTAGGGTATATTGGTGTAGATATCGTACTTGATCGTGATCATGGTCCACTTATGTTAGAAATGAACGCACGGCCGGGACTGAGTATTCAGTTAGCAAACCGCTGCGGCCTATTAACGCGACTAGAAAGAGTTGAAGCAATTAAAGACATTCCTGACACTGTTGCAGCACGTGTGAATTTAGCTAAAATAATTTAAACATTATGCGATTATTACTATTTTTGTTTATTGCTCTTTGTTGCTGTTTGACGGCTTGTGACTTTTCAATAATTAACTCCCCTTATTCTGGACAAGCAACGGATGAATCTACTTTGTACACATCCTTTTCATTGCGCCCCAAACACCTTGATCCAGCGCGCTCTTATGCTAGTAATGAAGTAAGCTTTACCGGCCAGATTTATGAGCCACCATTTCAATATCACTACCTTAAACGGCCCTATCAATTAATTCCGTTAACGGCAGAAAGTCTACCAAAAGTTCGTTATTTCAATGAAGAAGATATTGAAATGGATGCGAATGAACCAGTAGAAAATGTAGCTTATAGCATTTATGAAATAACGATTAAGCCCAATATTTATTATCAACCACATCCTGCTTTTGCTAAAACAAATGATCAGCAATTTTTATATCATCGGCTTACTGCAGAACAATTAAGTGACATAGCTACGTTATTTGATTTTAAAAAAAATGATACTCGGGAATTAATTGCTGAAGATTATGTATATCAAATTAAACGTTTAGCGCACCCGAAAGTTCATTCGCCTATTGTAGGGTTAATGGGTGAATATATTGTAGGCTTAGCAGAGTATGTAAATCAATTACGTGAGAATCAACAACAAACCCAAAAAATTGACTTACGAGCAACTTCGTTTGATGGTGTGAAAGTCATTGATCGTTACCGCTATCAAATTAAAGTTGTAGGCAAATATCCTCAATTACAATATTGGTTAGCCATGCCGTTTTTTGCACCAATGCCGTGGGAAGCAGATGTTTTTTATAAGCAACAAGGCTTAATTGATAAGAATATTTCCTTAGATTGGTATCCCGTTGGCACCGGTCCATATTATTTGACAGAAAATGATCCAAACCGCCGAATGGTGCTGACTAAGAATCCTAATTATCACCAGGATTCTTATCCGATGGAAGGTGAACAAGGCGATAAAGAACAGGGGCTGTTAGATGATGCGGGAAAGCCGTTGCCACTCATTGATAAAGTTATATTTACTTTAGAAAAAGAAACAATTCCCTATTGGAATAAATTCTTGCAAGGCTATTATGATATTAGCGGCATTAGCTCAGACAGTTTTGAGCAAGCTATTCAAATGAGTGGTGCAGGTAATTTTGTTTTAAGTGAACAGATGGAGCAGCAAGGTATTGCTTTAAAAACAGCGGTAGAAACCTCTATTTTCTATACAGGTTTTAATATGCACGATCCTATTGTTGGTGGCTATAGCGAACAAGCAAAAAAACTACGACAAGCAATTTCTATTGCCATTGATCAAGAAGAATATATTTCAATTTTTACCAATGGTCGAGGTATTGTTGCACAAGGTCCTATTCCTCCCGGAATTTTTGGCTACGATGAAGGTGAACAAGGCTTTAATTCATTTGTTTATAATTGGCGGCAAGGAACAGCAAGCAGAAAACCAATAGAATATGCGCGTAATTTATTAGCCGAGGCGGGTTATCCTGAAGGCCGTGCACAGACTACGGGAGAGCCACTTATTTTGTATTTTGATGTTACAGGCAGCGGACCCGATTCAAAGGCACGCTTTGATTGGATGCGAAAACAATTTCAAAAATTATCGATTCAGTTAGTGATCAAAGAAACAGATTACAACCGTTTTCAAGATAAGATGCAAACAGGGCAGGCTCAAATGTATCAATGGGGTTGGAATGCTGATTACCCTGATCCTGAAAATTTCTTATTCTTGCTTTATGGTCCCAATAGTAAGTTGATTTCGGGGGGGCAAAATACCAGTAATTATCAGAATGATCAGTTCGATTCTTTATTTGAACAAATGAAAGTAATGCCTGACAACATTCAACGCCAAAAAGTGATTGAAAAGATGCTAGCAATTGTACGCGAAGATGCGCCTTGGGTATGGGGGTATCATCCTAAGCAGTTTTCGCTTTATCACGGCTGGAATAAAAATGTAAAACCCAATTTAATGGCAAATAATACAACTAAATATCGCCGAGTGGATGTAGTACAACGATCTAAATTACAGCAAACGTGGAATCAGCCGATACTATGGCCATTAGTATTGTTTATATTTATAAGTATGCTGCTGTTATTACCGGCATTGATGAGTTACCGGAATAAAAAACAACAAAAAATCAACTAAGTGAGATCAAGGTACAGATTTTTTAAATATTTTTGGGTAGAATTGGCATTTATATCATGCATCAAACTGACTTACGCTATATCTTAAGGAGATAATTTAGTGGATTTAGCTACATTAATAGGAGTTTTACTTGCTTGGGCGCTAGTTATTGGCACCATTGCTACAGGATCAGGTGCCCTTGTATTTATCAATATACCATCTCTGGTTATTGTAATAGGCGGCACTTTGGCTGTGGTCATGATGCGTTACACGATGGGGCAAATGATAGGCTCCATTAAAGTGGCTTTAAAAGCTTTTTTGCATAAAGCAGAATCAGCCGAAGAATTAATCGTTGTTGTTGTTGAATTAGCGGGTATTGCAAGAAAAGAAGGTTTGCTTGCGCTTGAAGGTCAAGAAATTAACAATCCTGTATTGGCTACAGGTATTCGTATGTTAGTTGATGGGCATGAACCTGCCATTGTAAAAAAAGCACTGTCAACCGAAATGAATGAAACGGTGAGCCGTCATAAAATTGGCCAAGATTTATTTAAACAGGCCGGTGATGCTGGTCCTGCAATGGGTATGATAGGAACACTTGTTGGCTTGGTTCAAATGCTCTCCAATATGTCTGACCCTAAATCAATAGGTCCTGCGATGGCAGTAGCATTATTAACCACTCTTTATGGTGCAATGCTTGCCAATATGTTTGCATTGCCCGTATCTGACAAATTAAAACTACGTAGTGCTGAAGAGCAAATGAATAAAAATATTATTATTCAGAGTGTTTTAGGTATTCAAGAAGGTCAAAATCCGAAAGTACTAGAAGAATTGTTAAGAAATTTCTTACCAGCATCACAGCGTGACGGTGGTGATGAAGAAGCAGAAGCAGTCGCTGAATAATGAATGCATTCGATATAACGTGAGCTTCGTATGAGTGAAATAGTCGAAGAGGAAGAACACGATTGTGATTGTCCGCCAGAGGGCTTGCCAGCCTATATGGGGACATTTGCTGACTTAATGTCACTGCTAATGTGCTTTTTTGTGTTGCTATTATCATTTGCAGAAATGGATGCCTTGAAATACAAAATGGTCGTCAAATCATTAGATGATGCCTTTGGCGTTCAACGTGACGTTGCGGCTAACGAGATTCCCAAGGGAACGAGTATTATTGCGCAGGAATTTAGCCCAGGTGATCCCAGACCCACACCATTGAAAGAAGTACGCCAAGACACCATGGATGAAACACGTGATGCACTAAAGGTGAAGATGGATGCGGAAGAGGTTGCAGAACAACAGGCGGAAGAGCTAGCTGAAGAGGCTGAAGCATTTAAAGAAGCATTGGAAGGTGAAATTGCACAAGGCTTGATCGATGTTGAAACAGAGTCAAATAGAATCGTTATTCGGATCCGTGAGAAAGGATCATTTCCTTCAGGAGATGCAAAACTAAATAGGGCTTTTACTCCGATAGTAAATAAAATCCGTGAGGTCTTAGTTAAAACTGATGGGCAAATTGCAGTTGCCGGTCATACTGATAACATTCCTATCAATACACCGCGTTATCGCTCTAATTGGGAGTTGTCAACTTCTCGTGCAGCTTCAGTAGTCCATGAATTATTAGATAGTGGGGAAATGCCAACAGAGCGCTTTGTGTTGGAAGGATATGCTGATACGCAGCCGCTAACAACGAATGATACGGCAGAAAATAGAGCTAAAAATAGACGGGTAGAAATTATTATACTTAAAGCATCGATACTTGATGGCGTAACTAAATCGATAGAATCACTTAATAAAGAGTATGATGGCGTTGAAGGTGAAGTAACTAAAAACTAAACAAATAATAAGGACAAAGGCTATGATTAAGGGCTGTTTAAAAATAATGACAATTACCCTCGTTTTATTTTCGGTGCCTACTTTTGCAGCTGACTGGATATTAGATTCAAATACATCACAATTAAACTTCATTTCAATCAAAAAAGGTAATATTGCAGAAGTACATCAATTTAAATCCTTGCAGGGTCAATATACTGAACAAGGGAAGTTAAAAGTAACGATTGATTTAGCCAGTGTTGATACTCAGAACCCTGTTCGTGATGAGCGAATGAAAGAGCATTTGTTCGAAGTCGACTCATGCGCGTCAGCAATCCTCTCTGCAACGGTTGATACGGAAATCATCGATGCTATTGCTGAAGGTGCAAGTGAACAATTAACTGTGGATGCCACACTGCAATTACATGGTGACACCCAACCGTTAAAAATAGATGTTATAATTACGCGTTTAGTTGGGGCAAAATTATCGGTGGTGAGTGCCAAGCCAGTTGTAATCAATGCGGCTGATTTTTCTTTAATCAAAGGTGTCGATAAGTTAATGGCGTTAGCCAAGCTACCTAGTATTAGTCAGGCTGTCCCTATAACGTTTTACCTAACATTTAATTTGAAACGAGATTAACGAGTAGACCTCCCAGATATGCAAGCATTTTCCATAGAACAAGGCTTAGTTGTACCTTTAGATCGCGCTAACGTTGATACTGATGCCATCATTCCAAAACAATTCTTAAAATCAATTAAACGTAGCGGTTTCGGCCCTAATTTATTTGACGAGTGGCGTTACCTTGACTTGGGTGAGCCTGGTAAGAGTTGTGTTGATAGACCGGTAAACAAAGAATTTGTACTAAACCAAGAACGCTATCAAGGTGCTACCATCTTACTTGCGCGAGAAAATTTCGGGTGTGGATCGAGCCGCGAGCATGCGGTTTGGGCGCTAGATGACTTTGGGATCAGGGTTATAATTGCCCCCAGTTTTGCTGATATATTCTTTAGCAATACCAGTAAAAATGGAATTTTAGCGATTAAACTTGATGAGAGCATAGTAAATAATTTATTTGATGCTGTTGAAAAAACTAAGGGTTTTCAATTAACCGTAGATTTAGATAAACAGACTATCAGCTTACCGGCAGGTGAAGCTATAAGTTTTGATATTGATCCGTTTAAAAAACATTGTTTGCTGAATGGGTTAGATGATATTGGCTTAACTTTGCAACATGCTGATGAAATAAAAGAATACGAAAAAACACGAAAACAACAAGCACCGTGGTTGTTTGCATAAATTAAGTAGTTTCTCCTGTACGAGCTATTCATAGCTCCCCCATTTAACGTAGTGAACATAAAAGAATGACAAAGAAAATAGTAATATTACCTGGTGATGGAATTGGGCCTGAAATCGTTGAAGAAGCCGTAAAACTTTTAAAAGCACTAGAAAATGAAGGTTTAGACATTGAATTAGAGTATGGTTTGATTGGAGGTGCGGCTTATGATGAAACAGGCACGCCATTACCTGACGAAACGGTGATGATGTCACTCACAGCTGATGCCATTTTATTGGGCGCAGTGGGTGGTTATAAATGGGAGTCACTAGACATCAGTGTTCGTCCTGAGAAAGGATTGTTAGGCATTCGTAGTAAATTGAATTTATTTGCTAATTTGCGTCCGGCTATTCTGTATCCACAATTAGCCGATGCTTCTTCACTTAAGTCAGAAGTTGTTTCAGGGCTAGATTTAATGATTGTGCGAGAACTAACAGGTGGTATTTACTTTGGCCAACCACGCGGTATCCGCACTTTAGATAATGGTGAAAAGGAAGGCTTTAATACCTTAGTTTACAAAGAAAGTGAAATAAGCCGAATTGGTAAAGTAGCATTTGATATTGCTCAAAAAAGACAAGGCCGTTTGTGCAGCGTTGATAAGGCTAATGTGCTAGAAAGCACAGAACTATGGCGCGAAACAATGGAGATAGTTGCTAGCAATTACAGTGATGTTGAATTAAGCCATATGTATGTTGATAATGCTGCAATGCAATTAGTCCGTGCGCCAAAGCAATTTGATGTAATGGTTACAACAAATATGTTCGGCGATATTTTATCCGATTGTGCATCAATGTTAACGGGTTCAATCGGTATGCTACCTTCAGCATCATTAGATGAAGATGGAAAAGGAATGTATGAGCCTATTCATGGATCGGCTCCAGATATTGCCGGTCAGAATATTGCTAATCCATTGGCGACTATTTTATCTGTCGCTATGATGCTTCGGTATACACTTGATGAGCCAATATTAGCCGATCGTATTGAAAATGCGGTTAGTAAGGTGCTTGATCAAGGTTTACGTACAGCCGACATCCATTCTGATGGAATGACTAAGGTGGGCACTTCGGAAATGGGGGCTGCAGTCATTGCGGCGCTTTGATATTTAATTTAAATAAATAAGTTTAATTAATTCTATAACTTAAAATACTATTGTAAGGTGAAATGTGAGTAAAAAAGTTGACGTTGCTGTTGTCGGTGCAACAGGTGCCGTAGGCGAAACAATGCTAGAAATTTTGTATCAACGAAAATTTCCTGTAGGTAAAATTTATGCGTTAGCAAGCGAGCGTTCTGCAGGTAGCACGGTAAGTTTTGGTAACAAATCAATCATTGTTGAAGATTTAGCTACATTTGATTTTTCTAAAGTGCAAGTGGGTTTGTTTTCACCTGGTGCCAGTGTTTCTAAAGTATATGCACCTAAGGCAGCAGAAGCGGGTTGCGTAGTTATTGATAATACTTCAGAGTTTCGCTACGACGATGATATACCGTTAGTTGTTCCAGAAGTAAATCCTGACGCTATTGCTCAATATAAAAAACGCGGAATTATTGCTAACCCAAATTGCTCAACGATTCAAATGTTGGTTGCGATGAAGCCCATTTATGACGCTGTGGGTATTACACGCGTTAATGTCTGCACATATCAAGCTGTGTCAGGTACAGGTAAACCAGCTATGGATGAATTAGCCA
>JBJPGE010000073.1:0-8731 GCA_048595465.1 Methylophagaceae bacterium | reverse complement strand
AAAAGAGAAATAAATACCCATGAGTGAAGAAGTACAACAAAAACGAGATGTTAAAGCTTTAAAAGGCGAATCAAAGGTTTCACGGATACCGATAAAAATAATACCAAGTGATCCAAAGCGAAAACCGACATGGATCCGTGCAAAAGCACACAGCAATCCTGAAGTGGTCCGGTTAAAATCACTACTACGTGAGAATAATTTACATACAGTGTGTGAAGAGGCGGCTTGTCCAAATTTAGGCGAGTGCTTTACTCATGGCACTGCGACTTTTCTCATTATGGGCAATATTTGCACACGGCGTTGCCCCTTCTGCGATATTGCTCATGGCAGGCCTGATCCATTAGATAAAAATGAGCCGGACCATTTGGCTAAAACCATCGCTACTATGCAGTTAAAACATGTAGTAATCACTTCGGTAGATCGTGATGACCTGCGTGACGGAGGCAGCGCACACTTTACCCAATGTATAGCCGAAGTTCGTAAACAGTCACCTCAAACAACGATTGAGGTGCTTGTGCCTGATTTTCGTGGGCGTATGGACATTGCTTTAGAAGAACTGGCAAAAAGTCCACCTGATATTTTTAACCACAATTTAGAAAGCATTCCACGTTTATATAAAGCCGTTCGCCCAGGTTCTGATTACCAGTGGTCATTGGATTTAATTAAAAACTTCCAGGACATGCATCCAAATGTTCCCACTAAATCTGGTTTAATGTTAGGCTTAGGTGAAACCTTAGAAGAAGTACAGCAAGTGATGCAAGATTTGCGCGATCATGGCTGTCGAATGTTAACACTAGGTCAGTACCTGCAACCTAGTCGTCATCATTTAGCCGTGGAACGATTTGTAACACCTGCTGAGTTTGATCAATTAGCATTAATTGGCAAACAAATGGGCTTTGAACATGTTGCAAGTGGACCAATGGTACGATCGTCTTACCATGCGGATTTGCAAGCTCAGGGAGCGCATGTTTCATAGTTAACTTTTACCAGCATGTTGTTAAGGTACTGACATGACATTGAAGCGTAGAGACTTTATCAAATCAGCTGCAATTGCAAGTGCGGCAGCAGTGATACCTGCCACAGCAATGGCAACTAGATCGCTGAGTAAACAAAAAAGAGTTGTTGTTGTTGGTGGTGGCTTTGCCGGAGCTACAGCAGCTAAATACGTCGCAATGTGGTCGAATAACACTGAAGTTGTGATGATTGAGCGCAATGCTCAATTTGTATCATGCCCCCAAAGTAACCTTGTTTTAGGCGGCAGTCGTACCATGCAACAATTAACACATGATTATAATAGTTTGGTTGATAATTATGATATTAAAACGGTACAAGCTGAAGTGGTATCCGTTGATACAGATAAACAACAAGTAACATTACATGATGGTGTAACAGTCGTTTATGACCGTCTTATCATTGCCCCAGGTGTTGATTTCATTTATGACGATTTGCCGATGCTGGCAAGCTTTGAGGCACAACAAAAAATTCCTCATGCGTGGAAAGCAGGCCCACAGACTGAAATATTAAAACAGCAGCTACACGGCATGAAAAAAGGTGGAACAATGGTCATGACAGTGCCTGCCACTCCATTCCGTTGTCCGCCAGGCCCTTATGAACGAGCTTGCCAAGTAGCACATTATTTAAAGAACCGTAATCCAACAGCTAAATTAATTATATTAGATGCCAATGGTGATGTTGCGTCTAAAAAAGCACTATTCAAAGCTGCATGGCAAAAATACTATTCAAATTTGATTGAATATGTGCCGAATAGCTTGATTGAGAGTATTGATGTAGCTAATTTAAGCGTTGAAACTGAGTTTGATACTTTTGCCACTGATGTGCTCAATGTGATCCCCGCCCAGAAAGCAGGTAAAGTTGCAGAAATGGCGGGCATAATTAATGTTGATAATCGATGGTGCAAAGTTGATTTTTTAACGTATGAATCTACTGAAAAAGAAAATGTACATGTTATTGGGGATGCAGTACACGCTAAACTGCCAAAATCAGGGCATATGGCTAATGCACAAGCAAAAGTGTGTGCAGCAGCAGTTGTTGCATTATTAGCGGAACAAGAACCGGAACAGGAGCCTGTTTTCAGTAATACTTGTTATAGTTTTGTTGATGATAAACAAGCTATGCATGTTGCGGCGGTATATCGATATAATAAAGAGCAGGAATCAATGATCGTTATGCCGGGTGGCGGAGTGTCAGCACAAGCAAGTAAGCTTGAAGGTGATTACGCTAATTCTTGGGGTAAAAATATTTGGCATGACATGCTAAAGTAATTTAGTTATATACAGTTTGAAGGAAGTACAACGATGGCAAAAGATGTATCGGAAATATTAGCGTACCGACTCCCTGAGTTGATTTCGCCAAGAAAGGCTGCTGATATTCCACTGACTCCAGCTAAGCTAGAAAAATGGCTAGAAAGTTTGCCGTTATTGAATGTTAATCAGCTAAGTTACTCGATCCCTAAATATATTCTACAATTGAATCAAATCAATATTTCGGATAAAGATCGGTTTGCTATGTTGGAGCTATTGCGCCCAGTTGTTGCGCATTTGTATATGTCGTTAACTAAACGGTTTTCTAGAAGAAATCTTGATCTATCAAGAGAGTCACAAGAAATTCAATGGTTAACGCGCAAAATGATATATGGAATGGCGGTGGGGTATCAGCATTTACTATTTAGTATGGCTCAGAAGAAAATAGGGATGATGAACCGAAATCAATATACCGTGTTAGCCCAAAGGACAATGTATTATTTGAGTGAACAAATTCGTTTGTCGTATATGCTGTGTTGTGTGCCGCCTAAGACAGCGTGGTTTGAGCTAAACTGTACTTATTCATACGCGCATAGCCAAGGCTTAACGGCGACTAAACTAAAGGATGATTTGGCCTTTTTTGAAGATAAAGGCAGCATCGACACGCTTTATAACCGCATTTTATTATTATCAATGGTTGCGCCCTATAGTTTACGTGGTGCTGAATTAGAACAAGTCTATTATGGATTAACAGTATGGGCAGATCTTATTCGAGTACGAGAAAATGATGCTTCTTCAAATGGCTATGCCATAGGTTTTGATGATGACTATGGCCCTATTTATTACCCTAGGCTTGAAAACATTGCAAATAAAATGATGGTTGATAATAGCCATTTGCTTCGCCAAATAAAACGGTGGAAAGATTCGGGTGATAGGCCAGAATCATTTGACAACAAAGGTATGTCAGATAAATTGCTAGAGCAGGTTTCCTTAGCTTTAGAAGCCGCAAAAGTTGAGAGTGAAGAACAGTATGAGGGTGATAATGAACCCGTAGAAGTTGTAATGGGTTTGCAGGATATTGACTTATTCTTAGAACATATCGATGCCATAATGAATGATGATGTAATAAATTCACCTATCCCTAAAGTGAAAATAGGGGAGTCAGAGCTTGATATAAGCAGTATTGATTGGGACACGTTACAGTTTTATACACCAACAATTCAACCCACATCTGCTCGAGAAGTTACAGTAAAACAACATGTTCAACAGCAAGAAACGGACGTGCCGACAGTAAGGCGGCATAAGTTTACGGTTGAAAACGAAAGTAAAATGGGGGCCTGCATTAGTTGTAATGATCTCCATGGAAGTGGATTATTCATCGGTGAAATGATGTTCATTCGAGGCTATGATCCTCAAATTTGGACATTAGGCATAGTACGGTGGATGAGAATATCCGAAAATAAATTGTACGTAGGTTTGTATTTATTATCTGCCCAAGTAGATAGTGTCTTGGTTAATAAGGAAGGCACAACTGAAGAAATGACGATGAATGCATTATGGATGGCAGATAGTGATGATGGTGATACTTTATTATTGCCTAGGGCCGAGTTTAGAATCGGAAATCAGCTTCAATTAACACATCATGGCGAAGAAATCTTTGCAACCTTGGGTAAAGATGTATGGCATAGCGAAGGATTTGCTCAGTTTACGTTTTCTGCACAAGGTGTAGAAAAAGGTGATTCTGAGTCTTTTGAAGAATATTTGATGCCTGCTTAATAATACCCATTATCATTCAAAATACAATTTCCTAGCACAGATATTGAATGTGCTCACGTCGTTATAATATTGAGCAATAGGTGGCTATTACGGCAGTATTATGCCTTGTGACCCCATCTACTATGTGCACTATAAAACAGCATTTTGAATGATAATGAGTATATATTCTGGTATGATGCTCGTCCATGTTAATTACAAGTAAACTGACATTGATTAGTTTGCAAAGGTATTCGGAATGAGTGATTTTTTACCTGGATTAGAAGGCGTTGCTGCAACAAAGTCAGCCATATCATTTATTGATGGTGAGAAGGGCTTACTTTCTTACCGCGGGTATACGTTACAGACTTTAGCAGAAAATAGTAGTTTCGAAGAAACAACATTATTATTACTCCAAGGTGAGCTGCCGACGGCAGTGGAACTGTCAGAGTTTACTACTCAGTTACGCAGTCAATACCGAATTAAATACCATATCCGAGAAATGATGCATCATTTCCCTGCAACCGGTCATCCGATGGATATGTTGCAAACAGCTGTGTCTAGTTTGGGTATGTTCTATCCGGGCAATGAATGTCTGACTAGCAGTGATGCCTGCGAAGATTTGAATTATGTGCGTAATATGACAGTGAACATTATTGCGTCAATGGCGCCACTAGTTGCAATGTGGGAGCATATGCGCCAAGGCTATGACCCAATTGAACCTCGTGAAGATTTATCGGTTGCAGAAAATTTACTGTATATGTTCACGGGTAAAGAACCGGATCCAATGATGGCAAAAATCATGGATGTCTGTCTGATTCTTCATGCTGAACATACCTTGAACGCCTCAACATTTTCTGCACTAGTTTCTGGTTCAACACTTGCTACACCTTACAGTGTTATCTCTGGAGCGATTGGCACGCTTTCTGGCCCATTACATGGCGGTGCAAACTCGCGTGTAGTTGACATGATGAAAGAAATTGGCAGCCCTAAAAATGCGGAAGCATGGATTGATAAAGCCCTTGCGAATAAAGAAGTCATTTGGGGAATGGGGCATCGTGAATATAAAGTAAAAGATCCGCGAGCCACAATCTTACACAAATTGGTTGAAGAGCTAATTGAAGATCGAGGAAGCAAATTAGATACAACGTTTGAAACAGCGATGAAAGTTGAAGAAATCTGTGTTGATCGTCTAGGACATAAAGGCGTTTATCCGAATGTTGATTTCTATTCAGGTATTTTATATGCAGAAATGGGAATTCCGGCAGATCAATTCACTGCTTTATTTGCGGTAGCGCGTTCGGCTGGTTGGCTAGCACATTGGCGCGAGCAAATTTCAAATAACCGAATTTATCGACCTACACAGATTTATACCGGTAGTGAACAGCGTGATTACATGCCTCTAGCAGAGCGCTCTTAGGCTAGTATGGTTTTGCTAGCTTCACCTTGCTGTTCCCGCACTAAACGGGGCACGAGGTAGCCGGGCAGTTTCTTCCGGATACTATTGATGAGTTCAATGCCGATCTGATCGGGCACATCAAAATGACTGGCACCTGCTACGGGGTCAAGCAAATGCAAATAATACGGCATCACATTAACATCACTTAGACGCTCACTTAAGGCGACTAAACTTTCGGCATTATCATTAATTCCTTTAAGTAATACAGCTTGATTTAATAACTGGCAGCCAATACGTCGCAAACGATCTAATGCAGCAGCAACCTCAGTATCAATTTCATTAGCATGGTTAGCATGCACCACCATAATGACTTGTAAACGCGTACTCTCAATCCATTTTAATAAATGCTGATCTATACGCTCAGGTAACACTATTGGCAAACGAGTATGAATCCGTAATCGTTTCAGCTGAGGAATTTTTTCTAAATCAGAAACCATGGCCGCAAGTTTCGAATCAGTCAGCACCAGTGGGTCACCACCACTTAAAATAACTTCATTAATGGTTGAGTCATCACGCAATGTGGATAATGTTTCTAGCCATTGGCTGGCTAAAGGGTTGCTATCACCATAAGGAAAGTGACGGCGAAAACAATAACGACAATGAATAGCACAGGCTCCAGTGGTTACTAGTAAAGCTCGGCCATGATATTTCTGTAAAATACCGGGTGCCGTTACAGCAAAACTATCGCCTACAGGATCAGTAACAAATTTATCGACAGTTATACCTTCGTCAATAAGCGGAAAAACCTGACGTAAAAGCGGATCATCAGCATCGCCATAGCGCATTTTATTGATATAGTTTTGAGGTACACGCAACGGAAAATTTTTGATAAGTTTACTATCAATTGCAGCAAGCCTCTCAGTCAAACCAAGTTGATTTAATAAGAGATCGGGGTCATTAATACAGTTGGCTAATGCAACTTGCCAATCTTGCTTCGTGTTGATTTGTTCGGTTTGCGGTATCATATGCGTTTAGAATATTTCATAGACGTAGATCGTCGCTCAAAAGAGGTCATCATGGCAAGTGTTAGTACAAATCAATTTAAACAAGGACTTAAATTTATCTTAGATGGTGATCCATGTAGCATCATTGAAAATGAGTTAGTAAAGCCGGGTAAAGGCCAAGCATTTAACCGAGTGAAATTCCGAAATTTGAAAACAGGCCGAGTAAACGAGCGCACCTTTAAATCAGGCGATAGCGTTGAATCTGCAGATGTGATGGAAGTTGAATTAGAATATTCTTACACCGATGGTGAGTTTTGGTATTTCATGGACGCAGAAACATTTGAGCAACATGCGGCAGATGAAAATGCGATAGCAGATTGCAAAAAATGGTTAAAAGAACAATATGTTTATACCGTAACGCAATGGAATGGCTCACCGCTATTAGTGACTGCTCCTAATTTTGTGAATTTAGAAGTTAAAGATACTGACCCGGGTTTAAAAGGTGACACCGCAGGCACCGGCGGCAAACCCGCAACATTAGAAACCGGTGCCGTTGTTCGTGTTCCTTTATTCATGAATATTGGTGATTTACTACGAATTGATACGCGCAGCGGTGAGTATGTAGAGCGTGCAAAAAAATAGTTTGCTCTTCGTCATTCTCGCGTAGGTGGGAATCCAAGGATAGTAGATAGTTAACCGGCTTATGGATCCCCGCTAAAACCTGCGAGGATGACGGGATAAATTTAAGAACAAAAAATGAGTTTAGATAATCAAAATTGGCAACCAACAGCCGATATAGACACATTAAAAAAGCGGGCTCAGTATTTAGCTGATATCCGCCTTTTTTTTGCTGAGCGTGATACCTGGGAGGTCGAAACCTCTATATTATCTTCAGCAGCGCCTACAGCGCCTTATTTAGATAGTTTTACGACTAACTACATCCCAATAGGTACAAAAACAAAACAAACGCATTACCTGCAAACCTCACCCGAATTTGCCATGAAACGATTGCTGGCAGCTGAATCAGGTTCAATCTATCAAATAGCCCGTGTATTTCGTAATGGTGAACAGGGCAGACTTCATTCTCCCGAATTTACCATGCTGGAATGGTATCGCCCCGGACTCAGCTTGCATCAACTCATTGATGAGGTGAATGCACTTTTGCAGCGCGTTTTTCGATTTGAACCTGTTATACGTTTAAGTTATCGAGGTGTGTTTGAGTTTTTCTTCAAGTTAAATGTATTGACCTGTTCCGATGATGAAATAAAACATTGTGCACGGACACGAATAAATTCATTACCAGATGATTTTAAAACCGATAGGGATGGATGGCTAGCGCTACTAATGAGCTGTGTGGTGGAACCCAAATTGGCGAGCCTAAAATTACCACTTTTTATCTATGACTTCCCCGCATCACAAGCACAATTAGCTAAAATTAAACACGACGAACAAGATAATGCTGTTGCCGATCGTTTTGAGCTTTATCTAAATGGGGTTGAGCTAGCCAATGGCTATAATGAATTATTAGATGCCGATGAACTTCGCCAGCGCTTTGAGCAAGATAATCAGCAACGCAAACAACAAAATAAGGCTGTGATACCACTAGATAAAAACCTTCTTGCTGCTATGCAATCGGGTTTGCCGGAATGTTCTGGTGTTGCGATTGGTTTAGATCGACTAATGATGTTGGTGATGGATAAGCAGACTATTAATGCTGTTCAGAGTTTTGGTTTTGACTAACGATCTAGTTAAGGGGCGCCGCGCTTTTTGCGGCGTCCCTAGTGAGCGGAGCGAACAGCTTGAACTTCTTGTTAGGCTTTTTCTGCATTATATGATTCTCTTTTTACTTGCACAGACTCTATTAATGAAAGCTGCTCTATAGCTATTTGGTTTCCTTTTTGAGCTTCTGCTCCCATATATAGCCACGGATTTAATTTTAGAATGAGACCACCAGTTATAAAGAAATAGGCAATAGACATGCCGCCAATCCAATAAAGGCCATTCCATAAACAAAGGCCACCCCAGATAAACCCCGCCATGCGAAGAGCATTTAACAACGCTGAATATACTTGCGCTCCTCCAGGGAACCAAAAATGCAAATGATAGCGTTGATAAACCTCAGCTTCTTGAGGATAAAGATACTGACAAAGAGGCGAGTCTTTTGCTGGCTTTGTGAAAAGATTTGATAGCATAATTAATAGCCAAAGAAGATATGCAATTACAATAAATGTAATTGAGGATGCTTCGAGTGACACAAAACCCACCAAACCAGATACCACAATAAGAATAAGCGCAATAATATTTCCCGTCATTGT
>JBJPGE010000072.1:0-9033 GCA_048595465.1 Methylophagaceae bacterium | reverse complement strand
AAAATGGACGTAACTCTAATCGCACCGATTGCGATGGAAGAAGGATTACGTTTTGCTATTCGTGAAGGCGGCCGTACTGTTGGTGCGGGCGTTGTTAGTAAAATTACTGAGTAATTAGAAAAATGGCAACAAACCAAACTATTAGAATCAGATTAAAATCATTCGATCATCGTTTGATTGACCAATCTGCTAAAGAAATCGTTGAAACAGCGAAGCGTACTGGTGCTCGGATTAATGGTCCAATTCCATTGCCGACTAAAAAGGAACGTTTCACTATTTTGATTTCTCCTCATGTCAATAAAGATGCACGTGATCAGTACGAAATTCGTACCCACAAACGTCTTATGGACATCGTTGAGCCTACTGATAAAACAGTAGACGCATTAATGAAACTGGACCTCGCCGCTGGCGTAGATGTTCAGATCAAGTTGAACTAAAGGGGCTCGCTCAATGACTATTGGACTTGTCGGCCGTAAACGTGGAATGACACGTGTCTTCACTGAAGACGGTGTATCTACACCAGTAACGGTAATCGAAATCGAACCAAATCGTGTTAGTCAGTTAAAAACTGTTGATACTGATGGCTATAGCGCAGTGCAAGTGACCGTTGGGTCAAAAAAAGCATCACGTGTTACTAAGCCTCAAGCTGGTCACTTTGCTAAAGCAGAAGCTGCTGCAGGTAATAAAGTGCACGAGTTCAGAGTTGACGAAACTGATTTAGAAGTAGGTTCGGAAATTAAAGTAACAATCTTTGAAGATGGTCAAGCAATTGATGTTACTGGTGTTACAAAGGGTAAAGGCTTTGCCGGTGTAATGAAGCGCTACGGATTCCGTGGTGGTGATGCAACGCATGGTAACTCTATCTCACATAGATCAGCTGGTTCTATTGGTATGTGTCAAACACCAGGTCGTGTTTTTAAAGAAAAGAAAATGGCTGGTCACATGGGTGATGTTCAGCGCACATTACAGAATTTGTCTGTAGTACGTGTTGATGAAGAGCGTAACTTACTTCTTGTTAAGGGTTCTGTACCTGGCGCAAAAGGTGGTAGCGTAATTATCTGTCCAGCAGTTAAAGCTTAAGATTCTTAGGGGAATATTGTGGATCTTCAATTACAATCATTCGATGGAAAGAAAGCCGGGAAAATAACCGTTTCTGATGCAGTCTTCGATCGTGAATACAATGAATCTATGGTTCATCAAGTTGTGACAGCCTTTTTGGCTGGTGCGCGAAGTGGTACACATGCACAAAAAACACGCTCTGAAGTGCGCGGTGGTGGTCGAAAACCATTCGCACAAAAAGGAACGGGTCGTGCTCGTGCAGGAACAATCAGAAGTCCATTATGGCGTTCTGGTGGTACTACTTTTGCAGCTAAACCACGCGACTATAGCCAAAAGGTTAACCGTAAAGTTTACCGTAGCGCACTCTGTGTGATTTTATCTGAATTGCATCGTAAAGATGCGCTAGTAATCGTAGATAAAGTTGACTTGGCGTCGCCGAAAACAAAAGATTTGCTAGCTAAAACTAAAGCGTTAGGAGTTACTAATGCGCTTATTGTCTCTGAAAATGCGGCAGGTAATTTAGATTTAGCATCACGTAACCTATATGACATTGCAGCAACAGATGTTGCTCATGTTAATCCGGTTGCATTATTACGCTTTGATAAGGTAATAATCAGTGAAGACTCTGTTCGCAAATTAGAGGAGTCATTAGTATGAATTTAGAACGCATAACAAAAGTAATTTTAGGTCCAGTTGTTGCAGAAAAAGCATCGCGAGTTGCTGAAAGCAATAATCAAGTTGTCCTTAAAGTATTACCGGATGCCAATAAATCTGAAATCAAACAAGCAGTAGAAAAAATGTTTGATGTGAAAGTTGAATCTGTCACGACAATGAATGTGAAAGGCAAAATCAAACGCACCGGCCGTATTATGGGCAAGCGTAGTGATTGGAAAAAAGCTTATGTAACATTGGTTGAAGGTGCAGACCTCAACTTCCTTGGCGAATAATAAATAGAATACGGGTGAGGAAACAGGAATGGCGCTAATAAAAGCTAAACCTACATCGGCAGGACGACGGTTTGTTGTTTCAGTTAAAACAGCAGATCTTCATAAAGGTGCACCATATGCTCCTTTAGTAGAAAAAAAGTCTAAGTCTGGTGGGCGAAATAATGCAGGTCGCATCACGGTAAGACATCGTGGTGGTGGTCATAAACAACGTTATCGTATGATTGATTTCAAACGCAACAAAGATGGTATTCCAGCTGTTGTTGAACGTATTGAATATGATCCAAATCGTACAGCACACATCGCATTACTTAAGTATGCAGATGGTGAGAAAACATACATTATCGCACCTAAAGGTGTGGTAGCTGGTGATCGCTTAGAGTCTGGTGATGATGCTGCAATTCGTGCGGGTAACTGCATGAAACTGTCATCTATCCCTTTGGGTAGCACAATTCACTGCATCGAGATGAAGCCGGGCAAAGGTGCACAAATTGCACGTAGTGCCGGCGGCAGCGCTCAATATGTTGCGCGTGAAAATGGTTATGCAACGCTACGTTTACGTAGTGGTGAAATGCGTAAAGTATCGCTTGATTGTAAAGCAGTTTTAGGTGAAGTAGGTAATGGAGAGCACGCTCTTCGTTCACTAGGTAAAGCGGGTGCAACACGCTGGCGCGGTGTTCGACCAACCGTTCGTGGTGTTGTTATGAACCCGGTTGATCATCCACATGGTGGTGGTGAAGGTCGCACATCAGGTGGTCGTCATCCAGTTTCACCTTGGGGTATGCCAACTAAAGGCTACAAAACTCGTAAGAATAAACGTACAGACAATATGATTGTACGTCGTCGTAATAAGAAATAGGTAGGAATATATATGCCGCGTTCGATTAAAAAAGGTCCTTTTATAGACCAGCACCTTGAAAAGAAGGTTTTAGAAGCGATTGAAACAGACAATAAACGTCCGATCAAAACATGGTCACGACGTTCAATGATTTCTCCAGAAATGATTGGTTTAACGATTGCTGTTCATAATGGCAGGCAACATATGCCAGTATTTATAACAGAAGATATGGTCGGACATAAGTTGGGTGAGTTTGCGCCAACACGTACATTCCGTGGTCATATCGCCGATAAGAAAGTTAGGTAAGGTTTAAATTATGGCTACTACAGCAAAATACAGCTATGCAAGAATCTCTGCGCAAAAAGTTCGTTTAGTCGCAGACCAAATTAGAGGCTTGCCTGTTGAAAAAGCAATTAATTTATTAACGTTCAGCCCTAAAAAAGCAGCGACGTTGATGAAAGATGTGTTGAATTCAGCAATAGCAAACGCAGAGCACAACGATGGTGCTGATATCGATGAGTTATTCGTATCAGTAGTTATGGTTGATGATGCTTCTACTATGAAACGTATGTCACCACGTGCAAAAGGACGTGGTAACAGAATCCTTAAACGTACAAGCCACATTACTGTGGTTGTTGACGAAAAGTAAGAGAGAATACTTATGGGACAAAAGGTTCACCCAACGGGCTTTAGACTTGGTATAATTAAGGATTGGAATTCAATCTGGTATGCTAATTCTGCAGATTATCCTGGTATGTTAAATACGGACATTAAAGTTCGAGCATATCTTAAAGAGAAGCTTTCGCATGCATCGGTTAGTCAAATTCAGATTGACCGCCCTGCTAAGAATGCCAAAATCACAATTCACACGGCTCGCCCTGGGATTGTAATTGGTAAAAAAGGCGAAGACATCGATAAGTTGCGTAAAGCAGTGTCAGAAATGATGGGTATTCCCGTTACTGTCGGCGTAGAAGAAATTCGCAAACCAGAATTAGATGCAACACTAGTTGCAGAAAGTGTAGCGCAGCAGTTAGAGCGTCGCATTATGTTCCGTCGTGCAATGAAACGTGCTGTTACAAATACCATGCGTTTGGGTGCTGAAGGCATTCGAATCAATGTTGGTGGTCGTTTGAACGGTGCTGAAATCGCACGTACAGAATGGTATCGTGAAGGTCGAGTGCCTTTACACACATTGCGTGCTGATATTGATTATGGCACAGCAGAAGCAAACACGACCTATGGCATCATCGGTGTTAAGGTTTGGATTTTTAAAGGCGAAATCTTTGACGCAAAAAGCGCACCGATTTTACCTACAGTTGAAAAATAAGGTTATAACCAATGTTACAGCCAAAGAGAACAAAATTTAGAAAGCAGATGAAGCTGCGCAATCGAGGCTTGGCCCAACGTGGTGCAAAAGTAAGCTTCGGTGAGTTCGGATTGAAATCGCTTGATCGTGGACGTATTACTGCTCGTCAAATTGAAGCGGCACGTCGTGCAATGACACGTTATATTAAACGTGGTGGTAAAGTTTGGATCCGTGTGTTCCCAGACAAGCCAATTACGAGCAAGCCATTAGAAGTACGACAAGGTAAAGGTAAGGGTAATGTGGAATATTGGGTTGCTAATGTACAGCCTGGTCGCATGCTCTATGAAATGGAAGGTGTAACTGAAGAGATTGCGCGTGAAGCGTTCCGTCTTGCAGCTGCAAAACTTCCTGTTAAGACAAGTTTTGTTAAGCGGGCGATACTGTAATGAAAGCGAGTGAGATTAGAGAAAAATCTGCTGAAGATATGGCGAAAGAGCTTGATGCTCTTCATAAAGAACAGTTTAATTTGCGTATGCAAAATGCGACAGGTCAACTAGCACGTCCAAGTGAATTGAGACGCGTACGTAAAGACATTGCTCGCATCAAAACTGTACTGAACGAACAGAAATAGGGCGCGAAGATGAGTGAACAGGAAAACAGTGTACGTTTAGTAACTGGCCGTGTTGTAAGCGATAAGATGGATAAGTCAATCACTATAATGGTTGAACGTAAAGTAGCCCATCCTATCTATAAAAAATATGTAAAACGTTCTACTAAACTACACGTTCATGATGAAGAGAATGTGTGTAATGTAGGTGACATGGTTACAGTTACTTCAACACGTCCGTTATCAAAAACGAAATGTTGGAAGCTTGTCGAAATTATCGACAAAGCTAAGTAATTAAACCGTTATATTGGAGTTTAGACCATGATTCAAATGCAAAGCAGTCTAGATGCCGCAGATAATAGCGGTGCACGACGCATAGAATGTATTAAAGTATTAGGCGGTTCACACCGTCGTTATGCTGGTATTGGTGATGTAATTAAAGTCACAATCAAAGAAGCTGTACCTCGCGGAAAAGTGAAAAAAGGTGAAGTACACAACGCTGTTATCGTTAGAACACGTAAAGGTGTTCGTCGTCCTGATGGTAGCGTGATTCGTTTCGATACTAATGCAGCGGTTCTTTTGAACGCAGCATTACAGCCTATCGGTACACGTATCTTTGGCCCAGTAACACGTGAGCTTCGCGGTGAGAAGTTCATGAAGATTATTTCATTAGCGCCTGAAGTGCTATAAGTTTAGGAGTGCTGATATGGAAAGATTAATTAAAGGCGATCAAGTTGTAGTATTGACTGGTAAAGATCGTGGAAAACAAGGTGAAATCCTTAATCGTGGAAACGATGGTAAGTTTTTGGTTCAAGGTATTAACCTTGTAAAAAAACATACTAAACCGAATCCCGCGATGGGAACTACGGGCGGTATTGTTGAAAAAGAAATGCCTATCCAAGGTTCTAACATTGCTTTGCTGAACCCAGCAACTGGCAAAGGTGAAAAAGTAGGATTTAAGGTTTTAGATGATGGCCGTAAAGTTCGCGTGTTTAAATCAAACGGCGAAGTTGTTGGCGCTTAACGCTACAAAATATTAGGTATACACAGTGAGTAGATTAAAAGATTTTTATCGTGATACTGTAGTTCAACAGTTAACCGAACAGTTTGGCTATAAGTCAGTTATGGAAGTTCCAAGGATCACTAAGATCACCTTGAATATGGGTGTGGGTGAAGCTTTGACTGATAAGAAGGTTTTGGAGCACGCCGTTGCTGATATGGAAAAAATTTCCGGTCAGAAAGTGGTGATTACTAAAGCTAAAAAATCCATAGCAGGATTTAAATTACGTGAAGACTGGCCTGTAGGTTGTAAAGTCACATTGCGTTCAGAACGTATGTATGACTTTTTTGACCGATTAGTTACGATTGCGATCCCAAGGATCCGCGATTTCCGAGGAATGAATCCAAAATCATTCGATGGTCAAGGTAACTTCAGTATGGGTGTTAAAGAGCAAATTATCTTCCCAGAAATTGAATACGATAAAATTGATAAGTTACGCGGTATGGATATTACGATTACTACGACAGCAAAAACAGCTGAAGAGTCTCGTGCATTACTAGCGGCTTTCAAATTTCCTTTTAGAAAACTATAGGTTGGATGGAATAAGTTATGGCTAAACGAAGCATGGTTAATCGCGAGATTAAAAGAGCTAAATTAGTAAAGAAATATGCTGCAAAGCGTGCGGAACTTAAAAAGCAAATAGTTGATATGTCATTGAGTTTTGATGAACGTCAAGCTGCTGCGAAGAAATTCCATGCCTTGCCTCGTAATTCGAGTGCTGTTCGCATGAGAAATCGTTGTGAAATCACAGGTCGTCCACATGGCTATTACCGCAAGTTTGGTTTGTCTAGAAACAAGCTACGTGAACATGCGATGAAAGGTGATATCCCTGGTTTGGTAATGGCGAGTTGGTAATTACCAGCCTATATATTAAGTGGAGCTAAGATAAAATGAGTATGACTGATCCAGTTGCAGATATGCTAACCCGCATTCGCAACGCACAACAAGCAAACAAGACTGAAGTGAACATGCCAGCATCAAAACTGAAGCAAAATATTGCAACAGTTTTAGAAGATGAAGGTTATATTTTAGGGTTTAATTCTGCAGAAGTAGAAGGTAAGCCAGTATTGTCTATTGCATTAAAATATTTTGAAGGTAAAGCTGTTATTTCATCTATAGACCGTGTGAGCCGACCTGGTTTGCGTGTTTATAAAGCAGCTAATGATTTGCCAAAAGTAATTGGTGGACTAGGTATCGCTATCGTATCAACATCGAAAGGTGTAATGACAGATCGTAAAGCGAGAGAATTGGGCCAGGGCGGTGAAGTCCTTTGTTCAGTTAGTTAAGGAGAGAAAAGATGTCACGTATAGCAAACGCCCCCGTAGAAATACCTGCTGGCGTAGAAATCTCTCTGAACGGTTCAGAAGTTTCTATTAAAGGCACCAAAGGCACATTGAGCCGCATGGTTCATGCAGATGTAAATGTTGAGCAACAAGGTAGCACGTTGACAACCGTTGCACGCATTAAGTCTAAACAAGCAGTAGCGCAAGCGGGAACAGTTCGCGCGTTACTTAATAATATGGTGATCGGCGTATCACAAGGTTTTGAGAAAAAACTTACTCTAGTAGGTGTTGGTTATAGAGCAAAAGCACAAGGTAGTAAGTTAGATTTAACACTTGGTTTTTCTCACCCAGTTCAATATAACGTGCCAGAAGGCATTAAAATTGAAACGCCAAGCCAAACCGAAATTGTTGTATCAGGTGCTGATAAACAAGTAGTAGGTCAAGTTGCAGCTGACATTCGTGCATATCGTCCACCAGAGCCTTATAAAGGTAAAGGTGTTCGTTATACCGATGAGCATGTTGTTCGTAAAGACGCTAAGAAGAAATAAGTAGGCCGACATGAATAAGAAAAATTCACGATTACGCAGAGCTGCGAGAACACGAGCTAAATTAAAAGAGCTTAGAGTTTATCGATTAACAGTTCATAAAACACCTCGTCATATTTATGCGCAAGTACTTGCACATGATAGTTCTAAAGTGATTGCTAGCGCATCAACTTTAGATGCGGATGTTAAAAAAGCATTGAAAGGAACAGGCAATATATCTGCTGCTGAAGCGGTAGGTAAGGCGGTTGCTTTACGCTCAGTTAAAGAAGGTGTTGAAACAGTTTCTTTTGACCGTTCTGGTTTTGCATTTCATGGTCGAGTTAAAGCGTTGGCTGATGCTGCACGTGAAAACGGCTTGCAGTTCTAATTTAAAGGTATTATCACATGGCACAAAATGATCAAAGACAACAAGCACCATCTGATGGCTTGATTGAAAAATTAGTCGGCATCCGTCGCGTAGCTAAAGTAGTAAAAGGTGGTCGCGTATTCGGTTTTTCTGCTTTGACAGTTGTTGGCGACGGTGAAGGCCGCGTTGGTTTTGGTCAAGGTAAAGCACGTGAAGTGCCGATTGCGATTCAAAAAGCAATGGACGAAGCGAGAAAAAATATGCAAACAGTTGTTTTGGATGGTCACACATTGCAACATCCTTTAACTGCACGTTTTGGCGCAGCTAAAGTCTTCATGCAACCCGCATCTGAAGGTACAGGCGTAATTGCCGGTGGTGCGATGCGTGCAGTATTTGATGTGGTAGGTGTTCATAATGTACTTGCAAAAACTATCGGTTCAACAAACCCATTAAATGTAGTTCGCGCTACGATTAAAGGCCTAACTGATATGCATAACCCAGAAGCAATTGCAGCCAAACGTGGCAAAACAGTTGCTGAGATCACGGAATAAATAAAATGGCACAAGCTAAATTAAAAGTAACTCTAGTTAAAAGCACCATTGGTCGCTTAGCTAAACACAAAGCATGTGTTGCAGGCTTAGGTCTTAGAAAGACTGGTAGCAGCGCAGTTGTTATTGATACACCTGAAAATAGAGGCATGATTAATCATGTTTCATATTTGCTAAAGGTTGAGGAAGCATAAAGATGGATTTAAATACTATCGCACCTGCTGAAGGTTCAAAAAAAGTTGCTAAACGTGTTGGCCGTGGTATCGGTTCAGGTTTTGGTAAAACATGTGGTCGTGGCCATAAAGGTCAAAAATCACGCTCAGGCGGTTTTAGCAAACGTGGGTTTGAAGGTGGACAACAACCTTTACAACGTCGTTTACCAAAAGTCGGCTTTAGATCTCGTAAAGCAGCAACTTCAGTTGAAATCCGTTTAGATACGATTGCAAGCATTGAAGGTGTTGTTGATCTGTTAGCACTTAAAACGGCTGGTGTAGTAT
>JBJPGE010000071.1:0-9080 GCA_048595465.1 Methylophagaceae bacterium | reverse complement strand
GTCTCAAGAGTGGATGTTTCAGTATGAGCCAGAACGAACCACTTCGTGCTATTGCGCTGCAATATGATGGCGATAATGCGCCTGTTGTAACGGCTACTGGTGAAGGTGATATTGCACAAGAGATCATCCGCATTGCAAAAGAACATGGTGTGCCTTTGCGAGAGGATGTTATGTTAGCTGCGCTGTTGAGTGATCTTGAATTGGGTGAAGAAATCCCGCCGTTACTTTATCGTGTGATTGCAGAAATTATTGCTTATACTTATTTTATTGCAGGCAAAGTGCCAAACGAGCATCTCTAATAATTGCCTTTTTGTTCGATTTCGGCGTTGGATTATTTTCTGCGATTCTCATGTATTTCATATACACTGCGGTTCTCGAAAATCATCCGCCTTGAACTCGAACAAAAATTCGAATTATTTGAGCTACTCGATTTAAAGAAGGAGATTAATGCATTTCCTGCTGATCTTCATCCCCATGAAGGCGACTGATTAAGTGCGCTTCTTCATCACTTAAGTTGCAATTATCAATTAACTGTTCAACGCCCACGCCTTTTCTAGCAAGACGAATCGCATGCTCATAAGATTGGGGGGAAGATGTTGTGCCAAGTGATAGTGTATTGTGGCGCTCTTGCAATGTAGAGAGTGTTTGTTCGAACTTGTGAATGCGGTCATCTGTACCCACTGCACCGGCACATAATACGGATAATTGATTTTGCAAACCGGCAATTTTTTCTGTTTGCATTCGATTCAACTTAAAGAGTCGATAGCTAGTAGTGCCTACGACTAATGTAATAAGTGCAAATGCTGCTGCGATAATCATT
Organism: Methylophagaceae bacterium; assembly: GCA_048595465.1. Lineage (GTDB taxonomy): Bacteria > Pseudomonadota > Gammaproteobacteria > Nitrosococcales > Methylophagaceae. Next base: position 8,260 of record JBJPGE010000071.1, on the reverse strand, counting down.
GTTGTGGTAATCATATTGCTTTCTCCTGACTAGCGTATTTTATACATATTCATCAAATAAACCATGATGAGGTCGTTCAGTTGGAGCTTGGTCATCATCATGTGTGTCCTTTTTAGGTTTCTTCTTTTTCTTCTGATCTTGCTGTTCATCTTGAGATGGTTTTATGGGTAAAGGTGGCACTACCGGATGAGTAGGGTTAATGTTTTCTGCCATGATAAGTAATCACTCTATACCGAATCAAAAGCTAGCGAAATCAGCCGTTTCTTCTTCGGATAAGAACTTATCTACGTCAACAATGATAAGCAGATAATTTTCTCGGCTGCATACACCCTGAATAAAGCGGGAGCTATCATCATTACTTACATTTGGTGCTGAATCAATTTCAGACTGATGTAGATAAACAACTTCGGCAACACTATCAACCAACATGCCAATTACATTGCCATTTACCTCAACAATAATAATACGTGAAAGGTCATCTGTTTCTTTTGGCATTAATCCGAATCGGCTACGTGTATCAATGACAGTAACAACGCTACCGCGAAGATTAATGATGCCTAATACATAACTTGGTGCGCCAGGTACAGGTGCTATTTCTGTTATACGCAGGACTTCCTGAACTTGCATAACATTAATACCATAAACTTCATTTTCTAACTGGTAGGTTACCCATTGAAGAATTGGATCTGATATTTCATCATCTTGTTCGCTCATTGCTCTTTAACCTTAATACGCTTACTTAAAATACTGCCAAAATACAGACAGTTGATGCACATTTAAATGCATTGTTCATGCCAAATTTAAATATGATTTAGAATTGCTGAATGAGTTTTTCAATATTCAGAATGCTACACATTTGCTCTAATACTGTTCCTGCAAGCCAAGGCCGTTTACCTGAATGCTCTCGCCAGCGTACTTCATCAGGTGATAGTGTAATAACGCTTTCGACTTTGTTACACGCTAGTCCCCATTTTCCATTGGCAATAGTAATAATAAACTGAGATTCATTGTCACTGTCTTGATATTGGCTAGGTAATACAATATGGCTGGTATCAATCACTTGGGTATGCTGATGATCTCGGCTATATAATCCGATATACCAGCTGGGTTTGTCAGGTATCCTAGCGAATGACTTTTCTGGCCAGGTTAAAATACCATTTAAATCGTGTAACGGAATCGCTAATTTAAGCCCTTGAACATCGAAGATGAGTGCTTGAAAATCTGAGGTGCGCCAATCTTTATTGTTAGCTACGGGTTTGGCTTGTTCTATTGCTTGCTCAAGTGTGACAGAAGGATCAGTTGTATCTGAAGGAATCAGCAACATATCTTTTAAATAAACGGAGAGAGCTTGATCCTGTTCTACTAATTGAGTAGGTTTAGAAGACACGTGGTAACTTCTCTATATCATGTTGAGGACTTGTAAGGTATTGAAGTAATTGCTTATAGGCAAGCGATCCTCTAGATTTCTCATTCATTGATGGCAGGGGAATGCCTGCCTTACTTGCATCACGAAACTGTGTATCAATGGGAATAACGCCATCCCATACGCCATCATTGTGCTGCTCGCGTAACATTCGCAGGCTTTGGATCGATGCGCGTGTGCGGCGATCAAACATGGTCGGTACGATAAGATAAGGTAAGCCTTGCTTGCGAGCATGGTTAATCATATCTAAGGTGTGAAGCATTCGTTCCAAACCTTTTAGTGCTAGAAACTCGGTTTGCACGGGAATGAGTAACTGATCACAAGCCGCAAGTGCATTGATCATAAGTACGCCTAGCATAGGCGGGCAATCAATTAATATATTAGGAAATCGATCAGCTAATAGTGCTAAGTTCGACTTAATAACTAACCCTTTACCGCCTTGCGTGCCCAATTGACGATCAAGTGTCGCCATGGCTGTGGAGCCAGGAAGTAAATATAAATTATCAAAATTTGTTTTTTGTAATGAATTAAATAATGCCGCATTGGGGCTACTGTCACTCTTTTGAAAAAGCGAATAGATACTGTTTTCTATCGTATCGGGGTCATGTCCAAAATAGGTTGTGAGTGAACCGTGCGGATCCATATCAAGTACAAGTGTAGGTTTACCTTGTTGTGCCAATAATCCAGCAAGACTTACTACGGTAGTTGTTTTGCCTACTCCACCTTTTTGGTTGGCAACAGCCCAAATTGTCATTGAGAACCTATGGCTGCAGGTTGTTGCACCGATCTTGTTTGAGAACTAGCGGGCACTATGGGTGAAATGGGAGATAATGTGGTTGGTTCAAATGTATCTACTGAACGCCTGCCATCATCACCACCTAATACTACCAGTACAATACGCCTGTTTTTTTGACGCCCTTCATCGGTTACATTATCTGCAATAGGTTTAAATTCCCCATAGCCAATAGCTGACATACGAGTGGGCGATACGCCGTATCGGTTTAAGAGGTGAACGACGCTAGCTGCACGTGCTGCTGATAATTCCCAATTAGAAGGAAATCGTGGTGTACTTATTGGTTGGTTATCGGTAAAACCTTCAACTTGAACGGGGTTGGAGGATGTTTTCAATATTTCAGCCGCCTTGGCAAGAATAGGTATAGCTGTTCTTTCGAGACGCGATTCGCCACTGTAGAATAAAGCGCTGGATTTTATTTCTAATTCTAACCAATTATTACCTTGTTTAATGGAGATATCTTTACTTTTAATTTTTTCTGCAAAAGTAGAGTTGAATTGTTGTGATAAATCATCAATTGTCCTGATTATTTTGTCAGAAACAGGCGGTGGTGAAGGCGGTAATTCAATAAGATTGATGGGAGCGACGGTTGGCGGTGCGGTAGTATCATGTTCTTCGAGTTGAATTGGATCCGTGCTACCCGGGCTTGCAAATACGGATTCTAATGTATCAGATAAAACGCGATACTTACTCATGTTTACAGATGAAATTGAATACATCACCACAAAAAAGGCAAAGAGTAAGGTAATAAAATCAGCGTAGGAAACTAACCAACGTTCATGATTTATATGTTCTTCTTGTTTTTTTCTTCGGCGAGCCATAGCTGATGATTAGTTAAGGTAAGCTTGTAAGCGGGTTTCAATATTTCGAGGATTATCCCCATTTGCAACACCGATTAATCCTTCTATAAGCATTGTTTGCATGTGGGAACGATTATCTATAAGCGCTTTTAATTTGTTACCTATGGGGAGAAATAGTAAGTTTGCAAATGCAACACCGTAAATTGTGGCAATAAACGCAACGGCAATCCCAGCACCTAGAGAGGAGGGATCAGCAAGGTTGCCCATAACATGAATTAAACCTAGAACAGCACCGATAATACCTATGGTGGGAGAGTAGCCACCCATTGCATCAAATACTTTTGCTGATTGGATATCACGGTATTCTTGAATATCAAGATCGTTCTCTAATACTTCTCGAATCATTTCGGGAGAAGCGCCATCGGCAATGAGTTGCAAGCCTTTTTGCGTGAACAAGTCTTCTTCAAGTTCTGCGACTATTTCTAATTTAAATAAGCCTTCTTTACGAGCAATTTGATTCCAATCGATAATTTTATCTAAGATTTCTTCTAGTGGTTGCTTTGGCGGTATAAATACCCACCTTAGCATTTGCAATGCACGCACAAATGTTCTGAAAGGTGTTTGTAGCATTACTGCGCCTAGTGTTCCCCCCAGCACAATTAAAAGTGCGACGGCATTGAGAATTGTATCAAGGTGACCACCATCTAATTGCTGACCAGCGATGATAGCCCCAAATCCTACAATTAGGCCAATAATGCTAAGACTATCCATTTTTAATGTGATTCCACTATGTGTTTTTTTAGGTATTCAGTAACAGTATTTTTATTAATAGCCGCGGTTGGCATATGTATTCATGAGTTCTGGGAAATCAACAATAAGAGAGATTCGTCCATCACCTGTAATAGTAGCACCTGCTAAACCTTTAGTTCCTTGAAGTAATGCACCTAATGGTTTAATTACTACTTCTTCTTGGCCAATAAGTTTATCAACGACAAAGCCGATTCTTTGTGTGCCAACATTGACGATAACGACATGCTCAATTTCTGATTGTTCTGCTTCGTTAAAACTGCTTGCCAACCATTTACGCAAATAGAATAAAGGCAGTGTTCTATTCCGAACCATGATTGTTTGTTGGCCATCAACGATATTTATTTTTGTTGTGTCTAAATGGAATATTTCATTTACGCTCACGAGAGGGAACGCAAATATTTGGTCACCCAGAATCACCATAAGTGTAGGCATGATTGCGAGCGTTAATGGCACTTTAATAGTTAATGTAGTGCCCGTTCCAACATTGGAATCAATATCAATAACACCATTGAGTTTTGAAATGCTGGTCTTAACGACATCCATGCCGACCCCGCGACCAGAGATGTCTGAAATCTCTTGTTTCATCGAGAAACCGGGAGCAAAGATTAAAGCGTAAGCTTCAGAATCTGTTAGTCGTGATGCGGATTCTTCATCCATCATGCCTTTTTCAACTGCTTTTTCGCGAAGTATGTCAGCATCCATACCTGCACCATCATCAGAAATAGTTAATAAAATATGGTCACCCTCTTGAGCTGCGCCTAAGACGACTTGGCCTAAACGTGGCTTGCCTGCTGCTTCGCGGACATCCGGCATTTCAACACCATGATCAACAGCATTTCTAACCAAATGGACGAGCGGGTCGGCTAACGCTTCTACCAAATTTTTATCTAAATCAGTTTCTTCACCACGCAATTCAAGGTTGATTTCTTTGTTTAAACTTCTGGCTAAATCACGTACAACCCGAGGAAACTTGCCAAATACTTTTTTAATTGGCTGCATACGTGTTTTCATTACCGCTGTTTGTAAATCACCAGTAACAACGGCTAAGTTGTTAACTGCTTTTGCCATTTCTTCGTCTTCGATAGAAGATTCCAGAGTTGTAATGCGATTTCTCACTAGCACAAGCTCACCGACCATATTCATGATTTCATCTAAACGGCTAGTATCAACACGGACAGATGTTTCCGCTTGCTTAGGTGCTGCGGCAGGTTTTGCCGATGTTGCTTTTTTAGCAGGGGCAGGAGGCGGAGTTTCTTTTTTAGGCTCAGGTGCTTTTGCTTTTGCTTTTGCTTCTGGCTCAGGTGCTGGTTTAGTTTCTTCAGTTGGAGAAGGTGTTTTGCTTGTATCTGTTTTCTTACCTTGTAGCTCATCTAATAAAGCTTCAAATTCTTCATCCGTAATATCGTCACTATCATTCTTTGTATCGGCGATAGATTTAGCCGCAGGTTCAGTTTTACCTGGCGTGCCTTCACCATGGAGTTGGTTCAGTAAAGCTTCAAACTCATCATCCGTAATATCATCACCTTCAGCGGCATCTGAGTTTGCAACAACTTCGGGTTCAGGATCAGGTTCTTCTGGTACGGAGGCGTTGGCACTATCACCATCTATATATTTTTGGAGTTGATTTAATATTTCCGGATCGGCGGGGCTAGGAAATTCACCCGCTTTGGTCTCGTCAAACATGCCATTAAGGAAGTCTAATACTTTAAGAAAGACATCCATCATGTCGGCATCGACAACCAGATCCCCTTGGCGGAGAATATTGAAGAGGTCTTCACCTTTATGGCATAAGGCAACCATTGAGTCTAATGCTAAAAATCCAGCCCCACCTTTTATAGTGTGAAAGCCACGGAAAATGGCGTTTAATAACTCACTGTCTTCAGGCTGTGATTCTAGCTCCACAAGTTGTTCATTGAGCCCTTCTAATATTTCATCAGCTTCAACTAGAAAGTCTTGCAGAATCTCGTCATCAGTGTCTAGCGCCATTGTTTACTATCCTTCTAGAAGCCTAGACTTGATAGCAAATCATCGACCTCATCTTGGTTATTGAGAACATCTGGGTTATCTTCCTCATTAATTTGAGGGCCTTCGGCCTTAATGGGGTCAACCTGTTTGTTATCGTTTGTTTTATTATCAATATGTTTGCCAGCTACTTTAACGAGCTGAACTAAGTTTGTTTCTACCTCTCCAACCAAATCTATAACTTGGCGGATTACTTGTCCTGTTATGTCCTGAAAACCTTGCGCCAGAATCATTTCTGATAAATTGGCGTGAATTTGTTCAGAATGCTGCTTCACTTTCGGCAAATAAGTTTCAATATCTTTACTTAATGATCGAAATTCATCTGCGTCCATTTCTTTCATGCGAAAACGATGCCAACTTTCATCTATTTTCTCGGCAGTTTGTTTTAAATCTGAAGTCAGAGGCAAAGTTTGATCGATAAAGCCCAATGTCTTATGTGCGGCATCTTCAGTCGTTTTGATAACGAAGTTGAGTCGTTCTCGTGTATCGGGCATGTCATTTTCAGTTAAATCAACTAAGCGTGAGTCAATATCAAAATTATTAAGCGAATCATGTAGCTCGCGAGTTAACTTTCCTACTTCTTGGAATAAATCACTTTCTTGAGATTGCGTTAGGGTGATAAGTTGCTCTTCAATCTGTTGTGCATCACCATTTTCTAATGCGGTGACCAGAGCGCGTGCAGCCTCAAGCTGGGTGGCATGATTGCTAGTATCCATTAAGGAACTCCTTTGATTTATGAATTGATACGGTCAAAAATAGTATCAATTTTTTCCTTAAGGGTTGCGGCGGTAAAAGGTTTGACTACATAACCATTTACGCCAGCTTGGGCTGCAACAATAATCTGTTCACGTTTTGTTTCTGCCGTTACCATTAATACTGGCAGTGTGGCCATATTTTCATCAGCACGTACCGCTTTTAGCAAATCAATACCCTGCATGCCTGGCATATTCCAGTCGGTGACAAGGAAATCTATGCCGCCTGCTTGTAAAATGGGCAAAGCCGTTAATCCGTCATCCGCTTCTACAGTGTTATTAAACCCTAAGTCGCGAAGCAAGTTTTTTATAATACGTCGCATTGTTGAAAAATCATCAACAATGAGAATTTTCATATCTTTATCCAAAATATGTCTCCATCTTTAATTAATTAAACCAATCACCCAATTTAGAACGAAGTCGAATAACCGTTTGGCTGTGAATTTGACTAACGCGTGATTCACTTACTTCTAATACTTCACCGATTTCTTTTAGGTTGAGCTCTTCATTATAATATAGCCCCATCAACAAACGCTCACGATCAGGTAACGTTTTTATCGCATTGGCTAGAGCATCTTTAAAATCACTCGATTGTAATGACTCTACTGGCCCAGATGCAACTGCTGAAATAGGATGCGCATTAATTTCATCGCCGTTGTTAAATTCATCTAGGCTGAATACGTGATGTCCAGTCGATTCATGTAATTGTTGATAATATTCTTCGATGCTTAACCCTAAAGCGGCTGCAATTTCTTTATCATCAGCATTGCGGCCTTTTTCTTGTTCGATTGATTGTATTGCAGCAGAGATTTCGCGCGCTTTACGGTGAACGGAGCGAGGCGCCCAGTCATTGCGACGAATTTCATCAAGCATGGAGCCACGAATGCGAATACCCGCATAGGTTTCAAAACTTGCGCCTTGGTTGGCATCATAATTTTGTGCTGCATCCATTAACCCCATCATGCCTGTTTGAATTAGGTCGTCGACATCAACAGTGTGAGGCAGGCGTGCAATTAGATGATAGGCAATACGTTTTACCAAAGATGCGTGCTGTTCGACAATCTCGTTCATTGTACGAGGTGTTGTTGTTTCAGAATACATGGCTAGTCCATTCACTGTGGGCATCTCTCTTGATTCAAGTATTGTTCTGGCAACGCCAAAAAGTTATCATCAAGGCATAATTTGCGATGAATGGTTATTCCCTTCATAAGAATTATAACGAAGAGGGTAGCTTTTTGGCTAAGCCCCAAAGGGCGAACCTTCAAACACTCATCTTCGTTGTTATATTCCTTGCGAAAGGCAATAACCATTTGCTGCGGAATATGCCTAGAATATGAGTGTTTGAAGGCTCGCAGAATAATACTTGAATCAAGAGAAATGCCCATCATGCGATGTCCAAACTGGCTTGTATGAGTCGTTCAATAAAGAACTCCATATGACCGCGGGGCTGTTTCTGAACAGGCCAGTGGGCAACTTTTTTAGCTAAGTGAGTAAAGGCTGTGGCTGATTTACTCCGTGGAAGGAAATCAACAACAGCACGCTGTTTTTTAACTGCACGACGTAAATCTTCATCAAAAGGCACGATGCCCATAAAATCAAGGTTAACGTCAAGAAAGCGATCACAAACTAATGAGATTTTATTAAATAGTTCACGACCTTC
>JBJPGE010000070.1:0-9223 GCA_048595465.1 Methylophagaceae bacterium | reverse complement strand
TGTTATCAGCATTTGTCTTCACATAATGTAGCTAGTCCCCAAACCTGTCTTGCAAGTGACTGGTCGCATAATCTTATGTCGTCTACCACAGGTTATATTGTTAAGCCGAGAGATGGTGCCGGATGCGAAAATACCTTGTATTTTTCCTATGCTAGTACACTAGAAATGTGGTTATCAGAACAGTCCTCAGCGCTCGACTGTCTGATCGTTCAGCCTTATATTGAAGGTCATCACCTTAGTTTAAATCTATTATGTTCCGATAATGATTGCATGGTGCTTGCCATTAACGAGCAGCATATCAAGAAGAAAAATGGCCAGCTGTTCTTTTCTGGTTGCACTGTAAATAGTGTAGGCGAAGATTTATTAAGTTTTTTTGATGCATCGGAGCTCGCCTCACATGTTTATCAAGCGATTAATGGCTTATGGGGCTTCATAGGTATTGATCTTATTGTGACCGAAAATGCTATCCTTGTTGTCGATATTAATCCGAGGCTTACCAGTTCGTATGTCGGCCTAGCGAATTCATTAACACGCAATCCTGCAGAGCTTTTATTTTCAATGATAGAACACAATAAATTACCGCTAACTACACCATTACAGCATCATCCAGTTGGTGTACGGTTATGATTAGTGGTTGGGACATTGGCGGCGCACATCTCAAGGTTGCTCGCTGTGATGACAAAGGCAATAATTTCCAAGTTATTCAGGTTCCATGCCCGCTTTGGCAAGGTATTGAATATTTAAAACAGGCCATAGAGGCTATCTTGGCAGAACTTGATAGCCAGCATGATCTTACTGCGATCACTATGACGGGGGAATTAGTTGATATTTTTGCTGACCGCAAATCTGGTGTGGCTGAGATTCTAAACTGTGTCGCCAAGCACATAGAACCCAAGAATATGAAAGTCTATGGTGGACAAGCAGGCTGGCTTAGTATTGAGCAAGCAACACGGCAGTGGCAGATGGTTGCATCACGTAACTGGCAAGCTAGCGCTAGCATTGCCGCAGCACATCAACAAAATGGACTTTTTATCGATATTGGTAGCACAACGTGTGACATTATTCCCTTAATAAATGGCAAAGCAAGTTCGCATGGTTTCAATGATATAGAGCGTCAAACTAGTCGAGAGTTGCTTTATACAGGTGCGATTCGAACCCCCCTCATTTCTCTTTGCCAATCCGCCCCTTTTAAGGGTGAATTAGTGAGTTTAGCCGCAGAAGTATTTGCCACAACCGGGGATTGCTGGGTATTACTAGATAAGTTAAATCCTGAATCAATTCAGGATATCAGTGCAGATAATAAGCCGTGGCACACTCAGTTTTGCGCTAATAGAATTGCCCATTTGCTAGGTACTGATGCTGTTCAAACTCAATTACAGCCGTGGCAACAACTAGCGCAGTGGTTTGCTCAACAACAATGTCATCTTGTTATCAATGCCATTCTTCATGTTATTTCATCACATAAAATGCTCCCCGCTAATGCACCTATCATTGGAGCAGGGGTAGGATGTTTTATTGCCAAAATGTGTGCACAGCAACTTGATCGTCCTTATCTGGATTTTAATGATCTTCTTGCTATTCCAGACACTGAGGCATCAGATCATGCACCTGCTGTTGCCGTTGCACTTTTAGCACAACAACAGTTAGCGTAAAATAAGCGTATGATTTTGCCACCACTTTGTACTGAACTGCCTTACCACACTGATAGTGAAATTTATTTTGAAGCTATTCGCACAAAACAATGGCCTATTTTTCTCGATAGCAGCAATAAACAACATGTTGATGCCCGTTTTGACATTCAAACAGCTGATCCCTTCATTACCCTGATGACCTTGGGTAACAATACCCTAATTACTTATGACTCTGGTGAAACGCAACTATCAAGCAATGACCCTTTTCATTTATTACATGATATTCTGCAACAGTATCAGCCTGTACCGAAATCAGGTTTACCTTTTTGTGGTGGTGCACTAGGTTATTTTGCTTATGATCTAGGACGTCGCTTGGAGACAGTGCCTGAGCTCGCCCAAGATGCAGAGCATATTCCAAGCATGTCTGTTGGTATATATGATTGGGCGATAGTAAGTGATCACAAACTTAAGAAATGCTGGTTAGTTAGCTATGGGCTAAATCCTAATACACTCTCTATTTGGGACAATTTAGTTGCCAAGCTTCAGCAAGCTGCTTTACCTAAAGTGACAGCTAAGTTTCAAGTCACTAGCCCACTGCGTCACAACTTTGATCGTCAACACTATCAGCAAGCATTTGATAAAATTCAGCATTACATTCATGAAGGCGACTGCTATCAGGTCAACCTAGCCAAACGCTTTGAAGTGGATGCAGAAGGCGATCCTTGGTACGCCTATCAACTTTTACGAAAACAAAATGCTGCGCCCTTTTCAGCATATTTTTCAACGCCCCATGTCACTGTACTGAGCTCATCACCTGAACGCTTGCTTAAAGTCGATGACACTCACGTTGAAACAAAGCCTATCAAGGGTACTCGACCACGTGACTTAGATGATCCTGAGCGAGATAAGGCACTCGCGGATGAATTACAGTCCAGTTTAAAGGATCGTGCTGAAAACTTAATGATCGTTGACTTATTACGTAATGATTTAGGTAAAGTGTGTGAGCCTGGCTCAATAACAGTGCCCAAACCTTTTGAGCTGGAATCATTTGCAACAGTCCACCACTTGGTGAGCACCATCACTGGCACCTTATCCAAAGGCCACGATGCCGTTTCACTGTTGCGTGCCTGCTTCCCTGGCGGCTCAATAACAGGTGCTCCTAAGTTACGTGCAATGGAGATTATTGAAGAACTTGAACCGCATCAACGAGGCATTTATTGTGGCAGTATCGCCTATATTGGTTTTGATGGAAAAATGGATAGTAATATTACTATTCGCACCCTAGTCTACAGTCAGAATCGACTACGTTTTTGGGCCGGCGGCGGTATTGTCGCTGATTCAGAGGCGGATGCTGAATATCAAGAAATAGATGATAAAGCAGCCGCTATACTTAAAATCATCAAACAGCTTTCACAATGATCGTCGTCAAGTTAGGCGGCAGCTTATTTGGTACACCAGAATTAAACGCTTGGATGCAAATCTTAGCCGATTACTCAAAACAAACACCCATTGTTATCGTTCCTGGTGGTGGCCCCTTTGCAGATCAAGTACGTTTAGCAGATGCTCATTACAAACTAAAAAATAAAACAGCTCACCAGATGGCGCTGCTTGCCATGAAACAATTTGGGCTATTGCTGGCCGACATAGAGCCTAAAGCCAAACTAATAATAAATACAAATGAAGAAGTTACTTCTCCCCTTTCTATTTGGCTGCCCGATGACAGTCTAATCCAAAATGCTAGCTTGGATCACAGTTGGTCTGTGACATCGGACAGCATTGCATTATGGTTAGCATCTAAACTAACGGCTCAATCTTTATTGCTCATTAAACGCACACATACTGATACGGCATCCATTAACAACTTAATACAAAATCATATTATTGACTCCGCTTTTTCAAACATGTTCACAAGGCATCAGGTCGATACGAAAATATTTCATTATCAAGATTTTGGCCGCTTTGACACTTTCTCACAACAACCTAGCTTATACTTACCATGAGCCAGCTTTCCTCACTGATTGAATCATTACTTGAACTGAATAATGCAGCATCTCCAGAAGCACATAAGTTAATTGATCATTTAATCAGTGAAGGTAATTTACATCATCGCGAGTCATGGGCAGCACATATGACACCTGCTATTGATTCTCCAGCATTATTGGGTCAGCTATTATCAGGGCTACATAATGGCAACCTACTTTCACCTGAGCTCTACCCACAGTTAGTCAAAATTGAAAAACAACTTATCGACTGGTTTTGCCACTTATTTCGACATAACTACGGTCATTTCACCCATGGCAGTACTTATGCCAACCTAGAAGCACTCTGGCAGGCTAGAGAGCAGTCATCGATTGATTCAAACATTGTCTATGGTTCTAAAGATACACACTACTCTATTGCCAAAGCCTGCCGTATTTTAGGGCTTCAATTTAAAAGTATTAGAACTAATAAACATGGTGAAATATCGGCCGAGGCATTACAAAAAGCCTGTCAACAACAAACTCCTCTTGCCATTGTTGCTACTGCTGGCACATCTTCATGTGGGGCTATCGACTCTATTTCATCTTGTATTACATTGGCAAAACAGTTTTCTTGCTGGTGTCATGTTGATGCTGCTTGGGGTGGCGCATTGATGCTGACATCCGAATCACATCTGCTAGATGGTTTAGAAAAAGCTGATTCTGTCAGTTTTGACCCCCATAAGGCTCTCGCACAACCAAGGCCTTGCGGTGTATTGCTGTATCGGCAACCGCTAGAATCTATTTCTGATATTGATTATTTAATGCAAGCTCCCAAGCAAACATTACTAGGCTCATATGGTGGAGAGCTTTTCTTACCACTTTGGTTTAGTTTGCTCTTGTCCAGTGAGGAGCGGCTAGCTCACCAACTCAATCATCGTTTACAGCAAGCCAAACAGTTTTACTCCACACTCAAAGAGCAGACGGACTGGTGGCTATTATCATCTCCAACCGGCATCGTTTGTTTTCGCCCAGCTAGCCATTGCGATTTGTCACCTCTTATTCAACAAGGTATCTTCTCGACAATAGCAATCAATGATCAATTAACGTACCGAGCAGTGTTTTCCAGTGATAAAACTCAGGCGGAGACACTTGTAGCTAAACTTGAAAGTTACTTCTGAATTTGTTGTTGTACGCTATCAAATCGGCGCAACCATTTTGGCAAGGTCTTGAGTGTTTCAGGCCAAGTATTACTTGCTTGCAATGCAACTTCTTTATTTTTATATGCACCATAGATTAAAGCGTACCAGATGCGTCCACTACGCTTACTTTTAAATATTGCAACATCATCCATTAATTCATATTTTTCAATAAAGTCAATTACCTTTTCTTCATCCCACGAGCCCATCATTTGAAATGTATAATAATTGCTATCTTGCTGCACTATCCATTCTTGTGAATTAACATCCTCTGTTATTTCTTTATCTTCAATAGAAGTAAGTACTTGATTATCCATTGATCGGGCATCTACTTTGACTATTTTTTCATCTTCTACTAGGTTTGCATCCACTTCAGTCTCTGCTATAGGAAGTTCAGCAATCAACGTTTCCAGCTCTTCACGCCCTTGCTCCTCAGCACTTAGGTCGGCCTTTTCTTCTTCAATAATAGTAGACTCTTCTGGGATTGGTACTTCAACTAGTTTTGCCTCACTCGCGTTCAATTCAGAATCAGCAATAACCATTGCTACCGATGATTCTGGTGTTACTTCAGATAACTGATCAAACTTAATTTTTTCTTCCGTCGGCATAAACAGCGTATTAATTTTATCTTGAAAAACTAATAATAAAGTAAATGAGACAACCAGCAGTCCAACGCCAAGCCATTTAAACAAAGTAGCTCGGTTAAAAATATTGGAACCCACCACGGGTTTAATTCCCAATAATTCCTGATGAGCTAGTTGATTGATTAATTCCGGATTACCTGCAGATTTTTTGAAAATCTGTTTCAATACTTTATCTTTAAAAGGAAGTTCGCCTTGATAGCCTGCGGCCGCTAATCTGTGTGCAAGATATGCTCTGAGTTCTATTTCAGTGAAAATAGGCAAATCAACGCGTTGAATGCGTCCATGAATCGTATTAAGTTCCGGCATTGCATTTTTTGCGGTAAATACTGCCTGTAGTAAGAACTGGTCATTCTCTTGCCAAGATAGCCAACCCAAAATTGTGGAGAGCCCAACTTCTGACAACTGATCTGCATTATCAATTAATAGCAAAGGTTTGATATTTAAGTTCTGTAAGCTGAGGCATCGTTGCTTCAATAATTCTAAATGATCTGAGCTTAACCGTATTTCATTTTCGTCTACACCTAGAGCCTGCAAGCAATGTAACGTTAACGCTTTAGGATCTATGAACAGGTCTGCATCAAGAAGACAAATACGCACATCCTCGCCCATAACGTGCTGTAACTGCATTAGCAAAGCACTTTTCCCAAAACCTTTTTCAGAAAATAGCAATGCAACTTTATCGCTCGCCCGAATTAAATGCTGAAGTAAGTTCAGACGCTGTTCTATTTGCTCACTTTTAAAAAAGAATTTGGTATCATCCGCTGGACTGAATGGAGCGGCAGTCAACGCTAGCGATGTTAGATAATTAGGTTCGGCTAAAGACGTAACAAATTCATTCATTTAAGGACCCTGCTACTGCGAAAAAGAAACGATGCTAACTTTAGCATTACATCACTTCATCAGTATATACCCATGTTCCATCAACTCGTAACTTTCAGATATTGAATGAGCATGGATATAAATACTAGGTCAATAATTCCGCTAATTTATCAGATGAGTAATCATCACTTATTACTGCCTGGCCAATAGCTTTCAATAAGATTAATCTAATTTTACCATTTTGTACTTTTTTATCTACCGACATTAAGCTCATAAATTGTTCGGAGTTTAGTTCTTCAGGAGGTGTTATAGGTAAGCCTGCTGCAAGTAATAGTGTTTTTGTTCGCTCAAGATCTCTCTCTCTAATCCAGCCCATAGCTAATGATAATTCTGCGGCCATAACCATACCTATCGCAACACCTTCGCCATGAAGCACTGTTCCATAACCCATGCCTGTTTCTATAGCATGGCCAAAGGTATGACCCAAATTCAATAAAGCCCGCACCCCTTGCTCCAATTCATCTTTCGCCACTGTATCTGCTTTATCTCGGCAAGATCGTTCTATAGCTTCGGCCAAAAGCTCCTGATCCCGATTTCGTAATGCGGGCATATTTTGCTCTAACCAAATAAAAAATTCAGCATCATTGATCAATCCATATTTTATAACTTCTGCTAGACCAGAAGATAACTGCCTATCATCTAAGGTGTTTAATGTCGCGGTATCCGCTATGACACATTGCGGCTGATAAAACGCCCCAATCATATTTTTACCTAAAGCATGATTCACGGCTGTTTTTCCACCTACCGACGAATCTACTTGTGCTAATAGTGTCGTTGGAATTTGGATAAAAGGTACACCTCGTTGGTAACATGCCGCTGCAAAGCCTGTCATGTCACCGATAACACCTCCACCTAGTGCAATCAGCGTAACATGCCTAGAAAACTGTGATGCCAAGGTCTTATCAAATATTTGGTTAAGAACTGTTAAAGTTTTAAATTCCTCTCCATCGGGTAAAACTACTGACTCACAGCGATAGCCTGTTAATGCTTGTAATACCTTTTGCAAATACAAAGGAGCAACCGTTTCATTGGTCACAACAAGCACTTCTTTTCCGTGAATATGTTGCGTTAATAGTTCAGGCCGTGACAATAAATTATCACCAATATAAATGGGGTAACTGCGTTCATCAAGTGCAACTTGAAGTGTCTTCATCATTGTTTTTACTGCCCCACTTCTTCTAGTTTCTTAATTAAACCTGAGACAACGTGCTGAATCGACTGTTCACCAGTACGTAATTCTATATCCGCCACATCTCGATATAACGGATCGCGTAGCTCCAAAAGCTCCGTTATCTGCCGTTTAGGATCATCGGTTTGTAAAAGTGGTCTATTCTTGTCCTTCAAAGTTCGACGAAATAATTGATCTACCGATGCAGATAAATAAATAACCTGCCCTCGAGATCGCAAGTAGCGTCTATTTTCTTCTGATAAGATTGCGCCGCCGCCTGTTGCTAATACGATATCTTTCAAGCCAGTTAGGTCATCCAACACTTTTTGTTCACGATTTCTGAAGCCTGCTTCACCTTCCATTTCAAAGATCCATGAAATTGATACGCCCGTCCGTTTTTCGATTTCCTTATCACTGTCATAAAAATCACGGCCAAGAGATTTTGCCAACTGACGTCCAACAGTTGATTTTCCTGCCCCCATAGGGCCTACTAAAAATATATTCCCTGAAATCACGTATTCATCATCTTAAAAACTATTACTCAAAAAAAAGCCGGACCATTAAATGATCCGGCTTATTATACTTAAATTTAACCTTTTCTAGAACTTAAGGCTATCTTTAATAATTTTAGGCGTTACAAAAATCAACAATTCTTGTTTATTGTCCACATTTTTTGTTGTTTTGAACAAAAATCCTACATACGGTAAATCACCAAAAAATGGTACTCGCGAAGAGCCTGTAGATTTTGTTTGTTCATATACCCCTCCTAAAACTACTGTCTCACCATTATCGACTAACACCTGCGTTTCAACTTTTTTAGTATCAATGCTCGGCACTGTGAATCGGGCATCAAATACAGCCTGATCTTTATTGACTTTCAAGTCCATAATGATTTTATCATCAGGCGTAATCTGGGGGGTTACTTCTAATTTTAGTACTGCTTTTTTGAAGGATACAGAGGTGGCACCACTTGAACTTGCTTCTTGGTATGGTATTTCCGTACCTTGTTCAATAATAGCCGTCGATTGGTTGGAAGTGATTACACGAGGACTTGAGACTACCTCACCTTTCCCTTCTGCTTGCAATGCCTGTAATTCCAGCTCCAATAATGTTCCAAATGGAAGCTTAGCTAATGCTATTGCAAAAGTACCTGCAGGATTTGCAAGACCCAAATCTACATTCAACCTATCACTCTGCTCAAGATCATCACCATTATTTATTTGATCTGTCGCATTAAGTGTACCAGAGACTATCTGCTGATTAAAAAGCTTATTATTACTATCAGTAGTTGCTGTTGTCGCTCCAAACCGTACTCCTAGCTCTTTAGTAAAGTCATTAGTGGCTATAACAATGCGAGATTCTATTAATACTTGGCGAATAGCCACATCTAACCTATCTATCAACTTACGAATTTGAACCAACTGGTCTGCTGTATCTCGCAATAGTAGAGAGTTAGTACGTTGATCAACTGTTACACTACCACGGCTGGATAAAAATCCTGCCACGCCCGCACCACCGCTAGATTGGTCAGGTCCACTTTGAAGTAATGTTGCCAATTCAGATGCTTTTGCAAAATTAACTTCAATAATTTCTGAATACAATGGTTCTAATTGGATAAGCTGATTTTTAGCTGCCAGTTCTTGTTTTTCACGAGCAGCTATTTCAGAAGCCGGCGCAATCAGCATAACATTTCCATTCTGCCTCATTGCTAAACCTTTAGTTTTCAATATAATATCCAATGCCT
>JBJPGE010000069.1:0-9421 GCA_048595465.1 Methylophagaceae bacterium | reverse complement strand
TCAAGGTGTGCCGCTGCTACATTATTGATAACAGCCACATCAGGTTTCGCCATCGCCACTAAACGTGCAATTTCACCTGGATGGTTAGCACCCATTTCAATCACAGCATAATCAGTGGCATCATTTAATCGCGTTAAAGTAAGTGGTACTCCCAGCTCATTATTTAAATTGCCTTGTGTTGCAATCACTTCGCCACACTGTTTTGTTATGGCTGATACCATTTCTTTTACTGTCGTTTTACCATTGCTTCCCGTGATAGCAATAACTTTAGCATGGCTTTTCTCACGCCAATATAACGCTATTTGTCCAAATGCTTTGACAACGTCACTCACTACTAATTGTGTTATTTGTTCATCTTGCAATGTAGACACTAAAGCCGCACTGGCACCTGCTTTTCGGGCTTCCGCGAGATACTCATGGCCATCAACCTGTTCACCTTTTAACGCTACAAATAAAGTGCCTAGTTCTATTTTTCGACTATCAATAGCTGTGCCTGTTAGCTCACAATCGCGTGTTGGCACTTCACAGCCTAATAATTTTGCAATTTCTGAAAGAAGAATCGCCATCATTAAGCCCCCACTCTTATGTTGTGGGACTGCTTATCATTTGCAGCAAGCATTTCAGTAACAACATCGGCATCACTAAACGGCTGTTGAACACCTGATATTTCTTGATACTGCTCATGACCTTTGCCTGCAATGAGCACAATGTCATCCGCTGCGGCATGTGAAACCGCATAACCAATGGCCATCTTGCGGTCGTGTTCTACATAGACTTTTTCTGGTGCTGTTATGCCCGCTAAAATATCATTAACAATAGTCGTAGGGTTTTCACTACGCGGGTTATCATCTGTTACGACTAGCTTATCGGCATAGTGTTCGGCGTTACGTCCCATTTCAGGTCGCTTGCCAACATCACGATCGCCACCACATCCAAACACACACCACAACTGACCTTTAGTAGGTACATGTGCACGCAATGATTTCAGCGCTTGTGTTAAAGCATCTGGAGTATGAGCAAAATCTACTACAACCTGTGTTTGCTGTTGTTGACCATACGACTGCATTCGTCCATCAACGGCTCTGCACTGTTCGATACCGCTAATGATGTCTGCAAATGGAATATCAACAGCGTGTAAACTGGCGATTGTTGCTAATAAATTATCAATATTGAAATAACCTAAAAGTGAGCTATTAATGCTTTTAGAGCCACTATCGCTTACCAAGTCAAACTGCACACCTTGTTGTGTTGTTTGGCTATTTTTGGCATTAAAGCTGGCATTAAAACCTTGGCTATTGTATGTCATAACGTCGATAGCACCTGTAGCTGATAAACTTGTTATTAACGTCTTTCCAAAGTCATCCGCACTATTTATGATTGCTATTTTAACGCTAGAAACGTTAAATAACCGTGCTTTGGCAGCCGCGTAATCATCCATCGTCTTGTGATAATCAAGATGGTCACGTGTTAGGTTTGTTAACACTGCCACGTCAATTGTAATGCTATTTAACCGACCTTGTTCTAGTGCATGAGATGATGCTTCAATTACGGCATATTTAATATTTTGTTGGCAAAAATCAGCTAATACACCTTGAAGTGTAATAGGATCTGGCGTTGTCATTCCTGTACTATTTAATGCATGAATTCGTCCCACACCCAGCGTGCCAACAACGCCACAAGGCAAGCCTAGTGATTCTAGACTTTGTGCAATAAATTGGCTGACCGATGTTTTTCCATTGGTACCCGTCACGGCGATGATGCTCAACGCTAAAGAGGGGTGGCCATAAAATCGTGCTGCAATTTCGCCTGCTTTATCCGCCAGATTTCTAACGGCATAAGCCGCAATATTGTTTTTCGCTAACGCTGAAATCTCATCGGAAGTTAAATCGAGTGATTGCTCATAAAGAACTACTGCAACACCAGATTGAATGGCCTGTTCTAAATAAGCTAGGCGTTGTGCACCTTCCACAGCCAGTGATAAGAACAAAAATCCAGATTGAATCTTTCTGCTATCTAAACTTAGACCTGCAATCTCTATATCATCTAGCAATGATGGATCGGCCAGCATGCCAGCTAACATGCTATTTAATGATTGCTTGTTCACCGTAATCATTTTTCAGCCACCTGTAGCTGAATATCTGGCATATTGTCTGGTGCGACGTTCAATAAACGCATTGCACCCGCCATGACTTCAGAGAAAACAGGGGCGGCAATCAAACCGCCATAATATTTATCACCTTGAGGATCATCCACCATCACCACCATAGCTAAACGTGGATTACTAGCTGGAATAACACCGGCAAAAAGTGAAATATAATGGCCATCAGCATAGCCACCTTTTACCGCTTGTTTGATTGTTCCTGTTTTTCCTGCAACAGTATAATTTTCAACAGCAGCCCTTTTTGCCGTACCGCCTTCTTGAACAACGGTTTCCATCATACTTAACACTTGTTGCATCACTTCACGTGAAAACACACGCCGTCCTTCCGGTGGCTCCTCTAATTTCATAAAACTGACAGGCTGTAAGATGCCACCATTCGCTAGCACCATATAAGCGCGTGCTATTTGCAGTGTTGATGCCGCCAGACCATAACCGTAAGCCAGAACTGCACGGTCAAGTTCACGCCATGATTGTGGATCGGGCAACCGCCCCATTGCTTCACCAGGGAAATAAGCACCCGTTGGCTCACCCATGCCAAATGCAGAAAAACCTTCCCACAGTTGGTTTGGCTTTATAGTCAAAGCAATTTTGCTTGCCCCAACATTACTCGATTTTTGGATTAATGTTTCAAGATTTATTTCACCATAATCACGAAAATCTTTAATGGTATGACCGCTAACTTTGAACAAACCGGGTTGCGTATCAATAATCGTATCTGCGGTAAATTTACCTGATTTCAGCCCACTTGCTACGGTGAATGGTTTTACAACTGAGCCTGGCTCAAATAAGTCTGTCACCGCACGGTTACGAAAATCACTAATTTTTAATCCACGGCGATTATTAGGATTAAAAGAAGGTTGATTGACCATCGCTAATACTTCACCCGTTTTCACATCTAAAATGACGGCTGAACCTGAGCGCGCGTGATATTTTTTGACGGTTGCTTTAAGTGACTGATAGCTTAAATATTGCAAACGTAAATCAATGCTTAAGCTAATATTCTCGCCATCTTTGCTTGCCTTTATTTGCTCGCCGCCACTCACATAAGTGCCACGACTGTCTCGCATCATCCGTTTTAGACCCGACACACCAGACAGCACATCATTATGTGTTAACTCCAATCCTTCTTGGCCATTATCATCAATACTCGTGAAACCTAATAAGTGCGATGTCACCTCACCCACTGGGTAATAACGTTTATATTCACGTTGCAGTGCCACCCCAGCAATATCTAGTTGTTTTATTTTTGCTGCTAACTCTGGCGTCAACCGACGTTTTATATAAATAAATTCTTTGGTTTTATTACTGTTTATTTTTTTAGTAATAACGCGATGTTTCATATTGAGTAGTGTTGCTAAGTTTTTTAATTGAACATCACTACCATCCACTTCTTGTGGGTTTAGCCATACCGAATGAACGGGAGTGCTTATCGCTAAAGGCTCTCCATGGCGGTCTAGAATCATGCCGCGATGTGCAGCTATAGGAACTTTGCGAACATGTCGTGCATCACCTTGACTCCGTAAAAAGTCAGTATTGAGTACTTGAATATCGACTAATCGCCAACCCAGACCTATCACCAAGCCAAGAAAAACCACACGTACTAGGTTTAGCCGCCAGCTCGCAATATGATTAATTTTACGGCGGGCCATTATTTAATCACCACCGTCATATCTGCTGTTGGCACAATCATGTGCAAGCGCTTAATGGCTTGCTGCTCAACATGGCTAGGGCTTGCCCACGTACTTTGCTCTAATAATAAGCGTCCCCATTCTTCATTGAGCGAGTCACGTTCGTGCTCCAAGCTTTGTAATACAACAAATTTTGTTCGCGCTGCATGTTTGCTATAAACAACCGCTATCGCAGAAGTCATAACAGCTAGTAGTACCCAGATTACTGGCATCAAAACACGCAATGATTGTAATTGGCGATGTATACTCATGCCAATTTCTCCACCACGCGTAATACTGCACTGCGCGCTCTAGGGTTTATATCAAGTTCCGCTTTGCCCGCTTTGATTGCTTTGCCTATCAAACGAATACGCGGATTAAGATCAGCCGCCCTGATAGGGAAGTCAGATGGGTAGTCATCACCTAGCGCTTGATCACGGAAATAACGTTTTACAATTCTATCTTCTAACGAATGAAAGCTAATAACCGCTAATCGTCCACCCACTGCCAATACATCTAAAGCCTGTTCTAAACCGGCTTTTAAGTCTTCCAACTCATTATTTATATAGATACGAATAGCTTGGAAAGTACGCGTTGCAGGATGCTTATTTTTCTCACGCGATGGGCTAGCTTTATCAACTAGTGTCGCTAGTTGTTTAGTCGTTGTGATCGGTGTATGTTCGCGTGTTTCAACAATCGCACGAGCAATGCGTTTACCGTATCGTTCTTCACCCAGTGTTTTTATTACCTTCTCAATATCTTCTATATCTGCTTTTGCCAACCACTGCGCCGCACTTATACCAACATCAGGATTCATCCGCATATCCAAAGGGCCATCTTTCTGAAAGCTGAAGCCACGTTCAGCCACATCAATTTGAGGTGATGACACACCAATATCTAATAAAATGCCATCCACTTTTCCTTGCCATAGACGCGCATTAATAGGTGTGGATAATTCTGCAAAAGAACATTGCTCAATACTGAATCTAGGATCATTTTCTGCAAGTAACTGACCCGCAGCGATGGCAGCAGGATCTTTATCTAAACCTAGCAACTGACCTTGTGCTGATAATTCGGATAAGACAACCCGTGCATGACCGCCTCGTCCAAAGGTACCATCAACATAAATACCGTTAGGCTTCACATCAAGGGAGGCAACTGTCTCGGTGAGTAAGACAGGTAAATGTTCCGTAGGCTTCGTCATGGCTTATACCCAAGATGCTTCGAATTGCAGTTTTTCAGGGCAAAGATAGGAAGTCAGAGCAAGGCTCAATATGCGGGCAATGACTTGTCCTTGCCAAATATTGGAACGAGGCTCTGGCTTTCTAGTCTTTGGTCTGAATTCTGTAATTTGGAGTATCATGGGTATTTATCCTAAATGGACAGGTTTTCTAATTCGGTCGACAGTATGCCGTCAAAATTTTCTTCCAGACATTCATCCATTAACGCATTCCACGTTTCTTCATCCCACAACTCAAACTTATTGCCTTGGCCAATCATCACAGTGCTTTTTTGCAAGTTGGCAAATTCACGTAATTTAGCAGGCAACAAAATACGACCGTTATTATCCATTTCACATTCGGTGGCATAACCTAATAACATTCGCTTTAATTTACGCACTTGAGGGTTTAAACTAGGCAGTGCTGACAATTTTTTCTCAACATCTTCCCATTCAGGCAAAGGATATATTTGTAAACAATGATCACTATGATCGATAGTCACCACCAAACGGCCTTCACAACAGACGTCAAGATGCTTACGGAATTTGGCTGGAATCGCCATCCGTCCTTTTGCATCCAGATTAAATGTTGCTACGCCTCGAAACACGTGTTACCCCTTAAATAATGTGATCCACTTTGATCCACTTTTACCCACTTTCAATCACTATAGGAGTGCGGGCAGGGTGTGTCAAGTATCCAAACAAACAAAATGTTCTTTTGCTGTCAATGACTTAGCGTTATTTCATTAAGGTGGGATAAGAGTCATGTTGGCGACTATAAAAGACACCTTTTTTATCAAAAAAGTGGCGTCGGAAGTTAAAGTAGATTCTAGCTATAAAAGGTCTAAACGTCGAAGTAGAATTATTTTCTAGAGCCAAATTACTTTAAGAGCAGGCTGTTCCAAAAAGAACAATTAGCGGAAGATAGTTTTAAAGGTAAATAAAACAAAAAAGCCACCTCAAATGAGGTGGCTTTTTAATCACATATAAAGTGCTAATGCACTGCAGATTTAGGTAAATTTAAACGCGTACTTTACGACGGAAACCTAAGAAACCTAATAATGCAGGTGCAAACATAAATGCCGCTGCTGGGATTGGAACAGCTGATACCGCCGTCTTGCTGAAATCTAAAGACTGCAGTATAGCAGAAGCATAAATACGGCTACCAATAAGGGAAGAAAAATCAACATCGATAAGTAATGCTTCGCCAGCGAGGATCAAAATGCTACCAAGAGATGCCGCACTAAAAGTGCTTGGAGCAAACTGTAAGTTGTCAATAGACAAGCTACCATTTGCAGAAATATCAAATGGTAACTGCCCAGCACGCCCAGTAAAACCATGACCACGCCCGAATAAACTAGTATATGTTACATCCTGATCAGCTGTGATACTGATTGAATACATTCCATTTCCCGGGACACCAAATTTTAGTCCTACATGGTCAAATGGTTGTCTGAATCCATCAGATCCTCTAGCGGTAGCAGTAATGTTGAAATTAACACCATCAACAAGGTCTGTTGCTGTATTAGGGCCGAAAGTTGAATCATACGTTGGTGTACTAAAATCTATAGTTCCAGCTGAAACACTAATACTACTTACAATAAATGCAAAACTAATTGCAACAAGAAAAGGGACTTTCATATAATTAACTCCGTTAATGCAGCCCAACCATCTTAAACACATTAAGACTTGTAACTTTCCGTCCTCGGTTCACACGCAAGTTTGGCGGTTAAATAATTGTTATAAAATAACGATTATATTTAATCATATTGGGATATTTTTCACACCCCCGATATCGGGGGTGTCGAGAGGTTAATCTAATTTAACTAGTGCATTTGCAATTCAAAAAATCGTAGTGAATTTCGTCCATCTCTCTTCGCTTGATACATAGCCGTATCGGCATGTTTAATTAAGTTCTCAACTCCGGTTTGACTCCCTTGAAATAAGGTTATACCAATACTCGTACTGCCTATATATTCATGCTCACCTAACTGATATGGCTGATTGAGAGCAAACAGAATTTTCTTTGCAACGCTACCTGCTTGTGCTGTTGCCTCACGATGATTCTTATCAAGGTTTTCCAGTAAGATAATAAACTCATCACCACCTATACGAGCAACAGTATCATCTTCGCGCACACACGCTATAAGTCGTTGAGAGACTTGTTGTAACAACATATCTCCTACGTCATGGCCAAAACTATCATTGAGTAATTTGAAGTTATCTAAATCAAGAAATAACAAAGCGCCTTCATTTTTACTACGTGTACTTCCATATAAAGATTGTTGAACTCTATCAATCAATAGCCGACGATTGGGTAGTTGCGTGAGAGAATCATAAAAAGCAAAAATTTCTATTTTCTCTTCAGCAGCTTTACGCTCGGTTATATCTGTATGTGTTCCAACATAGTTTGTGATAACACCTTTATCGTCTTTTACTGCTGTAACGGTCAGCCGCTCAATATAAGTATGGCCTTTTTTATGCCTACTTATGACTTCACCTTCCCAGTGACCAGTACGGTTAACTTCTTCCCACATAACATCATAAAAACTTGCATCACCTTGCTTTGTCCTAAATATACGAGAATTCTTACCGATAAGTTCTTCTGAGCTATAGCCACTGATTTGTGTGAACGCTTTGTTAGCATTCAATATTATCCGGTTTGCATCTGTAACAAGCATGCCTTCTTGCGTATCAAAAGCAACGGCAGCTATGCGAAGACTATCCTCAGCTATTTTCTGAGCTGTGATCTCTTGAACTGTTCCCCTCATTTTGATTGGATTGTTATCGGTATCAAATTCTGCTTTGCCTATTGTTCGCATCCAACGGATCTGTTCATCTGTATCAATAATTCTATATTCAACATCTAAGACCACTCCTTCTTCAATATGTAATTTTATAGCTTCATTAACATGTTCACGATCCTCAAGACAAATAGCCTCAAAAACATCATCCCAACTAGATCTATCTGCTGTCAAAGGAAAACCTAGCTCTTTTAAAACGACATCAGAACAAATACTCAGCTTAGTAATAAAATCATATTCCCAAGTCCCTATACCGCCATACAATTGACTTAACTGCAATCTGTCTCGTGTGTTTTTACGCTCAGTAACGTCAACAATAATCCAAATAGAATCAGCAGAACCAGCATGTAATGCCGCTCCCCTCACATCGACCCAAACATGCTGGCCATCTTTGCGTATAAATTCAAGCTCATCTCGCACAACACCATCTTTGTCAATATTAGCGTAATCCTCGCCAACCGACTGATAATCGGCCTCGGTCACATAGAATTGCCGTGTTGAAACTCCTATCAGCTCATTTTTATCGTAGCCTAGAGCGGTCTCAAATGCAGAATTTGCCCACAAAACATGTCTGCCTCGGAGTGTGACTATACTGACTAACTGATTGTCTAAAATAGCCGTTTGCTCAGCGACTAATTGTTCAATTTTTTGCTGTTTATTGTATTTATCCGTAACATCTCGGGCAATGCCAAACAGCCCAATGATTCCGCCATTACTATCATGTATAGGGTATTTACGATTATCGACCCAGCCTTCTTTTCCTTCATTATCAAGTATCTCCTGCTCCCCATGGGCAACTGAGACACCAGAAAACACTTGCTTTTCTAACTCATAATAAATATCAGCATATTCTTCAGGAAACACGTCATAATCAGTTTGACCTAGTAAATCAGTCCAATGTTCAGAAGGTTCCGTAAGCTCAACTAGTGTTTGACTTGCGCCAGTGAATACATGATTCCTATCTTTAAAATAAATGTAGTCATTCGTATTTTCCATCATCGCTTTGAAGTTGGTAACCAAATGCTGCTCACCTAGTGCCTGCGTGAGGCCTTTAGCATCTTGCAACAACAACTCCAAAATCATGCTGCCATTGTTTGCAGAATCTGTTTTTGTATATATTCCTTTCGTGCATCGGATACGGCCATTTGCCTGCCTAATCCTAAGATTGATAATGCCCGACAGTTTATTATTGCTACTTGAAAACAGCTCATCAGCTATATCGTGATCATGGTCATGAATACGGCTTGCCAAAGATACATGTCCGCTGAGTAATTCTTCTTGTTTAAAGCCCAGTAAACCCTCAGGGTTACCACTAACGGATAGTACCGATATTGGTTCACTTAAAGAAATACGAAAGGAAGTTTCTAAAATAGCATCCATGATATTTATTATGAAAGACCCGCTAGACTGGAGTCAAGTCACTATCTCACAAAAGCATTTTTTAATATTCGAAGAAATAAAAAAGAGATGGCCGATAAGCCGGGTTCTGTCGAGAACAATCATTCATCTGGGACATGCATCGCTACATGCCTCAAGCAACCTACCCAAGAACGATACGGGCCGTATCTGT
>JBJPGE010000068.1:0-9502 GCA_048595465.1 Methylophagaceae bacterium | reverse complement strand
AGGATTTCGCCACAGCAGCACCAACGCCATCTCCTGCTCCAGTTACAAGAATAACGCTATCAAGAAGAAGGTCGGATGCGGCAGAATAATTCATTTTATGGATTCAGCAGTAAAAAGACGACAGTATACCAACTAGTTAAGGTTGGCCACCATTAGCTTTGCACAATTTTCACCGTTGCGAATGGCCCCCTCTAATGTTGCAGGGTAATTATTGGCAACATAATCGCCGGCTAACCATAAGCCCTCAATATCAGTTTGACACTCTGGGCGCCGTTTTTCTATATCTACGGTGCATGCAAAAGTGGCGCGTTTTTCACGAATGACAAAGCCTTGCTTTGCTTGCTCTGGCATTGCAGGGAAAAGTTGATGAATTTCTTTGCACACTAAAGAAATTAATTCATCCTTTTCCATATCCTCGTGCTTGCCCGGCGCGCTAATCACTACAGCCATTAAGCCTGGCGTTTGTTCGCTTCGATCAAAAACCCACTGGCTTATCGTACCCGACATGCCCAGCATTGGCGCTTCCATACGTATATCTTCCGCATACTGCAAATACACTGTACAAATGGGGTATTCTTTTGGCAAATAAAGGTTCACATAGGGAGATAATAATGCATGACTCTGTGAGATGTTAGTGGCAATAATCACTGCATCACTTTCAAGCTGGCTACCGTCATTAGTAGTGAGTCCCGTCACCTTTTTGTCTTCAACGATAAGATTTTTTACCCTAGTTCCTAAACTGATTTTGCCACCATGTTGCTCAATATAGTTTGCTGCCACCCTAGGAAATAGCTCGCCTAAAGGCTGACATGGAATCAATGAGTCGGCCGCTTTCTTGCCTTTGCCCATACTATCTCGTAGCACGATGGCGAGCAAATGAGCAGAAGCCTCATTTATCGGTGTGTTCAGCGTAGCAAGGCATAAAGGTTCCCACAATTGTTTAACCAAACGCTGCGATTGATTAGATGAAAGTAACCACTCACTTACGGTTATATCTTTTGATGAAAGGATAGTTTTAATGTCGGCTTGTAATTTGGCGACCTGGCTTAATCCTGATATTCCTGCACTGGCGGCTAGATTCCACGCTAAAGATAAAGGCCAAGGCAGATACGCCTTGCTCGATAATCGTAACGGCGGATACTGTGCATCATAGATAGTAAGATCCATAGTCTGCCGTTGAAACACCTCTGAAGTATCAACGCCTATCGACTGCATCATTGCCAGCATGCGATCGTAAGCACCGATCATTAAGTGCTGCCCATTATCAATAGTGCGTTCATTCCATGGTACATTTCGAGCGCGCCCACCCAGCTGTTTGGCTGACTCAATCAAATGAACTGCTTCACCCTTTTGCACACAGGTAATAGCCGCGGCAAGCCCACTCCAACCGCCTCCGACTATCAAAATCGTCATTTAAATTTCTTTTGCTGACGCGCTGTTCGCCACGCGATCCATAATTTTCTGAGTGGTGTTAATGAAACACGGTGCTGCATCACTTTGAAATCATCACTTTCAATTTCATCTAACGTCGCCTCATAAATAGCCGCCATAATGAGTCCCGTTCGCTGACTGTAGCGATCGCTGTCAGGCAATGCATCCATGGCTTGTCGATAATATTGTCGTGCTCGTTCGGTTTCAAATTTAAGGCAGGCTATTAACTCATCACTTGATTTGAGATCTAGTAATGCTTCTGTTTGAACGTTAAACCGCTGTAAGTCTTCTTGAGGCAAATAAATTCGACCGCGCTCCGCATCTTCACGCACATCGCGAATGATATTGGTCAGCTGTAGTGCCATTCCTAGATTTTCTGCATATTTAAGCGTATTTCGGTCTTTATAGCCGAAGATCTCAACAGATAGCAAACCCACAACGCTCGCTGCACGATGACAATATAAAGCAAGATGTTTAAATTCTTGATATGAAAATTGATCTAAATCCATTTCCATGCCATCAATAATTTCCATAAAATACTCTTCATGCAAATCAAAGTTTTGTATTGCTGCCTGCAAGGCTTTGCCTACAGGATGCGCCGCCTCACCTTTAAAGGTCTGAGCAATTTCAAAGCGCCACCATTCTAGTTTTTTTCGTGCAACATCAGTATCGCTTATTTCATCAACAGCATCATCGACCTCTCGGCAAAAAGCATATAGAGCAATAATCGCTTGCCGCTGTTTTTCAGGCAAGAACATGAAACTATAATAAAAGCTGGAGCCGCTTTTCGCCGCCTTATCTTTACAATATTCATCTGGCGTCATCGTTGTAAGCGCTCCACAATTTTTCCATGCTGTAAATGAGATTCAATAATCTCATCAATGTCTTTCTTGGTTTGATATTGATACCAAGTGCCTTCTGGATAAATCACTAACATTGGACCCAGTGCACACCGATTTAAACAACCCGCATTATTAACGCGCACCTTTTTGAGCTTTAATTCATGCACTTTCTTCTTGGCATAGTCTCGTAATGACTGCGCATCATGTTGCTGACAATATTCTCTGCCGTCATTACGTTCATGGGTACAAAAAAACATATGATATTTATAAATTTCTTTCATAGGTAAAAGGATAACGGATAAACGCGTTGAGACAAACAAAATAGTCCACATTAACTATTATTAGGGATGGATATTAACTCAATACCGTGATTAACTTGCCGATATCCGTGATGTAGCTATAAGAATGAAGATATAGTTAACGGTATGATACTGGTAATACCTTATAAGTCGACATAAATGAATCTAATTCTAGCCCTACTTATTATTAGCTGCTTATTTCTTATTATTTGGCTGGTTCAATTACATAAGAAACTAAGATCTCAAAATGTAGCTGACAAATTATTGCTTAAAAGTGAGCAACGCTTCCAATCGTTATTAGAAAGCATCCCTAATATTTCAGTGCAAGGCTACGATCGCAATCATCGTGTTATTTTTTGGAATAAAGCCAGTGAAAAACTCTATGGCTATAGCAAAGAAGAAGCGCTCGGCCAGCTTATTGATGATCTGATCATTCCAGAAGACATGAAAGCAGCAGTAACTGAAGGTGTCGATAGCTGGATGAACGGTGGTGAGGCTATTCCAACCGCAGAATTAGCATTAAAAATAAAAAGTGGCCAGCTTATTGATGTCTATTCCAGCCATGTTATGCAATATGATAGAAAGGGTAACCCTGAAATGTATTGCATTGATATCGATCTTACTGCGCGCAAACAAGATGAAATCGCATTAAAACTAAGCGAGCAACGAGCTCACGCTATAATTGATAACTCTCCCACACCCCTAGCACTACACAATACTTCTCAAAAGGTCATCTTCCTAAATGATGCCTTTACAGAACAGTTTGGTTATGTGGTTGAAGATATTCCCACCTACATAGAATGGGGCACAAAGGCTTATCCTGACGAAGAATACGGATCTGAAATGCGCCGTCTCTGGGAAGAGCGAATTGAGGAGCATATAAGGGGAGAGGGTAAATTTGAACCTTTAGAAATTAAAATATGCTGCAAGAATGGTGAGTACAAAACAGTGCTGGTTAATGCCTCACTGATGACGGATTCGTTAGGTGTATTTAATGGTGAAATACTTGTTAGCCTATACGACATTACTGAGCGAAAAAAGTTAGATGAAGAACGCGCATTAACCTCAATGGTATTCAACCATACTAGTGAAGGGATGTTAACAACCAATGCGGAAAAAGTAATTACGGCAATCAACCCCGCCTTCTGTGAACTCACAGGCTACTCTGAAGATGAAGTTGTAGGAGAGCCCTCTTTGCTATTAATGTCTGATCGGCATGATGCTAATTTTTATATTGAAATGAACAAAGAACTTGATCGCACAGGAAGGTGGCAAGGTGAGGTTTGGACTAATCAGAAAACAGGTGAAGGTTTACTCGTTTGGTTGACCGTTAATACCATCTATAATGAAGATAGTACCATTAAGCTACGTCTGGGTTTATTCTCAAATATTACAGAGAGAAAAAAAGCTGAAACGCTAGCACTAAAACAAGCTTATTACGATACATTGACATCACTACCTAACCGAACAATGTTTCACGATCGCTTGGGCCAAGAAATTAGAAAATCCAATCGTTCAAATAAACCGTTAGCATTATTCTTTCTTGATTTAGATAAATTTAAAGATGTAAATGATACTTTTGGCCACCCTGTAGGAGATAAGCTTCTTATTGAGGCCGCCAAGCGTATCACTGATTGTGTTCGTGATACCGATACCGTGGCCCGACTCGGAGGCGATGAGTTTACAGTGATTCTACCCGATCTAGATGATATTCATGGCATTGAGCGAACGGCCTCCAAAATTATCAAATCATTAAGTCAGCAGTTTCAGTTAGATAATAATATTATCTATATTTCGGCAAGCATTGGCATCACGCTTTACCCTAACGATGCTAGTAATGTAAATGACCTGCTTAAAAATGCAGATCAAGCGATGTATTTTGCCAAAGACTCCGGTCGAAGCCGCTTTAGTTATTTTACCCGGCAAATGCAGGAATCTTCTTTAGAGCGGTTTAACTTAACCAATGATCTACGTGTAGCCTTGGCTAAAAATCAACTAGAATTATATTACCAACCGATTATTTATTTACCAACAGGGCGAATCCACAAAGCTGAAGCATTATTGCGATGGAAACACCCAGAAAGAGGCATGGTCAGCCCTGCAGAGTTTATCCCGCTTGCTGAAGACTCTGGTCTAATCAATGAAATTGGCGACTGGGTCTTCCAGCAGGCAACGCAGCAGGTTAAATCTTATCAGCAATATGATGCTGATTTTCAAGTAAGCATTAATGTATCACCCGCACAGTTTAGAGAAGAGCATAATTGGAGCTCAGTGATAACTCAGGAATATTTTGCTGGTAGCAATGTCGTTATTGAAATAACCGAAGGGTTGTTAATGGAAGATAATGAACTAATAGCTGAGCAATTATTAAATTTCCGTGATGCTGGCATCCAAGTAGCGATTGATGATTTTGGAACAGGCTACTCTTCTTTATCATATCTCAATAAATTTGATATTGATTACTTAAAAATTGACCAATCCTTTATTCGAAACTTAGCCGAAAACTCTAGTGAAATGGTCTTATCTGAAGCCATCATTGTAATGGCGCATCAGCTAGGTCTTAAAGTTATTGCTGAAGGCGTTGAAACAGAGCAGCAACGCGACTTATTAGCCGCCGCAGGGTGTGACTATGTTCAAGGATACCTCTTCTCTAAGCCTCTTCCAGTTGATGAATTTCAAGCACTATTAAATAGCGTCGATACTTAATAATATGGACCCGAACGCACCATGTATGTAAGCCAAAAAAGAGAGCATTTATAAATCTGTTTCACTAGGGAGAAGTAACGGATAATGCTTTGAAATAGAAGGCAACCCTGTGTTATATTCAGACTCTAATTATATGCTTGCCTCAAAGCAATAGGCGCTCAAAGATATGACCAGCGAATTATCCATCAAAACAACTCAAGTCGCTCAGACGATCCTAAATGCCTCTCCAACACCATTTATTGTGCATAATAATCAAAAAGAATCGATTTATGTTAATGATGCTTTTACAGCACAATTTGGCTATACCCTCGAAGATATTTCCTCATCTTTTAAATGGGGAACCAATGTTTATCCCAATCAAGAATATGGTTATAAAATACAAGGGAAATGGGAAAAACGACTTAAAGAAAGTTTTAAGAATAATATTTTTAAACCATTAGAAATCGAAATCCGCTGTAAAAATGGCGATCTCCGAACAGTACTAGCCCATGCATCACCTTTCCCTGATTCAACAAACAACCTATTAATTAGCTTGCATGACATCACTAGACACAAACAAACTGAGGAGATGATTCAGTTAGCATCCACCGTTTTTCAACATAGCAGCGAAGGCATGATTGTCACCTCTGCTGAAAGAAATATTATCGCCATTAATCCTGCTTTCTCAAACATCACCGGTTTCTCAGAAGTTGACATTCTGAATGAATCTGTATCTATACTCATTTCAAAACGATATGATTCCGCGTTCCTAGCAGAGGTTCAAAGTATTCTTGATCTCTCTGGGCAATGGCAAGGAGAGATCTGGGCCAATCGGAAAAGCGGTGAAGAACTCCTTGTTTGGGCAACCATCAATACGATCCGTAACGAAAATGGAAGTATAAAACAACGTGTCACTTTATTTTCAGATATCACTGAGAAAAGACAAGCTGAGTTACTCGCTTTAAAACAAGCCAATAATGACCCTTTGACATCATTGCCAAATCGTACTTTTTTCTACAATCGTTTAAAAGAAGAAATTAAAAAATCTAATATTACCAATAAACCCTTAGCCGTTTTTTTCCTTGATTTAGACAGGTTTAAAGTAATCAATGATACCTTTGGCCATCCTGTGGGTGATAAACTGCTTATTGAGGCAGGAAAGCGTATTGCTGACGCAGTGCCAAGTGAAGATTCTGTAGCACGGTTTGGAGGTGATGAATTTACTGTACTTCTACCTAATTTAAATAATCTTAATCGAATTGAGCAGATCGCCGACAAAATCATTGCCTCCTTAAACCAACCTTTTCAAATAGAAGAAAATCTTGTTTATATTTCTGCAAGCATTGGCATCACGATATATCCTGATGATGCACTCACCGTAGATGATCTTCTGAGGAATGCCGATCAGGCCATGTACTTTGCCAAAGACTCAGGTCGAAGTCGCTATTTCTATTTTACTCAACAAATGCAGCGATCAGCAATGGAACGTTTTAGCCTTACAAATGATTTACGTGAAGCTCTGACGCTAAATCAGCTTGAAGTCTATTACCAGCCCATTGTTTACTTGCCCACAAAAAAAATCCAAAAAGCTGAAGCACTACTACGCTGGAGACATCCTGAAAGAGGCATGATAAGCCCTGCTGAATTTATCCCAATTGCCGAGGAAACCGGGCTTATTAACGAAATAGGCAACTGGGTATTCCATCAAGCTGTTCAACATGCCCAACTTTTTCAACAACATAACCCTGACTTCCAAGTCAGCATAAACATGTCGCCCGTTCAATTTAAAGCACAAAATGATTGGAGCGCCGCCATATCCGAAGTCTATTTTTCTAGCTGTAATCTTGTAATAGAAATCACAGAAGGCTTACTCATGAAGGACGATCAACAAATTATTGACCAATTATTAAATTTCCGAACCGCTGGCATTCAAGTCGCCATTGATGATTTTGGAACAGGTTATGCTTCTTTATCATATCTCAATAAATTTGATATTGATTATTTAAAAATAGACCAATCCTTTATTCGAAACTTATCGGATGACTCTAGTGAAATGGCCTTATCAGAGGCCATCATTGTAATGGCACACAAACTAGGTCTTAAAGTTATTGCTGAAGGTGTTGAAACGAAGCAACAGAGTAGCTTACTTTATAGTGCGGGGTGTGACTTTGTGCAAGGTAATCTATTTTCTCAGCCTTTACCCATCGACAAACTCTTAGAGTTGTTATCTTCGGAAAATACCGCTGAAAGTAAACTTTATTTTGAATGAAAGTGGTGGCTATGGGTAGATTCGAACTACCGACCCCATCATTATGAGTGATGTGCTCTAACCAGCTGAGCTACATAGCCTTGTGAAGCCGAGCATTTTACGATGCTAGCCACTAAATATCAAGCAATACTGAATCTTTATAACCAATCCGTTAATTGAATGCCCATACCGATACTGTTTGATCGCTCATCATAATCTATCAAGCTTTCCCCATAGCCATTAAACCACTGAACATACCATCTAGTTTTATTTGATAATAATTGAACTGGGAAACTCCAGCCTAATTGAAATGCGCCATGATTATCGCTGCTGCGAAGATTATTTCTAATCATAAAATCAAAATTATGATCACCGTGTTTGTAGACGCCGCTTAATTCGAAATTTCCCATATATCTTTCAATGTGGCGATTATCGTCATTATCTTTGCTTTCTGGAACGCGTAACCATGGTTTAAATGATAAATAGGCATTCTCACGTTCAAAAATAAAGTCTGCATAAACTCTATTCCAGCTGCGTGAAAGCTCGCCAGACTGACCATTAGATTGATGAACAAAACCCGTTCGAATCACCGAGTTATGCCAACCAAAATAATCACGGTCTTGCTTAAAAGACAGCCAAGCTTCAGGCTCATGATTTGAATCGCGAAATGGTGCTGAGCCCTCTTTATTAAACATCTGCCAAAATGATCGATTGGTATAAGCAATATACAAATCGCCATTACCTTTGATTAAATTGCGTACAACAGGGACTTTTACGCTTAATTGAAATTTGGTTTCCCACGGCTGAAAGTCAAAGCCACGATCGGGATCGGCTTTATCAAAAGGTGCTTCATTAGGCGAAGATAGATTATTACTTAATATTAGGTAATTAGGCTTGTGTGCTTGTAAAGAAAAGGGGTTGTCTTGTTGTTGTTGTTCAAACGCCACTCTGCGTTTTATTGCTGAGTTGATTGGCGTTGTCTCGTCTGCTTCTTGGGAGACTTGATTGCTGAGCTGCAAACAAATATCTTTTAGCTTGCCTACGGTTACGGACTCTCCAGCCGTATCCATTTGCTCTAGCAAACAGGTATCCATAGAAAATGATGCGAGCACAGGGCCTGCAATAAATCCAGTAATTAACATCGTTGCCGTTACTAATCTTTTCATCGCATTACACCCAATATAATTAAGCTGCTCTTATAGATTATCTATTCTAAAGATCTATACATTAAACCGGAAATGCATCACATCACCATCACTGATAATGTAATCTTTACCTTCTAAGCGCCATTTACCCGCATCTTTCGCACCTGCTTCGCCTTTAAATTCTACAAAATTATCATAGCTGACAACTTCTGCACGAATAAAACCTTTTTCAAAGTCGGTATGAATAACGCCAGCACCTTGAGGAGCGGTTGCGCCGATTTTAACCGTCCATGCGCGCACTTCTTTTACACCCGCAGTAAAATAAGTTTGCAGGCCTAATAATCCATAACCACCTCGAATCACACGATCTAAACCAGGTTCATCTTGGCCAATTTCTTGTAAAAACTCTATTTTCTCTTCATTTTCTAGTTCAGCGATTTCCGATTCAATCGATGCACAAATCGCCACTACAATGGCGCCTTCTTGCTCAGCTAATTCAGTTACGCTATCTAGGAATGGATTATTTTCAAAACCATCTTCAGATACATTAGCAATATACATGGTGGGTTTAATAGTGAGCAGGTGCAGTTCGTTTAATAAAGCTAGCTCATCTTCATCTAAGCCCATTCCTCGGACAGGTTTACCTTCGTTCAATACTTCGCTCATTTTAATGAGTAATTCTAAGCGTGCTTTAGCAACTTTATCGCCACCTTTAGCATCACGTGTTGTTTTTGTAATTGCTTTATCTACGCTTTCTAAGTCCGCTAAAGCAAGTTCGGTGTTAATGACTTCAATATCATCCAGTGGTGATATTTTATTAGCTACGTGAATAACATTGTCATCTTCAAAGCA
>JBJPGE010000067.1:0-10093 GCA_048595465.1 Methylophagaceae bacterium | reverse complement strand
TAACGACACGAGCCGCACCTACGGATATGCTCAGAGTCATGCAATGGCCCGGCGTGCTACAAGCGGAAAGCTTAGATCAAGATGCGCTGAATAAAACAGTGATGTCAGCATTGGAATATGCGATTGATGAATTGATTGTGACGCGTGAGACTGAAGGCGCAGCACTGCAAGAAATGATTGAACAACGTTGCACAGAAATTAACAATATTGCAATTGATGTGCGTGAACGTATGCCTGAAATTTTAGAGCAACAACGTGCGCGTTTAGCTGAACGTATTGCTGATTTACAGGTGAACCTCGATCCGGAACGGCTAGAACAAGAAATGGTGATGTTGGCGCAAAAGAGTGATGTAGCAGAAGAGTTAGATCGCTTGCAAAGTCATGTTGTAGAAGTGCAAAATGTATTGCAACGTGATGAGCCCACAGGTCGACGTTTAGACTTTTTGATGCAAGAACTGAATCGTGAGGCTAATACATTAGCTTCAAAATCTATCAATACAGAAACGACACGTCATTCAGTTGATTTGAAAGTATTAATTGAACAAATGCGTGAGCAGATCCAGAATATCGAATAAGGGATAAATATGAGTGGAAGTCTTTTTATTGTGGCAGCACCATCAGGTGCAGGTAAAACAAGCCTAGTTAATGCCCTCGTGGATAAACATTCTGAAGTGCGTTTATCCATTTCTCACACTACTCGTGCAAAACGAGAAGGAGAGGTAGATGGCCAGGATTATTTTTTCGTTAGCCAAGATGAATTTGCGCAAATGCGAGATGCCGGTGCATTTTTAGAATCAGCGACGGTATTTGATAATTGTTATGGCACATTAGCTGAATCGGTTATGACTCAGTTGAAATTGGGTTTAGATGTGATCTTAGAAATCGACTGGCAAGGTGCTCAACAGATTAGAAATAATTATCCGGAATGCATTGGTGTTTTTATTCTTCCACCCTCTAAAGCAGCATTAGAACAGCGTCTGCGGGGGAGGGGGCAAGATGGTGATGACATTATCGAACGCAGAATGCGTGATGCAAAAAATGAAATGTCGCATTATGTTGAGTTCGATTATTTGATTGTGAATGATGATTTTGATGATGCTTTGACCGAACTGGCAGCCATTATTTCGGCACAACGCAACACTATTGGCGTTCAAAAACAAATAAAGCAGGATTTGTTAATAGAACTTCTAGCGTAAATATTGAATCTTTC
Organism: Methylophagaceae bacterium; assembly: GCA_048595465.1. Lineage (GTDB taxonomy): Bacteria > Pseudomonadota > Gammaproteobacteria > Nitrosococcales > Methylophagaceae. The sequence goes on along the minus strand of JBJPGE010000067.1, from coordinate 8,883 downwards.
ATATAATGGAATGTTTTCAGTAAGTATTTTCAGGGTAATAGCCATGGCTCGCACAACCGTAGAAGATTGTTTAGAAAATGTAGATAACCGTTTTCAGCTCGTATTAATTGCATCGAAACGTGCACGTGAAATTTCAATGGGTGCTGATCCGCTTGTTGATATTGATAATGACAAGCCAACTGTTATCGCATTACGCGAAATCGCTGAAGGTTTAATTGACGCAAGCATTTTAGATAGAGCGAGCGCACATGAACATGCGACAGAAAGCATTGTTAGTGAAACTGAATTACCCGCAACGGAGTAATTTAACTAAAATGTTAGTCATGATCGTAGATTTTGAATCAAGGCTAATAACGCTACGGGACGAATCCTGTGAGTGAGCAATCAGTTGTAGCCACTGAGCTAGAGCTCATTCAAAACTCAGAGCCATTACTTAAAATTGATGACTTATGTTTCGCTGTTTCAAACTATATAGAAAGTAAGCACGTTGATGATATTCGGCGTGCTTATTTTTTTGCAGAACAAGCACACGAAGGCCAATTCCGTCGTTCTGGCGATCCTTATATCACCCATCCATTAGCGGTAGCGCATGTGCTTGCCATGATGCACATGGATCATGAATGCATTATGGCGGGCCTATTACATGATGTAATCGAAGATACTAATGTCAGTCGCGAAGAGCTTGCGGCAGAATTCAGTGAAGAAGTGGCCTTGTTGGTTGATGGTGTCAGTAAGTTAGCAAAAGCAACATTTGAAACACGTCAACAAGCACAAGGCGAAAATCTTAGAAAAATGATGTTGGCGATGTCGAATGACATTCGTGTCATTATCGTGAAATTAGCAGATAGACTACACAATATGCGGACTTTGGGGCATATGCCTTCAGAAAAACGTCGTAGAATTGCTAATGAAACCTTAGATATTTATGTGCCGATTGCACAACGTTTGGGCATGAACTTGATGCGCCTCGAACTTGAAGATTTAGGTTTTCATGTGCTGTATCCAATTCGTTATAGAGTGCTTGATGCTGCGGTTAAAAAAGCGCGCGGTAATCGCAAAGAAATTATCACCCAAATCACGACATCCATAATGAATCGGATGGAACAAGAATCGTTAACGGCTGAAATACAAGGTCGTGAGAAAAATCTTTATAGTCTCTATCAGAAAATGGTCAGCAAACAACTACCATTTTCAGAAGTAACCGATGTATATGCATTTAGAATTGTGGTTGATGACGTTGATTCGTGCTATCGGATGTTGGGCGTGGTTCATAATCTTTACAAACCTGTTCAAGGAAAATTTAAAGATTATATTGCGATTCCCAAAATAAATGGCTATCAGTCATTACATACTGTTTTATTTGGTCCTTTTGGCGTGCCGATTGAAGTACAAATTCGCTCACGAGATATGGATCAAATGGCGGAAGCGGGCGTGGCGGCACATTGGCTATATAAAACAGGTGATAGTGAAGGTGGCAATCAATCTCATCGTTTGGCAAGGCAGTGGCTGCAAGGCATTTTAGAAATGCAAAAAGGTTCTGGCGATTCGGTCGAGTTTTTAGAAAACCTACGTATTGATTTATTTCCAGATGAAATTTACGTCTTCACTCCACAAGGTCAAATTATGGTGCTACCGCGAGGGGCTTCAGTAGTAGATTTTGCCTATGCGGTGCATTCGGATGTGGGAAATAGCTGTGTTGCAGCAAAAGTAGGGCGACATTTAGTGCCATTGAGTACACAAATAGAGACAGGGCAATCTGTTGAAATTATTACATCACAAAGCTCACATCCGAATCCAGCATGGTTGAACTTTGTAAATACAGCTAAAGCACGGACACATATTCGGCAGTACCTAAAACAGCTACAAAGTGAAGACGCTATTTTATTAGGGAAGCGATTATTAACCAAACATCTCACCGCGTATTCTACGAGGCTAGAAGATATTGACGAACAACAAATTAGTGCAGTAGTAACAGAATTTGAACGTGATAACTTTGATCAGTTGTTAGAAGAAATTGGTCTAGGCTCACGGCCGGTATTTGTGGTGGCTCAAAAGCTGGTTCATGATGCTGAAGCAGCTGATAATAATGAGCAGCAACCATTAGTTATTGCCGGAACAGAAGGCATGGTCGTTAGTTTTGGCCGCTGCTGCTGTCCTATACCAGGTGATCCTATTCACGGATTCATCAGTGCTGGTCGCGGCATCATTGTGCATAAAATGAATTGCAAAAACACCCTTAAATTACGTGACCAAAATGAAAAATGGTTAGACGTGATGTGGGCTGACGATACCAATCGTGATTTCCCGGTTGAGATTATGGTACATGTTAATAATCAACGAGGTGTTTTGGCGACGATTGCTGCTGCAGTATCAGAAAGCGATTCTAATATTGATAATGTGGTGATTGACGAACGCGATGGCGGCTATTCTGATTTGCGTTTGACTATTGATGTTAGTGGTCGAGCACATTTAGCACGCGTGATAAATCGTTTACGACGAATTGAACAAGTTGAACGCATAGCGCGTATCAATTAACGATAAATATTTATCGTGAAAAGATTTTACTAATTTAGTCCACACCAAAGTGGAAAAAGGAAAATAAAATGGCACGTGAAATTATTCATACTCCTAAAGCACCTGAAGCAATCGGTACTTATTCGCAGGCAGTGAAAGTGGGTGATGTGGTGTATATGTCAGGTCAAATTCCATTAGTTCCAGAAACGATGACAGTGCTTGAAGGTGATTTCTCTGCTCAGGTTCGTCGCGTATTTGATAACTTAACGGCTGTCGCTGAAGCAGCTGGTGGAAATTTACAAGATATTGTTAAGTTAAATATCTTCTTAACAGATTTAAGCTATTTCGGCACAGTGAATGAAATTATGGCTGAATATTTTGAGCAGCCTTATCCTGCTCGTGCAGCCATTGGAGTGGCATCACTACCTAAGGATGTGCCCGTTGAGATGGATGCCGTGATGCACATAGGTGCCTAAGCTAGATTTAGTTTAAAACGTGGTAGAAAAAATCACACTTACCCAGTCTGTCACAGCGCTAAAAGGTGTTGGCAGCAAAGTTGCTGAGCGATTAGAAAAATTAGGCATCAATCAGGTTCAAGATCTGTTGTTCCATTTACCATTAAGGTACCAAGACCGCACACGCTTGCAGCCAATGGGCTCATTGAGATTACATCAAGAAGTGTTAGTGGAAGGCACTATTCGTGTATCCCAAATAAAATTTGGTCGACGTCGCTCTTTGTTGTGCCATATTGAAGATGGCACTGGCTCTTTAGTATTACGATTTTTCCATTTTTCTAATACTCAATTACAACAATTAGCTAAAGGCGTAAAAATTCGGTGTTTTGGAGAACTTCGTAATGGGCCATCCTCACTAGAAATAGTGCATCCTGAATATCAAGTGATTGCTGATGATAAGGTGCTGCCAGTTGATGCAGAATTAACGCCAATCTATCCAACAACAGAAGGCTTACATCAGCTTAGTTTTCGTAAATTAATTAAGCAAGCAATTGCATTACTGAACGATGAATCACTCCCAGAATTATTGACGGAACAAGCAAAGCTTAATCCTGTTGCTGATTATTCTTTAGTTGATGCACTACATTTTGTTCATCAACCACCGCCAGATGTTGATGTGCAATTATTATTGGATAAACGCCACCCAACTCAGCGACGCTTAGCGTATGAAGAATTGCTTGCACACCATCTGAGTATGCGAAAAGTAAAAGCACAAGCGCAACAGCATGCGGCACCGATTTTAAAAGGTGATGGTGATTATCGACACCGATTATTAAAGCGGTTACCTTTTCCATTAACTAATGCACAGCAACGCGTAGTTGAAGAAATTTTAGCTGATATTGCACGGCCAGTTCCTATGCAGAGACTAGTGCAGGGAGATGTAGGCTCGGGGAAAACAGTGGTGGCTGCAATGGCGGTGTTAGAAGCTGTTTCTGCGGGCTATCAAGCTGTGATGATGGCGCCTACTGAATTATTGGCAGAGCAACATTTGCAGACATTTAAAACATGGTTGGAGCCACTAGGCATTAAAGTGGGTTGGTGCATAGGTAAGCAAACAGTCGTTGAGCGTAAACAGGTACTTGCAGATTTAATAGATGGAAAGATACAAGTTGCTGTAGGCACGCATGCCTTATTCCAAGATGAAGTGACATTTAATAATCTTGGCTTAGTAGTGATTGATGAACAGCACCGTTTTGGTGTGCATCAACGGTTGGCACTACGAGATAAAGGTAAGGCCGTTGACAGTTTACCTCACCAGTTAGTCATGACGGCCACACCTATTCCACGAACATTGGCAATGACGGCTTATGCTGATCTTAATGTATCTGTCATTGATGAATTACCACCAGGACGCAGTCCAGTAACAACAGTAGTTTTACCGGATTCACGACGCGGAGATATTGTTCAGCGTGTCCATGTTGCGTGCCAAGAAAATCGGCAAGTGTATTGGGTGTGTACCTTGATTGAAGAATCAGAACACTTGCAATGTCAGGCGGCTGAAGATGCGGCAACAGAATTGCAAGATGCCTTGCCAGATCTACGTATTGCATTAGTGCATGGCCGAATGAAGTCGAAAGAAAAAGAGCAGGTGATGCAACAGTTTAAAGCGGGCAATATTGATTTATTAGTTGCCACGACAGTAATTGAAGTGGGGGTCGATGTGCCCAATGCTAGTTTAATGGTCATTGAAAATGCAGAGCGTTTGGGTTTGGCACAACTCCATCAATTGCGTGGACGCGTTGGCCGTGGCAGTGTAAAAAGTCATTGCGTATTGATGTACAAATCACCCTTGTCTGAAAATGGTCAGGCACGGTTAAGCTGTTTGCGAGATACTAATGATGGTTTTGCTATTGCTCAACGTGATTTAGAACTGCGTGGTCCGGGTGAAGTATTGGGAACGAGACAGACAGGTTTGCCGCAGTTTCGAGTGGCAGATGTAATGCAAGATCAAGATTTGATTGATGTTATGGCGCAAGCAGCAGATCAATTATTAATAGATTCTTCAGACTTGAGTGATAAATTGATTGCACGCTGGTTTGGGCATAAAATTGATTTTGGACAAGTATAAAATGAGACTTATTTAATGCATAACTGGACACGTTGGCACCCGCCACAACGACGATTAATGCCTACTGAACTGGCATCATGGTTAACGGGTACTGATTCGCTGACAAGACGTTTACAGACTCATAATCAGTATGATTTCTCGGTAGAATTATTAGGAAATTGTTGGATAAAGCCACTAACAGATGAAGCAATATCACTAGGTTTGCCGGTGGCAGAGCACATATATCAACGTGAAGTACGCCTGATGGATGGTGAAAATGCAAATGTATATGCGCGGACAGTTATTCCCCGCACTACTTATATGGCTATGCAGCACCGCTTTAATAGCTTGGGCAATAAACCGTTGGGAGAATTATTATTTACTGATCCTCTAGTCAAACGAGGCCCGATTGAAGTTGCATGTTTAAAACCAGGGCAATGGCTATATGAAATGGCTGTGTTAGATGAAGATTATCGACCTGAAATGCTGTGGGGCAGACGCTCAGTTTTTTATTTAAGCGGCAAAAGCTTGCTTGTTAATGAGATATTTTTGCCGACTTTATGGAACGAATGATGGAAAAATTAGAACTATATATAAGATTAATACGTCTAGATAAACCGATTGGTATTCTATTATTGCTGTGGCCAACATTGACAGCATTATGGATCGCAGCTGAAGGTGTGCCAGATTACACCGTATTAACCGTGTTTGTACTGGGCGTTATTCTTATGCGAAGTGCAGGTTGCGCCATAAATGATTATGCAGACAGAGAGGTTGATGCCCTAGTTGTGAGAACAATGAACAGGCCGTTAGCTACAGGCGAGTTGGCTCCCAAAAATGCGTTGATAGCAGCTGGCACGTTAAGCTTGATTGCCTTTTTATTGGCAGCATTGAACCTGAATAAATTAACGATTTATATGTCAGTAATTGCGGTATTGTTAGCAGCCGTTTATCCTTTTATGAAGCGGTATACGTATCTACCGCAAGTATTTTTGGGCGCTGCATTTGCGTGGGCTGTCCCTATGGCCTTTGCTGCACAAACTAACGCGGTGCCTACCGTTGCATGGTTATTATTTTTAGCTAATGTGTTGTGGGCAACGGCTTATGACACCCTTTATGCCATGGCTGATCGAGAAGAGGACATGTTAGCGGATATTAGGTCTACAGCTATTCTATTTGGTGATGATGACAAAATAATTGTGGGTATTATCCAGTTTAGTTTCTTACTTGTCATGGCACTAGTGGGCAGTAAGCTAGAAATGAGCTATGTGTATTACATCGGAATTTTAGTGGCTGCGCTGCTATCAATATATCAGCTGAAATTAGTAGAAAGTAGAGAACCGGCACGCTGTTTGCAAGCATTCTTGAACAATAATTGGGTTGGTACTGCATTGTTTCTCGGAGTGGTTGCCCATTATTCATTAAATTTACCAGTTTAATGCGGCAGAATTAGTTCCCACGCCCATTAAACAATAATGGGGTCGGAATGTGAGCGGAAATTTATATACACGTAGGATGGGTGAAGAGTATGACACCATCTTTCGACAATGTGTCAGTCTAAATACAGAGCTACATAAACTCGTGCCTTTAGCTAAACAGATGCATTTATTATCATCCAATGCAGTGAGTAGCGCAGCAAGAGCAGGCAGTGAAGGTGATGCTTTCAGAGTGCTGACACAAGATATTCAGTTGTTAGGTGATGAAGTTTCAGACTGCATTAATGATACTCAAAAAGTCACTACAGATATTGTTAACTTAGCATCAACGCTAGCACGTTATTTTGCTAACTATCTAATCTACCTAGACTTACAAAGTCGCCTTGAAAATGTTGATACTGTCACCAAAGCTAGCTATTTTGATCGAGGCAGAAAGCAAGTCGTAGAGTCGATTAGAGAACATAATCATAAGTTAAGCCGCTGCTTGGGCCAGTTGAAAAATTTACTATCCCCCGTTGCAACACTGGTTAAAAAAGGTGAGTACCTTGCCGTTTGTTCATCAGTTGAAGCAGCGAGTGCAGGTGAACACGGTGTGAGTTTTGAAGCGGTCTCATCAATGTTACGTGAATTAGTTAGTCAGTTAGGTGAGCAATCAACTCGCCAACGTATTTTATTACGTGACCTATCGGACTCGATGGAAAACCAACAAACAAATCAGAGGAATTTGCTTTATGCTCGTTGAAAATCTCTATAAGAAAAATACCCATAGCTGGATGGTAATGGGGCGAGACCCTGATAAGCGTCAAGAAGTAATTGATACTAATCAATATTTAATTCAAAACAATGGACGTGGCTTATTGCTTGATCCCGGCGGCATAGAAAATTTTGCAGTCGTGGCGGCTGAATTCTCTAAGCACTTTGAATTAGCCAATGTTGAAGCTATTTTTGCATCGCATCAAGATCCTGATGTTATTTCTTCGCTGGCGCTATGGATTCAAACCAATCCAAAATTAGTTGTCTATGTACCTAAAATCTGGGTCAGTTTTATTTCGCATTTTGGTGTGAAAGAAGAAAATATGCGTGCTATTCCTGATGAAGGTGGTGTTATCACTTTAGGTGGACATGATTTAGAAGTTATTCCACAGCATTATTTGCATTCGTCAGGGTGTTTATCGCTTTATGACCCTGATGCGAAGATCTTATTCTCAGGGGATATTGGCGCCGCTTTATTGCCAGATGATAATACAGATATGTTTGTAACAGATTTTGATGAGCATACAAAAACGATGGAATATTTCCACCGTCGTTGGATGCCTTCTAATTCAGCAAAATTACGCTGGATTGCTGAGATACGAAAACGTGATGTTGAAATGATTTGTCCACAACATGGCTCTATTTTTAGAGGTGATGATGTAGCCAAGTTTTTAACATGGTTTGAGAATTTAGATGTAGGTTCAGCTTGGAGCGGTGTACGATAAAAACGTACTAAAGTTTATTTATGAGTATAAAATAAACTCATGAATAGATTAATCAATGGAATGATCATAGTTAGCCTGCTTATGCAGGCTAATTTTTTGCGTGCAGATGTATATCGTAGTCAAGATGCTGATGGCAATATTAGTTATTCTGACAAACCTTCAGCCAATGCAAAACAACAAAAACCAGCCGTATTATCTCAACGCTACAAAAACAAAGTAGCGTATGTATATGATGGTGATACCATCAAACTAGAAAATGGTGAGAAAATACGTTTACTGGGAATTGATACACCAGAAGTAGCAAGTCATTATCAAAAAGCCACGCCGGGCGGCAATGCCGCAAAAAAATGGCTAACAAAGCGATTAGACGGTGCTGATGTTTATTTGGAATATGATCAGCAACAACGTGACAAATATAAACGATTGTTAGCACATGTTTTTTTAGAAAATGGCGAACATATTAATGCCACCTTAGTTAAAGAAGGTTTGGCAATTGTTAACTTGTTTCCACCCAACCTACGTTATAAAGATGAATTATTAGTCGCCCAACAAATGGCACAACAGCAGCAGCTTGGCATGTGGGCAATGAAGCGTTATCAACTTACCCCCGTAGAAAAAATAAGGAAAGTATCGGGATGGAAACGATACCAAGGTACGGTGCAATCAATTAAAAACAATCCTAAAACAATCCTAAAACGATACGACTTATTTTCAGTGAAAAATTGAGTGTTAAAATTTCTAAAGAAAATCTATATTTATTTCCTGATATTGAAAACTATATTGGCCAATCAGTAGAAGTAAGAGGCTGGCTATCAGGTAAAAGAGCACCGTTTTCAATATTAGTCCGACACCCGAGTGCATTAATTATAAAATGATAAAAGGACTTAATTATC
>JBJPGE010000066.1:0-10222 GCA_048595465.1 Methylophagaceae bacterium | reverse complement strand
AATTCATTTGCAGTAAAAGGCAAAGTGAAAAAAGCATTAATCATGAGTCAACTATCTGGTATCACGGGTGTACCATCAATGATTGTGAATGGTAAATATATTAGTGATGCTCCGATGGCTGGTGGGCAACCAGATCTATTAAAAGCAGTAGATTTTTTAATTCAGAAAGAATCAGAATAAATTTAAAATGGATAAGAGTCGAGGGTTAGTCCTCGGCTCTTAGTCTGCTATACACCTGTTTCGACCACCTTCTTTTGCACGATACAATGCGGCATCAGCCCGCTTGAATACATCTTCAATCGTATCATTAGGTTTGAATGAGGCAAGCCCCGCAGACGCTGTAATAGGCACGGGTTTATGTTCGTAATGAAACTTTGAGTTTTGAATTTTTTCGCGAATCTTATTCGCCAAGCTAAGCGCATCTTCTAACCGAGTTTCAGGGAAAATACCTACGAACTCTTCTCCACCAAAACGCGCAATAAAATCAGCATCACGGGTTTCTTGTTTGAATAGGCGAGCAATGGTTTTTAACACTTTATCGCCTGCAGCATGACCATAAGTATCATTTACGCGTTTAAAAAAGTCTATGTCCCACATGACTAAACTAAGCGGTTTTTGGTAACGCTGCCAACGAATAAATTCTTTTTCGATATCTTCATCAAGTGCTTGGCGATTCCAGATCCCAGTTAAGGCATCTTTTAGTGCTAATTCCCTAGATTGAACTGCAGATTCACGCAAGAGCACGCTTTCATCTTCCATGGATTTTAAACGCTTATTAAGTTCACGAATTTGTTTTTGCGATTTCTCAAAGCGTGTACGATCAGATTCTTGTGAACTCTCAAAATGTTGATTGAGTAAATCTAAGCGCTCGCTAACGGTTGATTTTAGTTGATCAAGGTTATCGGCTTTCTCGACGTGTCCACGAATACCTTGCACTTCATCTTCCATTGCTTGGCTAATGGCATGACGCTCTTTAAAAGCCTCAAGCTCACTGCTACTTGTTTCTCTAATGTGTTCATCAAGTGACTGTAGTTTATCGGTTAGGGCTTCCAAAAATTCTTGGTATTCTAGTTTCTCAGTTACGGCCTGTGATCCGAGTGAACTCACGATTTCGGCAATATTATTAATAACGCTAGGTAGTTGTTCATCAGCGACACCATCTTCGATATCATGGCGTATTTTAGTCGCCATTTTGCTTAAGTCAGTTGGTAGTGACAAACGTTCTAATAGTTTCATTAAAACGAGATGATTAGGCATGCCTGAGACATCATCATCAATTGACATGTCGTCTATATCTGTAGTGGCTTCGGCCTCTGCTAGAGGCTCGTCTTCAGAGGATGACTTGCCTCGATTAAACAAGTTGAAACCAAACCCTGAAGAAGATTTGCTTGAACCTGAAACACCCATACAGCCATCAAGCAGTGACAATACCTGCGGAATGAGTTGAGAAACTTTTTTATCAGCGGTGCCTAGTTGTTTTATTAATGATTTTGATTCAGATTTAAATTGCTTAGGTATTTGTAAAGAAGTAAGTAATTCCGCTAGAATTTTGGCCGCTACTGGTCCATCGTTAATATCTGCATCCATCTGAGCAATGGCATTCTCCATTTTTTCTAGAATAATCTCGATATCACGGTGATCTTTATTGCCTTTTAGAACACTTCGTAGCGATTTAAGTTGCGTGTCAAGCGCTGGGTCGATACCGTCAGCGGCAAGTGCAAGCCGACCTAAACTACGTTGTAGCAATTCATCATAACGCTGCTGTTCTTCAAGCTCAGTAAGTGATTTGTAATATTTGTTTTTCCATTCTTCTAACTGCTGAACGGTGCTGTCATCTGCCATGACGTAGTAGATCCTTGAATGCTATATCCGAATAAGATTTGAGTATTAATAAAATAGCACTCTTTGTGGAATAAAACTTTGAACTTATACGCAATTAAGATGAACTATCTTTCTAGTTTATAATGCCCCAGGTAATATTTTTTGTTCTTCTTTTGCATCTGCGTTTAATTCAATATTAGATTGTTGCTGCAGCAGAATATCGTAGTAACGTCGAATATTCTGAACATAATGTACGGGTTCACCACCTCGAGCATAACCGTAGCGTGTTTTTTCATACCATTGTCGTTTACTTAATAGTGGTAGATACTTTTTTATATCAGGCCACAAATCAGGATTATCACCACTGCTTTCGGTTATTTTACGTGCATCTTCAACATGACCCAGACCGACATTGTAGGATGCGAGCGCAAGCCAAGTGCGATCAGGTTCTACAATATCCTCGGGCAGTCGTTTTTTTATGGAAGCTAAATACGCAGCACCGCCCTCTATACTTTGGGCTGGGTCTTCTCTATCAGTAACCTTCATGAGTTTTGCAGTATTTTGAGTTAGCATCATCAAACCCCTTACACCAGTAGGTGAAACGGCGTTACGATCCCAATGTGATTCTTGATATGACATGGCTGCCAGTAAATGCCAATCGATATTGAATTTTTTACCCGCTTGTTCAAATAGTGTTTGATATTTCGGAAGGTGGGTTAGTATTCGGCGATCAATAGCGCGCGTATCAAGATAATCAAAATGGCGAATATGGCCATAATATTTTTCTTTTAATCGTTCGAGATCGCCTGATTCATCCATTTTTTCAAAGAAAGTTGCCATTTCATTATAAAGCGTACCGTCTTCTGCAAAAGGCATAGCCCAAGCAAATGATTGTGGTTCAGAGATGTTAAATGCAACCCGTAGCTCAGGAAATTGTATTTGATTGGCGGCGACTTCATTTGAATCGGCAACGGTATAGTCAATCAGTTCTAATTGCACTAATTCAAGTAGGCCGCTGCTATCCAGCTCCGTATTTTCTGTCCATATAAGTGAAGGAATTTCCTCTTGAAGAGATTGCAACTGTTCTACGTGGCTACTAGCGGCAACGACTTCTAAATGACCATCGGACAAAGTAGTAATATTTTTAGGTTTTTTTGTACCTAAACGATAAACAAATTGTTGTGTTACTTGCTGGTATACGGGGCCAAATCGAATAATATCTTTCCGTGCTGGCGTAACGGTCAGCCCTGCTGCTGCAATATCTGCTTTGCCTTGTTCAATAAGGTTAAGCATATCGCCTAAATTGTCGGGCACGATGATTTTAAGTTTTACGTTAAGATGATCAGCGAATCGTTTCGCTAACTCATATTCGAAACCGGCTAATTCTTCACCTTTTACATAGTATGTCGTCGGTCCATATCGGCTAAGAACACGTAATTCACCACGTTCACGGATTTCTTCTAAATGCGGGACTGCTTCACCACATGCAATGAGAAAAGCTAGTGAAACAAGCAGTAAACTAATAAACTTCAAACATGACTCCTTCAAACTGTTTTACGAATAATTATGCCTTATATTGACCGCTTTGAATGGTTTAAGTTTTAATTTATGTGGACCGCATTGTTTTTATTGGATTTTAAGATCAAGATATCTTTAACTTTTGTGATACATTCTATTATCCGAGATGAATTCCATTAGGGTCTGATGCATAGGTATTAAAGGAAGAATAAATGGCAAGTCCAGAACGGAGCGGGAATATCATTAAGCCTGCTAAAACATTGCTCAAACGAATTGATATTGGTCTATTTATAGCGATGATGGCTGTGTTAGTGAGCTTCTTAGCGTTGCTTACATCGAAACAACAAATTGAAATTGCACAAGCAACACAAAAAGCAAGTGTTCTACCTGTGATTCAAATTGATATGGGCTACCAATATAAAACGTTGCCTTATTCATTCAAGATCATGCTCACAAATTCTGGCCCTGGCATTGCTTATGTTCAAAATGTCCAGCCTTTAATTGGCGATAAACCTATGGCTGATTACAAAGAGCTGCAAAATGCAACGATGATTGGCCGGATGTTAGGTTTTGCAAAGTTTACAGAGCATGCGGCGGCAGGGTTCATAAGTTCTGGTGAATCGGTGACTCCATGGCAGTTTGAGTGGGGAAAAAGTGGCCAAGGTGATATCGATGCTTATCTACGAGGTGTTTATGGCCCGCCGATGAAAGATGTTGATATCGAAGTCTGTTATTGTTCAGTGTTTGATGAATGCTGGACTGTACGCTTGTCAGACCGACGTAAACCAAAATCTATAGACTCTTGTGGACCGGATGATGTTCAAGATGATTTCTTCCAAAAGGCAATTGAAATGCGAGCTGCCGCGAAATTAGATAATTAATATTTGTAGAAGTGTCCGCTTACTAAGCCGTGGACAGTTTAGCCATCCATCATCTCTTTGTAATACCGCTGTTATTGCACTAATTCCCAGCTCATACGCCCAGCCAATAGCAGGTATTATAAATACGAGATTGGTTTTGTACACCGATTCGAGGTTACGATCAATGGAACAAATTTATGACAATGATATTTAATTAAATTACTGTTTTTACCCCCCAATTTAGGGGATAGATAGAACAGACTGTTCACAGTAGAATGTGATGCATGTCATAGAACTTGAGATATGACTCTTAACTAGGAGATAATCATGATTAAAAACTTATTTACATTTTTAGCATTAATTACACTGTCTAGCATTGCGGGTGCATCAAGCTTTGTCATTGATCAACACAATGATTCGCTAACGGCTTTTCAAGGGTACACTAGTGCATCTGGTTTTGCTGGCCAATCGTTTTCACCGACTGCTAACGCTTTAGACCATATTGAATTACAATTAAATGCACAAACTTCTACGGCGGCTGCAGTGCATGTAGAGCTTTATGATGCGGTTGGGGGGACAAACTTAGGAACAAGTAACACACTTTCATTTACTGGAACGACTCTTGAACTCGCACATTTTGAGTTTTCTTTAATTGATATCAGTGCCTACACATCATTGTTTATGCAAATTGTTGCTGAATCAGGGACCTTTGGTGCCTTTTTAGCAGGTGGTTTCGGTGCTAATAGTTATCTTGGTGGTCAGGCATATGCTCACACGATTGCTGCAACCGGTTTCAGGGCTGATGACGATCTGTGGTTCAGAACAGGAGTGTCAGAAGTGCCTGTGCCAGCGGCAATCTTTATGTTTGCACCAGCTTTACTTGGCTTTTTAGGTATTCGTCGTAAAAGACAAGCTTAGTAGTTAATGTATTAGGAAAGCCACCTTATTTGAGGTGGCTTTTTATTGAAAACACGTTCAACTTGAGATGATTAATGCTTTAGGTTTAAGCTTTTGTTAGCCGCGTACCGAAATGCTATTTTAGAGCTACTGATGAGTAATATTTTCAGTACTGCTATTTTACTAAGTCGTGGACGATTTAACAATTGACCATCATCTTGTAACGTTAATTTTTTCAAGGTAGTGATACCACCTAAAGTCATGGCCCTTATTTCCCAACCCATCCGGCCTGACAAATGTGTTCCTAACTCTGCACCATATGCCATAATTAACTCAGTGCGTTGATAGAGGCTACGGATAAGCGGAGCAATTTTTTGGCTATTGGGATTAATTAAATCACTGTATTTTAATTCCGCCGCAGCCAATTCATCTTGTGGAATATAGATGCGATCAGATTCAGTGTAATCTTGCACGATATCTTGATAAAAATTAATCAGTTGCAGTGCGGTGCAAACCGCGTCAGATTGCTTGAGTTGTTCATCGCTTGTTTGGCCTACTAAATGCAGTAACAAACGACCAACGGGATTAGCAGACCGAGTGCAATAATCAAGCACTTCGTCAAAAGTAGCGTAACGATTTTTAACGACATCTTGCTTGAAAGCATCAAGTAAATCTTCAAATAATTTAATGGGTAATTGATGTTGAATAATGACATCTGCTAAAGCAATAAAAATAGGGTTGTTACCCCGATAATTATTGGTTTTAATTACGCTCAATGCGGCATTGAAATCATTTAGTTGATCTAATCTATGTTGCTGAGAAGCATCACCTTCATCGGCAAAATCATCGGCTGTTCTAGCAAAAGCGTAAATAACACTAATAGGCCGCCGTAATCTTTTGGGAAGCAGTATCGATGCCACAGGAAAGTTCTCATAATGACTTTCGGCCATATTTTGGCAGAATTGATAAGCAGACTCTAAATTAGTCTGAATCATTATCTGACTCTTCTTTCACATTGCGTATTTGAATCTCTATTTCGGGTATCGAATCTATTTCATCTTTAGCTCTAATCCCCATATCAAGAAATCGCTTGCCGCTGGGTATCACTTGTCGTTCTAATGAACCGACCGTTTTATTAAAATTATCTACGGTAGTGGTTAAGCTGGAACCAAGTTTAGCTAAATGACTAGTAAATACGTTTAGGCGTTTATAAAGGCTTTCCCCCAACTCACGAATTTCAATCGCATTGTCAGCTAAGGCTTGTTGCTTCCAACCATAAGAGATGGTTTTTAATAGTGCTATAAAGTTGGTGGGTGTGGCTAAGATAATATTCTGTTGAATGGCATCTTCCAGTAGCTTTTGATCTAGTTCTAAAGCGGCAGATAAAAAGTGTTCACCGGGGATGAACAGCACCACAAACTCAGGAGATTGTGAAAATTCTGCCCAATAGTTTTTTGCCGCTAATTCTTTTACTCGTTGGCGGATAATCTGAGTATGACGCTTTAATTCTTTAGCACGGAGTTGATCGTCACTAGCTTGCATTGCTGATAAATAAGCATCGAGAGGCGTTTTAGCATCTACGATAATTTCACGATTTTCTGGTAAACGTACAATCATATCGGGGCGAATACTACCGGTTTCAGTTACGGTATGTGTTTGTTCAAAAAAATCACAGTGTGCCACCATGCCACTTAGTTCGGCTAAACGGCGCAGGGTCATTTCACCCCATTGCCCTCGCACTTCAGGGCGACGAAGTGCTTGCACTAGATTTTGTGTTTCTTGTTGTAAAGACTGCTGACCTTGGCTCATTTGTTCAATGGTGCTGCGAAGGCTTCCGTAGGATTCTTTACGCTCTTTTTCAATATCGTGAATTTGTTTAGATGTATTTAATAAAGCATCATTGATGGGTTTAATTAACTGCTCTATCGCTTTTTCTCTACTTTGTAATTCAGCATTAGCTTCGCTTTGATGTCGTTTTGAATTCTCTTCAGCCAATTTTAAGAAGCTATCATTATTGCGTGTTAATGCTTCGCTTGATAACTGATTAAAGGTATTGGCAAGCTGGTTATGAGTGTGATCTAAAATATCATCAAAACGATCAATCGCTTGTTTTTCTAACGAGAGTTTCATAGTGAGTTCAGCATTTTTTTCTGCCAACTTTCTGATTTTACGACCACGAATAATAAAGACAAGCAGTGCACCTATCAAAGCACTGACTATTAATAATATGATCAGACCATTTTGTTGTTGGGAAAAACTTTGGATTAGATTGACTAAATCCATTGCAAAATATCACGCGGGTGGTTAATGCTGGCATCAGCTTGCCATTGTTCTGGTTGATCGTGCTCACTTAAATAACCATAAAGTGCAGCCACTGTTCGCATATTGGCATTTTTTCCTGCTTCAATATCACGTGCGGCATCACCGATATAAATACAGTCTTCGGGTGGGTGTTGAATCACTTCGCATGCATGTAACATCGGTGCAGGATGAGGTTTACTATGCGGAGTGGTATCGGCACTAACAACGCAGCCAGCACGATGAGTTAGATTTAACTTTTGAACCAAGGGGTCGGTCAGAAAGGCTGGTTTATTAGTAACAATGCCCCAAGTGATATTGGCATTTTCTAATGCTGTAATAACGTCTTCCATGCCTTCAAATAAGGTGGTTTCTCTAGCAATGTTATCTTGATAAAGCTGCAAAAAACGCTGTTGTAGTGAGGGATAATCATCATCATCAGTTGATATGCCAAAACCCAAACCTAAAAGGCCAGCACTGCCATGGCTAGCGACAGGTCTAACGGTATCGTACGGTAATACTTCAAGCCCTTCTTCTTCCATTAAGCAATTTAGAGCAAAGGCGAGATCGGGTGCAGTATCGACAAGTGTGCCATCAAGATCAAATAAGACAGCAGAAAAATTCTTCATTAAGTACATTCCTTATACTTAGCCCTACGGGTGGCTTCGCCGTGCAAATATGTTCCAGACATATTTGTCATTAATCTAAAATCTTTTGGCAATGCATCAAATAATTCACTTTTACATCATCGCCTAATTTAAAGGCTTTACTGATGGGGTTATAGGTCATTCCTGTAATGTCTTGCACATTTAAACCAGCTTGACGACACCAAGCCGCCATTTCAGATGGGCGAATAAAACGCTTATAGTCATGTGTGCCTTTAGGCAACATCTTCATAATATATTCAGCGCCGAGTACGGCAAGAAGATAGGCTTTTGGATGACGGTTTAATGTTGAAAAGAAAATATCGCCACCAGGTTTTACTAAATCAGCACACGCTTGAATGACAGATACAGGATCAGGTACATGTTCTAGCATTTCCATACAGGTGACCACATCAAATTGCTCAGCTGATTGTTCTGCTTTTTGTTCGGCGGTGATTTGTTGATAATCGATAATAAGTTCAGCTTCTAGTGCATGCAACTTCGCAATATCTAATGGCATTTTACCCATATCAATACCGGTTACATGCGCGCCATTTTTAGCGAGCGCTTCTGACAGAATCCCACCACCACAGCCCACATCAATAACGTGTTTGTCATTAAGCTGACAACGTTGTTGAATATAACCTAAACGAATAGGATTAAGATCATGCAGGGGTTTTGACTCGCCTTCAGTATCCCACCAACTTGTAGCTAAGGCCTCAAATTTTTCGACTTCTGCTGGGTCAACATTTGCTTGTGCGATCATCAATCTGCCTGCCTTATTTTAGCTTCCCAATTTTGGGTGTTTTGAATTATTTTTGTTTGGTTTAGTGTTGTTAACTGTCGATCTTTTAAGAGCTGTTTACCATCTACCCACACATCAGTTACTTGATTTCGGCCCGAGGCATAAACTAATTGTGATACCACGTCATAGCAAGGATTCGATTCGATGTTACTCAAATCAATTGCAATCATATCAGCAGCTTTGCCTTTTTTGAGTGAGCCGGTAATCGTATCAATGCCTAATGCTTTGGCACCATTTATTGTCGCCATTTCTAGTGCGGTGTGTGCAGGAATAGCACTGGCATCTTGTGCTACAGCTTTAGCTAGCAATGCCGCTTGGCGCATTTCACCAAACATATCTAAATCATTATTTGATGCAGCGCCATCTGTTCCCAGCGTGACATTAATGCCCCTGCTAACCAATGCTGCAATAGGGCAAAAACCACTGGCCAGTTTTAAATTGGATTCAGGACAATGTGCAATATGCACTCCTGCCTCAGTGCACCAATCAATTTCTTGTTCATTAAGCTGCGTCATGTGCACGGCGATAAGACGTGGTGATAAAAGACCAAGCTCTTTTAAGCGTTCTAAAGGTCTAACGCCTATTTGTTCGACACTTTGTGCTGTCTCCCCTGCTGTTTCATGAATATGCATGGTGATAGGCACATCGAGCTCTTCCGCATTCATGATTATTTGGTCTAAAGCATCGTCAGATACCGTATAAGGTGCATGCGGTGCATAGTGCGTTGTGATGCGAGAATGGTGGCGGTAGTGGTCATGTAATTGCTGACCTTTGTGCAAATATTCTTCAACATTTTCAGCCCAAGCACTGGGGAAATCAATCACAATCATACCAAGGCTGGCACGAATACCGCTTTCATCAACAACACGTGCAGTAGCTTCTGGGAAAAAGTACATATCATTAAAACAGGTCGTTCCACCACGAATCATTTCAGCTATGGCGAGCTCTGATCCGGCTTCAACAAAGGCGTCACTGACCCATTGTTTTTCAGCTGGCCAAATATGATCGTTGAGCCACGTCATTAAGGGCAAGTCATCTGCTAGTCCACGCAACAATGACATTGCGGCATGGGTATGGTTATTAATGAGCCCCGGCATAATGCAATGTTGTTCATAATCATGCGTATCAGTAGCGGTGTATTTCGCCTTCGCTTTTTCTTGGGGAATTAAAGCGACAATCCGGCCGTCATCGATCACAACAGAGTGATCTTCTAAAACAGATTGCTTTGCATCAACCGGAACTATCCAGCGTGCATGTATAATGAGATCAACATGTATCATGGGTATTGATTATACCTGTTAATAGTAGGAAAAAATATGGATTCAATTCAGCCGATAGAATGGCGTGATGACACGCTTTATTTGTTGGATCAACGAGCA
>JBJPGE010000065.1:0-10479 GCA_048595465.1 Methylophagaceae bacterium | reverse complement strand
CCGTATAACACTAAAACTTGATCAGCGTTAGCAAATGCAGTTTCAGCTTGCATCACTGCATGCCCTGTTCCTAACTGCTCATGTTGCATAACTGATGTGATGTTTCTTTCTTCTAATAAAGGCAACACCTGATCGGCACCATTACCACACACTACGGCCATATTCAGTGGTGAAAGGTTTTGTGCTGTGGCAATTACATGTTCAAGCAACGTTGTACCAGCTAGCTTGTGCATAATCTTCGGAATGGATGATTTCATTCTGCTTCCCTTTCCGGCCGCAAGAATTACAATGCTTAATGACATAGTCTGTTCCAATTTTTATATTGTTCTTATTCTAACAAATTTCAGACAAAAAAAAGGCCATCATTAAGACAGCCTTTTAATTTCTTTCGGTTTAAGTCAGCTTAGTGACTTCCACCTGTTTTCCTCATACGTTCGATACTACGAAGTTGTGCCATTGCTTCAGCCATTTTAGCTCTAGCTTCTGCCATGTCCATCTTCGCATCGGCATCGTTTATCGCACGTTCTGCATCTGCTTTTGCTTCTAAAGCGGCTGCTTCATCAACATCTTCAGCACGCATTGCAGTATCCGCTAGAATAGTAACAACACTAGGTTGCACTTCAAGCATACCGCCTGAAACATAGAATTGCTCTTCTTTGCCATCTACCAAAACACGTACTTCACCCGGTTTCAAGCTAGTAAGCAACGGTGTGTGACGTGGGTAGATACCCAATTCACCCATTTTTGCTGAAGCAAAAACTGCTTCACAAGCACCTGAAAATATTTCTTTTTCAGCGCTTACGATATCAACATGTATTGTCATTGCCATAGTATGTCTCCTGAAAACTTAAAGCGTTTTCGCTTTCTCTACAGCTTCTTCAATTACACCCACCATGTAGAACGCTTGTTCTGGAAGTGCATCGTAGTCACCGTTTAAGATACCTTTAAAGCCAGCCAACGTATCTTTCAATGCAACATATTTTCCTGGACTACCCGTAAATACTTCAGCAACGAAGAAGGGTTGCGACAAGAAACGTTGAATCTTACGAGCACGTGTTACAGTCAATTTATCTTCTTCAGATAATTCGTCCATACCTAGAATCGCAATGATATCTTTCAATTCTTTATAACGTTGTAATGTACCTTGAACGCTACGAGCAATCTCATAATGTTCATTACCAACCACTAAAGGATCTAATTGACGACTTGTAGAATCAAGTGGGTCAATCGCAGGATAAATACCTAATTCAGCAATTGAACGAGATAGTACAACTGTCGCATCCAAATGGGCAAAGGTTGTCGCTGGAGATGGATCCGTTAAATCATCGGCAGGCACGTATACCGCTTGGATTGATGTAATAGAGCCAATCTTAGTAGAGGTAATACGCTCTTGTAAGGCACCCATTTCTTCAGCAAGTGTTGGCTGGTAACCTACCGCTGATGGCATACGACCTAACAATGCAGATACTTCTGTTCCTGCTAGTGTGTAACGGTAAATATTATCAACGAAGAATAATACGTCACGACCTTCATCACGAAAGTTTTCAGCCATTGTAAGACCTGTCAAAGCAACACGTAAACGGTTACCCGGTGGCTCATTCATTTGACCGTAAACAAGTGATACTTTATCGATTACGTTTGAGTCTGTCATTTCGTGATAGAAATCGTTACCTTCACGAGTACGCTCACCTACACCAGCAAATACAGAGAAACCATCATGCTCTGTCGCGATGTTGCGGATAAGCTCCATCATGTTTACTGTTTTACCTACACCAGCACCACCAAACAGACCGACTTTACCACCCTTAGCAAATGGACAAACTAAGTCGATTACTTTGATGCCTGACTCAAGCAGCTCATTACTTGCAGATAATTCGTCGAAAGCAGGTGCTTTACGGTGAATAGACATTCTAGTCTTTTCGCCAATTGGGCCTTTCTCATCAATGGGGTCACCCAATACGTCCATGATACGACCTAATGTTTCTTGGCCAACAGGGACTTGAATTGAGTTGCCAGTGTTTGAAACAGCTGAGTCACGTTTAAGACCATCTGTTACACCCATCGCAATAGCACGAACAACGCCATCACCTAATTGTTGTTGAACTTCAAGCGTAAGGCCTGATTCTTCAACCATTAAGGCATCGTATACTTTTGGTAGGCTGTCACGTGGGAATTCCACATCAACAACGGCACCGATAATTTGTACAATCTTTCCAGAGCTCATCTTACTTCCTCTTTCAATACTATTTCTATTGGGCTTTTAAACCCGTTTAATTTCTATACCGCAGCTGCGCCGGCAACAATTTCTGATATTTCTTGTGTAATCGCCGCTTGACGCGCTTTGTTGTAAACCAACTGTAGCTCATCAATAAGATCACCCGCATTATCAGATGCACTTTTCATGGCGACCATTCGTGACGCTTGCTCGCAGGCAATATTTTCAACAACACCTTGATAAACTAAAGACTCGATATATCTAACTAACAAGTTATCTAACACGTCTTTTGCATCAGGCTCATAGATATAATCCCAGTGATGAGACATCTCTTCACTTGGCTCTTCAGCTTTAGCAGGCAACAACTTAACTGACTTGTTTTCTTGAGTCATGGTATTCACAAACTCATTATAAACAAGGTACAAGCTATCAATTCGGCCTTCATCATAGGCATCCAACATTACTTTCACTGCACCCACTAATTCATGTGGATGAGGTGCATCACCTAGTTGAACGGCTTGCCCTGCATGGTTCACAGGCATTCGGCTAAAAAACCCTGATGCTTTTTGACCAATTGTGCAGACATCAACTTCTAGACCTTTATCAATTTTTCCAGAAATGTCCTTCAACACAGTTTTGAATAAATTATTATTCAAGCCACCACATAAACCACGATCAGATGAAACGACAATGTAGCCAACACGTTTTTCTTCTACACGATCTTGTAAATACACATGTTTGTATTCAGGGTGTGCATAAGCCAAATGTTTGATGACGTTATGGATCTTATCTGAGTAAGGTCGTGTTGCCGCCATACGCTCTTGAGCTTTACGCATTTTACTCGCAGCAACCATCTCCATCGCACGCGTAATCTTCTGCGTGTTTTTGATGCTTGCTATCTGAGTCCGTATCTCTTTGCCGCTAGCCATTGCTTACGCTCCGATTACCAACTGCCAGTTGTTTTGAAACTTTCAATCGCAGATGTCATTGCACCTGAAATGTCTTTATCAAAACCACCTGTTGAATTAATTTTACCCATCAACTCAGCTTGGTTAGAGTTCATATATGATAATAATGCCGCTTCAAAATCGCCTACTTTCTCAACGTCAACATCATCGATAAAACCTTCGTTCGCTGCAAATAATGACAGCGACATTTCAGCAATTGATAACGGCTGATATTGCGGCTGTTTCATTAACTCAGTAACGCGCTGACCACGTTGGATTTGGTTACGTGTTGCTTCATCTAAATCAGAAGCAAATTGAGCAAATGCTGCTAATTCACGATATTGAGCCAAATCTAGACGAGTACCACCACCTAACTTCTTAACGATTTTAGTTTGAGCTGCACCACCTACACGCGATACAGATAAACCAGCATTAATCGCAGGGCGAATACCTGAGTTAAATAAGTCAG
This sequence comes from Methylophagaceae bacterium, assembly GCA_048595465.1. Lineage (GTDB taxonomy): Bacteria > Pseudomonadota > Gammaproteobacteria > Nitrosococcales > Methylophagaceae. The sequence goes on along the minus strand of JBJPGE010000065.1, from coordinate 6,848 downwards.
TTTCTAAGAAGATCTGACCATCTGTAATCGAGATTACGTTGGTTGGTACGAATGCAGATACGTCACCGGCTTGTGTTTCAATGATAGGCAATGCAGTTAAAGAACCTGTTTGGCCTTTCACTTTGCCGCCTGTTATTTGTTCTACATAATCAGCACTAACACGTGATGCACGCTCTAATAAACGAGAGTGAATGTAAAAAACGTCACCTGGGTATGCTTCACGACCTGGTGGACGACGTAATAATAATGATACTTGACGGTAAGCCCAAGCTTGTTTAGTCAAATCATCATAAATGATTAATGCATCTTCACCTTTATCACGGTAGTACTCACCCATTGAGCAACCTGAGTAAGGAGCGATAAATTGTAAAGCAGCAGCATCAGATGCAGCAGCGGCAACAATTGTTGTAAATTCAAGTGCACCGTGCTCTTCTAATTTACGAACAACGTTAGCAATAGAAGATGCTTTTTGACCAATCGCAACATAGATACATTTAACGCCTGTACCTTTTTGGTTGATAATAGTATCAACAGCAATCGCTGTTTTACCAGTTTGTCTATCACCGATGATTAACTCACGTTGGCCACGACCCACTGGAATCATTGCATCAACTGATTTCAAACCTGTTTGAAGTGGTTGATCAACCGATTGGCGTGAGATAACACCTGGAGCAACTTTCTCAATAGGAGAAGTTTCTGTAGTGGCAATATCGCCTTTACCATCGATTGGTTGGCCCAATGCATCAACAACACGACCTAAAAGAGCTTCACCTACGGGTACTTCTAAAATACGCCCAGTACATTTAACACTGTCGCCTTCTGAAATGTGTGTGTAAGGACCTAATACCACAGCACCTACAGAGTCACGTTCTAAGTTTAAAGCCATACCAAAAGTATTGCCTGGGAATTCAAGCATTTCCCCCGCCATTACGTCGGCTAAACCATGAACACGGATAATACCATCGGTAATTCCGACTACAGTACCTTCTGTGCGTGCTTCAGTTGCCCCATCAAAGCTTTCAATTTGCTTTTTGATCAGGTCACTGATTTCTGCTGAATTCAGTTGCATCTTTGTTTCCTCTATAACAAGCTATTAGCCAATGGCATTAGCTAGTCTGTTCAATTTTCCCAAGGCAGATCCATCAATGATGGTATCTCCTGCTCGAATAATCGCACCGCCCAACAAGGTTTTATCAACACTTGTATTCAAGGTGATATCTCGACCCAAGCGTTTTTTCAACGCTGCTGAAATATCTTTCTCTTGTTTCACGGTGAGTTTTAATGCTGATGTCACATCTGCCGTCATCATTTGTTCAGCTTCTTCGCGTAATTCTTGATAAATCACGTCAATATCAGCTAACAACGATAAACGATTATTTTGTGCCAATACGGCTAGAAAGTTTCGTGCATCATCCGTCATCAATTTGCCAGAGACATTCGCTAACAGATCAATAACCTGTTCATCGCTCACTGCTGGACTACTAATAACAGACTGCACTTCTGGTTGCGCCACACAGTGCGATAACACCGCAAGTAGCTCAGACCATGCTTTCAACTCGCCTTTTTCATTTGCAATGCCAAAAACAGCATGTGCGTATGGACGAGCGATAGTAATTGCTTCAGCCATTCTATTGCCCCCCTAGATCCGGCTAACCAATTCTTCTAACAAAGCAGTATGCGATTTTTTATCAATCTCACGACCAAGAATTTTTTCAGCACCCGCCAGAGCGATACTACCCACTTGCGTGCGAAGCTCATCTTTAGCTTTATTTGCTTCTTGTTCAATTTCTGCTTGAGCCGAAATCAAAATACGCTCGCCTTCAACACGTGCTGTGTCTTTCGACTCATCAACAATTTCATTTCCGCGACGTTGAGCTTGTGAAATAATTTCATTCGCTTGATCTTTCGCTTCGTGAATAACTTGTTGTGCACGCTTTTCAGCTAATTCTTGTTCATGTCTGCCACGTTCTGCTGCTGCAAGGCCATCCGCAATTTTCTTAGTGCGCTCTTCCAGTGCAGCCATAATAGGTGGCCATACATACTTCATGCAAAATGCGACAAAAATAGCAAACGCTATCATTTGTCCAATAATGGTTGCATTAAGATTCATGTTTGTACCTCTTTATAATTGCTAATAGTGTTTTAAACTTAAACGACTATTATGCAACCGCAAACAGAATGTACATTGCTAAACCAACAGCAATCATTGGTACCGCATCAACAAGACCCATAACAATGAAGAATTGTGTACGAAGCATTGGGATTAATTCTGGTTGACGAGCTGCGCCTTCTAAAAAGCGACCACCCAAGATACCGATACCTACAGCTGCGCCTAAAGCACCTAAACCCATCATTAATGCGCCTGCGATATAAAGTAATGCTGATTCCATTTTGTTCTCCTACGATTTAAAGTAAAAATTTAGTGATTTAAAAGTATTAGTGTTCGTGGTGCGCCATATCTAAATATACAATGGTCAGCGTCATAAAGATAAACGCTTGCAAAGTAATAATTAAAATATGGAAAATAGCCCAACCTACCTGTAACAATCCACCGAATGCAGCTAAAGCAGCACCCGCACTGAACATGATTGCAATCAAGATAAATATCATTTCACCTGCATACATATTACCGAACAACCGTAATGACAATGAAATGGGTTTTGCAATTAACGATACAAACTCTAATATAAAGTTAATTGGAATAAATAAGATTTTTAAGACGATGTTTTTAGATTCAAATGGCTGCAATGTTAGTTCACCCATGAAACCGCCAACACCTTTAATTTTTATTGTGTAATACATAACAAGTGCAAACACACCAAATGCCATACCAAAGGTAACATTAGGATCAGTTGAAGGCACTACTTTAAAGAATACTGCATGAGGATCCATACCAAATACATTTGAGCCAATGAATTTAGCAATTTCAGGCACTAAATCAATAGGAAGTAAATCCATTAGATTCATTAAGAAGACCCAAAGGAAGATGGTAAACGCCAGCGGTGCTACCACCGGATTTCTACCTGTAAACGAGCCGCGAACGCTGTCGTTTATAAAATCAATAACCCACTCAGCGAAGTTTTGAGCGCCGGTAGGAACACCTGCCTCAACTTTCTTTGCTACGCTGCGGAAAAACCACATTAGCAGACCACCCAAAATAAGGGTCATTGCCATACTATCTACATTGATTGACCAAAAACCCATATCTGCTGCTTCCGCCGCATCATGTGCCAAACCCCACGAACCGTCATGGTGTTGACCAAAGGTTAGGTTTTGTAAATGGTGTCTTATATATTCTGAGGAAGTAAGTGTTTCGCTAGCCATCTTTTTAGTTATGCCTGATTCTTGATTCCAAATAACAAAGCCAATTGCGTCACAATAAATCCAGTCATCAATGGCAGTGGTAAAAATTTCAACACCGCAAATCCAACTGCAAACATCACGATGGTTAATATCCATCGCTGTGTTACACAACTATAAGCTTTCCGTAAATTCTTTCCTGCATCTGATTTGGCGTATTCTACCGAAGCAATCAAATGCCACCTTTGTAACAGCGTATTAGCAACCGCGATACATCCGCCAAAACAACAGGCTACCGCTGCGCTACTTCCTTGCCACCAAAGGAGTATTAAAATTATCCCTACCAGCACCATGAGCTGTCGCTTCAAAAGATTATTAATCGGTTGAACTCTTACTCGACGGTCAATATTCACTGGGTTTTCAATTTCTGCTTGTGCAAAAGCGGCTATTATACTGATAGTCAGGCTATTGGGTCAATTGAAATTGTGAATTATTCTACAATCATGGCGCCTTGTACTTTAGTACAATAGACATTTTCTCAAGATCAGAGTATTGCCTTTAATCGCCCAGTTTATAAGGCCCTACCCCCCCCAATTCAGGGGGTTACTTATTAACGATACCTATGCTGTAATATGGGTGCAATATTGCATTTTATAGCCAACCTTGGCGTGAGCCAAGTAACGGAAAGCTACAGGTCTTAAATTACAAAGATGGCTGGGTTGCATTTTTCGAATGAGGAAAATGTTATGAAAAAATTTCTAATTTTATTATCGGCATTATTATTGTCGGTTCAAGCACAAGCGGCTCTAGTCGGTGTTGTTGGTGGCGGTGAAATCATTGCCGCCGTCAGCGTCCAGGAAGATAGTATAACTAATGATCACCAACAAGGTTTTAATGAGCAGCAGGGTGTTTTATTAGGTAGTGCTGTCACTGTTGATACGGGTCATGGCATTGTTGGCGGCACCGTTGCTGCAGGCATGCGAGTGGATAGTCATCTTATATTTCTGAATACTGCGGTGGGCACACCAAACGCAGATACTACATCAACATGGGAGTTTGATGGTGATATTGTCGGTGTTATGTCTGATCAACCAGGTAACCTAATGACAAACACAGATAGTTTATTTGCAGCATTTAATGATTATTTCACAACGGGCACAGCATCTCCTTTTAACGCTCAAGGATTAGAAGGTAATGATAGCTATGGTGTTGTTGCAGGTAATTTTTTAAGGCTTCATATGTTAGTTTCTGAACCAGGTGATTGGATCCGTGTACTTACTGTATCAGCAGTACCTGTACCAGCAGCATTGTTCTTATTTGCGCCTGCGTTATTAGGTTTCTTGGGTTTACGCCGTAAGGTTTCAAACACCACTGCTTAATAGTTATAACCATAAAATCAATCGAAAACAAAAAAGCCGTGATGGTTTCCCATCACGGCTTTTTTATTGCTAATAGATAAATTCGGTTACTTTATACGTTTAACAATTTCTCTTAAATCTGCCACATCTGAATAATCAATCACTAGTTTACCCTTGCCACTGGCACTATGCTTAAGCGCAAAACGCTGACCTAATTTGCCAGCAATCAATTTTTCAATATTATCTAGTTCTTCTAATAGTGCATCTGATTGATGCGGTTTCTCTTTAGAAGCTTTGGATAAACGGCGAATAAGCTGCTCTGTTTCACGAACCGATAATCCTTTTTCAACAATATCACTAGCCGCTTTGGATTGAGCCTGGCCTTCTAATGCTAATAAGGCACGGGCATGACCCATTTCAAGATCGCCATTTTCAAGCAATCGTTTCACATCTTCATTCAAGTTACGCAAGCGTAATAAATTTGAGACAGCGGCGCGAGAACGCCCTACGGCTTCTGCTGCTTCTTGATGTGTTAAATCAAACTCTTCACGCAGACGATGCAAGGCATTGGCTTCTTCCATCGGGTTTAAGTTTTCACGTTGAATATTTTCGATTAATGCCATGGCGATAGCACTGCGATCGGAGACCTCACGCACAATAGCAGGAATCGTATCCAACCCGGCTAATTTAGAGGCCCGCCAGCGACGCTCACCCGCAATTATTTCGTAATGGCCACCATCAATAGATCGCACCACAATAGGTTGAACCACACCTTGCGAACGAATTGAATCAGCCAAATCTTCCAGCGAATCTTCTGCCATATCAATTCGCGGTTGATATTTTCCTGGCTGGATCATATCCAATGGGAAATGTTGCAGGCTATCGTCTAGGCTTTCATCTTCGTGCTGCACATCCGCCAGCAACGCATCTAAACCCCGCCCTAAACCTCTTTTTTTGCCTACCATCTCTATACCCGTTATCGTTCAGTTTGTTGTTTTCCAGTGCCTATAATGGATAGGCTGGCAAGGCATATTATCAATGTAATAGCCGTCCTATTGCTTGATAATATAACACAGCCAGCCAATTCAGGATGGGGGCTGGGAAATCTGCAAACTGAATGGTCACGGGTATATATCCTTCTTATTTTCACGGCGTACAAATTCACTTGCCAATGCCATGTGTGCCAACGAACCGCGCGATGAACGATCATATTTTACTATCGGTATGCCGTGGCTTGGTGCTTCCGCTAATCGTACATTTCTAGGGATCATGGTGTGAAATACTTTATTGCCAAAATGGGTAATCAGTTGACGTGATACTTCGTTCGCCAAATTATTCCGCGTATCAAACATGGTGCGCACTAGACCGGTTATTTCTAAACTTGGATTGGCGCGTTGTTTGATGCGTTCAATCGTCTTTAATAATGAAGATAAGCCTTCCAAAGCATAATATTCACATTGAATCGGAATTATCACGCCTTTCGCAGCCACTAAGGCATTAACTGTCAGCATACTTAATGATGGCGGACAATCAATTAAAATATAATCATAGCGATCACGTGTTGATTCTAAGGCAACCCGCAAACGATGCTCACGTAATTTAACATCGATAAGCTGAATTTCAGCCGCGGTAAGATCTGCATTGGTTGGCATAACATCAAAGGATAAGTCTTCAGGCGAAACAATTGCATCCGCTGCTGTTGATGTCGTCATAATGACATCATAACTGCTGGTTTCAAGTGTCTCTTTATCCACGCCACAACCCGTTGTTGCATTACCTTGAGGATCAAGATCAATTAATAATACTTTTTTACCATTCTCCGCCAACGAAGCAGCCAAATTGACGGTTGTAGTCGTCTTGCCCACACCGCCTTTTTGATTTGTTACTGCGTAAATATTACCCATTTCTTAACCTTAGTTTTTAAGCAAACATACTAAATGCCGCTCACCAGCACAACCTGGCACATTTAAGGAAACAACTTGCTGAAGTTTAAAGTCATCCATCATTTCGGACAATTCATCTTCAGGTTTAGTCGCTTTCATTAATAATAACGAACCTGCATCATCGCAATGTCGGCCAGCTAAATCAATGATCTCATCAATTTTTGCGAAGGCACGGGCGGTTACCATGTCATATTTAGGCAATTCTGCCTGCTCGATGCGCGCATGAACCACCGTGGTATTGCTTAAT
>JBJPGE010000064.1:0-10530 GCA_048595465.1 Methylophagaceae bacterium | reverse complement strand
GTAATTGCTTTATCTACGCTTTCTAAGTCCGCTAAAGCAAGTTCGGTGTTAATGACTTCAATATCATCCAGTGGTGATATTTTATTAGCTACGTGAATAACATTGTCATCTTCAAAGCAGCGTACAACATGCGCAATCGCATCTGTTTCACGGATGTTCGCTAAGAACTTATTACCAAGACCTTCGCCTTTTGATGCTCCGGCAACAAGACCTGCAATATCAACAAATTCCATTGTCGTCGGAAGCACACGCTCTGGTGAAACGATTTCAGCTAATGCATCCATTCTAGAATCAGGAACCGGTACAACACCCACATTAGGCTCAATCGTACAAAATGGATAGTTTTGCGCCTCGATACCTGCCTGAGTTAATGCATTGAATAAGGTTGATTTACCTACGTTGGGTAGGCCAACAATGCCACATTTGAATCCCATGATATTTCCTAAATATTAATTTGATATGAGAGCTTTCACTATAAGTATTTTTCGTCATGACAAGGCAAGAATAGTTTAAAAAGCGCAGTTTACTAGTGTAAATGAGCATTTTGAAACTATTTTTAACGCCGGCATGGCGGAAAAGACGACTCGTGAACGTTCTCATTGTGAATGTAGCCAGTTCATGGCTTTTTCTAAATCATCTGACAGTACATCAGGCAAAACTCTTAATGAATCATCCATTGCATTTGTGATCGCTTGCCTGTCTGATTGTGACGGTTTGCTGAGCACATAATTAGACACATCTTTACTGTTGCCGGGGTGATCGATCCCTAAGCGGCACCGTAAAAAATCTTTGCTGCCTGTACACGAAATGATATCGCGCAAACCATTATGACCACCATGACCACCACCTTTTTTCAGGCGAGCTGTGCCAGCAGGCAAATCAAGCTCATCATGAATAACAAGTATGTTGGTTGGGGGAATTTTATAAAAATTAGCTAATGCCGCAACCGATTGGCCACTGCGATTCATAAATTGCATCGGTTTTAATAAAAACAGCTTGCTTCCTGAAAGTTGGCACTGAGCCAACTGGCCATGATATTTACTGTCAACAGCAAAGTTAACATTCATTTCATGGGCCAGTTGATCCAGCCACCAGAACCCAACATTATGTCGGGTGTGTTCATATTGAGGACCCGGGTTGCCCAAGCCGGCGATTAACCAGTTAGCCATTTTAGACCCTCAGCTGAACATACTCGTTATCAATGAATTTGCTGCTTTTCTAGTGCGTATAATGGATGGGCTAGCAAGGCATATTATCGATGTAATAGTCATTCTATTGCTCGATAATATAACGCGGCTAGCGCATTCAATATAGGTGCTAGAAATCTGCAAATTCATTGGTCACGAGTATTTAGTCTTCAGATTCTTCAGATGCTTCTTCACCAGCTACTTCTACATCACCAGCATCAACTTCATCTTCTTCAACTTCAACAACAACGCGAGGCGTATGAATATTGACAACAGCTTGGTCATAAGAAGAACGTTCGCCTTCTTCTAAAGCCTCATCTTGGCTATGTGATAATGCTGTCAATGTAACGCCTTTTGGCAATACAAGCTCTGTTAAGTGAATACTTGCATCTAACTCTAAAGTAGAAATATCAATTTCAATGTACTCAGGTAAATCAGCTGGCATACAAGAAATCTCAACATCCGTCATTAAGTGAGAAACCGCACCGCCTTCTTTAACACCTGGCGCAACATCTGCACCAATAAAGTGAAGTTGTACCGTCATTGTCATTGCTTGATTAGCATCAATACGCAAAAAGTCAGCATGCATAATGCGAACATCACTTGCTGGATGACGTTGTAAGTCCTTTAATACGACTTTGTTTTTCTTGCCGTCAATTTCCAGTGTAAGAATATGAGCATAAAATGCTTCTTCTTCAAGATGGCGAAGGAACTTGTTGTGTTCCAGTGAAATAGATACTGGCGCATCTTTGCCACCATATACAATAGCTGGAACTTGACCGGCATGACGTAGGCGGCGGCTCGCACCTTTCCCCGCGTCAGTACGTAGTTCAGCTTGAACTTCAAATAAATTTTTCATTTTTTTCTCCAAAACTATGAACACCGTAATGTCCATTAAAAACGCCGCCTATTGGCGGCTAACACTGTCTCTCTTGCGACCAGAGAGACATCTTCAAACAACAGCTATAAAAGCTGTTAATCCATATAAAGAGAACTTACTGACTCTTCGTTACTAATTCTATACATTGCTTCAGCAAGCATTTCGGCAATACTTAATTCCCGAATTTTTTTGCAGGCTTTTGCATGTTTTTGTAATGGAATGGTATTGGTTATAACCAACTCATCCAAAACTGATGCTTCAATATTCTCAATTGCCGCCCCAGATAAAACAGGATGCGTACAATAGGCCACAACCCGTGCGGCACCTTTTTCTTTTAATGCAGCTGCGGCAGCACATAATGTCCCCGCTGTATCAACCATATCGTCAATCAATACACATGATCGGCCTTCAACATCACCAATAATATTCATTACCTTAGCAACATTAGGTTTAGGACGGCGCTTATCAACAATTGCCAACTCTACATCTAATAATTTAGCCAGTGCACGGGCACGTACCACACCACCAATATCAGGCGAAACAACCACTAGATCTTGCAGTTTTTGCTTCCAAATATCACCTAATAAAACAGGCGAGGCATACACATTATCAACCGGACAATCAAAGAACCCTTGAATTTGGTCGGCATGCAAATCAACCGTTAACACGCGATCAGCACCTACGCCGGTTAACATATTTGCAACAACTTTAGCTGTTATAGCTACGCGGGCAGAGCGTGGTCGACGATCTTGTCGAGAATAGCCAAAATACGGTATTACCAATGTGATTCGTTTAGCTGAGGCACGACGAATAGCATCCGTCATCACCATTAATTCCATTAAGTTATCATTTGCCGGCATAGAAGTGGGCTGAACGATAAATACATCTTTACCGCGCACATTATCCAAAATCTCAACCATGATTTCGCCATCACTAAATGACTCTACCGTTGCTTTACCTAAAGGTACATTGAGAAATTTTGCAATACTTCGTGATAGTTCACGATTAGCATTGCCAGAAAACACCATCATGCTGTTATCTGCAGTGCGTTCTTGTAATTGGAGTAGTCTATTTTTGCTCACAGTAAATGCGCCGAGGTTTTGTCAAACAAAAAAATGGCTGGGGTACCAGGATTCGAACCTGGGAATGCAAGGATCAAAACCTTGTGCCTTACCGCTTGGCGATACCCCAACAGATAAACTTATTTTAACATTTTGCAGCTATGTTATGCATCCATTTTCATGCATTGTGTGAGCGGTGACTCATTACACCCTTTTGCGATAAAGCCTTGCCAGTTTTCTGGCAATATCTCTAGCACTTTTTGTGCTTGCTGCTGACTTTCAAAATCAGCAAAAACACATGCCCCTGTTCCCGTCATTCTTGGTGACCCATAACGAGACAACCAATCTAACGCTTCAGCAACAGCCGGGTAATCCTTTAACACCACGTCCTCACAAACATTCCTGCCCTCCCCCGAAAGGAAGCGCGATATTGTGATAGATCTGCAGTCTCTAGTCAATTCAGGCGATGCAAATATTTCAGCTGTCGATACATGACAATGTGGGACAATGACCACATACCATGGCTCAGGCGGTGATATTGCTAACAATTCTTCACCTACACCTTCTGCCCAAGCAGCATGGCCATGGATAAAAATAGGTACATCTGCGCCTAAACCAATTCCAAGTTGCGCTAAATCATCACTAGATAACTGACATTTCCAAAGCTGATTTAATGCTACTAAAGTGGTGGCAGCATTTGAACTCCCTCCACCTAAACCTCCACCCATTGGTAGTTTTTTATCTAATGAAATGAGCGCTCCCTGCTCAACTTTGGCATAGTTTTGTAGCAATTTTGCAGCACGCATAATCAAGTTATCATTATCATTCACACCCTCAATAGAATGCATTAATTGAATATCTGATTGTTCTGTTATTTCAAATTGCAAATAATCGCAATAATCTAGAAATTGAAATACCGTTTGTAGTTCATGATAGCCATCATTTCGCTGCCCTGTAATATGCAAAAATAAATTTATTTTTGCGGGTGCGGGCCATGAGATCATGGACTACTTTTCCAAGACGTAATCACCAGTCGTAGGCTGCGATCAGGCTGCGTAATGAATACTTTAGAAGGCAAGGAATACTGCTTAAAAGGCACATAACGTTTAAAATCAATGTCCCATCCTTGTTGAACTAAATGAATTATTTGGCCTTCATCATCATATTCAATCAACTCAATTTTTGATTGCTGATGCGGCAAACCTCGCACCCAATCTCGCAAAGCATTAATAGGCAACTGCACGCCTAATGTTTTAGTTATTAGATCTTCCGCATTAGTCGACTGCAATTTCTGCCCATCATCCAGCGTCATAATCACAGACTTATCATCACCTTCTATGCTCACGCCACCTTGAGCAAAGGGACCCAATAGCTGTATTTGGAATTCATTATTATTTTGTTGCCAGCGCAGGCCCACATTCCATGCTTCTTGCTTATTCCTAATAACGGTTCTGCCTTGAATTTTCCAATTATTAAATTGTAATAATTCTATTTGTCGCGCCTGCGCTAATGTCTCAGGGCTCACATCCGGACGCGTCTGCCAAATTGGTGTACATGCAGTTAAAACAAGGCTTACCACAAATAATAAAACCAGACTTCTAAACATATTTACTGCTCAAGACGGCGCATGGTGTCATTTAATAACTTATTTGTTGCCTCTTTTTTGGTAGCTTTCTGCCAAATTTGTTTAGCTTCATCATGCTTTCCTTGCACCCACAACACTTCACCTAAATGTGTAAGCAATTCCACATCTGGCCGTATTACGACAGCCTGTCTTAAATAATCCACCGCTTTTTCTAATTCACCCAAACGATAATAAACCCAACCTAAACTATCTAAATAAAAGGCATCGTCAGGCTTCAGTGCCACGGCCTTATTAATCAGTTCAAAGGCTTCTTGATAGCGATCTGTACGATCGGCCAAGGTGTAGCCCAACGCATTTAATGCTTGGTGATTATTCGGATCTTTTTCTAATATCTCATTCAGGTCTTTTTCTAACACATCTAAACGATTTAAAGGCTCGGCAACCATCGCCCGACCATGCAATAAATCAAAATTTCCGACATTTTCTTTAAGCGCTTCAGTATAAAGATCAAACGCGGCTTGTTTTTGGCCTCGCTCAATTAGAAATTGTGCTTCGAATAAATAATATTGAATCGCTCTTTTTGGTTGTTCTTTTCGAAGTAGTTTTAAATGCAAACGCGCTTTGTTTAAGTCGCCATTATCCGCCAACAGGTTAATGTAGCGAGTCTGAGCAGCGTTAAATCGTTGGCTATCCGCAGGCACTGAAGCATACCAAATCAGGGCGGCGTCATTATCCTTGTTTAACTCTTCCGCCAAACCCATAAAATAAGAAGCTTGCTGACCACGGTCACCTAGCACAATCAATTTGTTGAAATACCCTTTTGCTACTTCACCATCTTGCTCTTCCATCGCAAGCAACCCTAAAGCAAAAATCACCTCTTCATTTTCAGGCTGCTCAGCATGCAACTGCTGAAATGCAGCGCGAGACTCATCTATCTTTTTATTTTGCCCCAACAACTTGGCATAAGAAAACCTAACTGAAACACTTGCTCCATCTTGGATCGCCGCTTGTTTTAATACTGCAATCGCCTTGTCACCCTCGCCAATACTTTGCAGAATTTCGGCTTTAAGAACTAACGCATCTTCGCGATTAACTTGCTGTTCCAATACTTGTTCAACTGCAGGTAACGCATCATCGTAACGCTTTGAAAAAGAGGCTAACCGGCTATAAGCAAACAAGGCTTCGGGATCATTCTTTTTATAGAGCTCTAATTGCTCAATCACATGCATAGCTTGATCAGCACTGGCTAGTTCAATCAAATTGTCTGAGACACGTGACAAAAATTCACGTGATCTATCTGGCGATAATTTAAGCGCAATATTTACCGCCTCTACCACGCCATCAAAATCATTTTGCAACATGAGGAAAGGTGCACGGGTAATATAAATTTCAGCATCATCCGGATCAACTTCAGTCCATCGTTTTAAAGCGCGGTCGATACGCTTTTGATCACGTGAAAAAAGCGCAATTTCTGCTGATCGGCTCGCAAGAGATGAAGATTCTGAGACCGTTGAAGCTTTATAATATAAATCTACCGCTGTGCCCATTTGCCCACGCTGGCCGGCGATTTCAGCGACAGTAAGATAATAAATAAGTTCAGGTGTGAGCGGCAAAGGTTCAACTTCAGGTTCCGCTACAAGCTCGGCTTTAACCTCCTCAACTACTTGAGGCTCAACAAGAGGTTCATCCGTTTTCTGCACCGGTGTCGCCACACATGCCACAAGCAATATGGGCATACTAAAGAGTGAAGCCTGCTTAAATAAACGAATTACACTTATTAAATAGTGCTGTAAAAAACTCATAAAAAACGATCCTAAAGCCTGATTTTGCTAGAATAGCGGTTTAATCAAATAACAGCTGTAGAGTTTACCAGCATTTAACGACGACTAACCACCCTATATGCAATTTGTCACCTATGGTATTAACCATAAAACAGCGCCAGTTCACATTCGTGAAAATATTGTCTTTAATGACGATATTCTCCCTAATGCGTTGGTGTCTGTAACTGAACATCCTAGCGTTATTGAAGCCGTTATTCTATCCACCTGTAACCGCACCGAAATCTATTGTTACATTGATGATGACTCTGACAACATAATCAGCCCTTGGTTGCACCAATTTCATCAACAAGCTGAAAATAGCTTAGATGAATTCCTCTATTGCCATCAAGGTGACGATGCGATTAATCATTTGTTTCGTGTCGCGTGCGGGCTCGATTCTATGGTGTTAGGCGAGCCACAAATTTTAGGGCAAATAAAAACAGCCTACAGCCACGCACTTAATAATGGTTCGCTACAAAAAGTCTTAGGCCGTTTATTTCAGCACGCTTTCACCGTCGCCAAACAAGTGCGTACGGATACCGCAATCGGAAGCAGCCCTGTTTCAGTTGCCTTTGCTGCGGTCAGTCTAGCCAAACAAATTTTCAGCAAACTATCTGACTCAACCGCATTATTAATTGGCGCAGGCGAAACCATCGAGCTAGCTGCTCGCCACCTTCGTGATAACGGTGTAGGCCGCATTATTATTGCAAATCGCACCATTGAACGAGCACACAATTTAGCCATGGCTGTTGATGGCTATGCCATTAGTCTTAGCGAAATGCCCACTCATTTGCCAGAAGCCGATATCGTCATCAGTTCTACCGCCAGTCAACTACCTATTTTAGGAAAAGGCGCCGTTGAACGGGCATTAAAACAGCGCAAACGCCGCCCCATATTTATGGTTGATATTGCTGTTCCGCGTGATATCGAACCTGAAGTCGCCAACCTAGAAGATGTCTATTTATATTGTGTTGATGACTTGCACGACATCATTGATGAGAACCTGCAATCACGTCGTGAAGCAGCGCAACAAGCCGAAGAAATTATCGATACACAAGTTGAACACTTTATGGCTTGGATCCGCACTCAAGATGCTGTTCCAGTTATAACTGCAATAAGAGAGCGTGCGGAATCAGAGAGTGAACACTTACTTAATAAAGCAAAAAAACAACTTGCACAAGGTCAATCAGCAGAACAAGTTGTCAGCGAATTAGCCCGCACGCTAACCAAAAAACTATTACATGAGCCAAGTCGACAACTACGACAATCGGGCTTAGACACTGACAATAATTTAATTGAAGCGGCCCGTAGCCTGTTCAATATTCAAGATAAATAGAGATACTTTAACGTGAAAGAATCAATTAAGCATAAATTAGAAACTCTTATCGAACGCCATGAAGAGATTGCCGGTTTATTAGCCGAGCCAGAAACAATGGCCGATCAAAATAAGTTTCGCGCATTATCACAAGAATATGCACAGCTAGAACCTATTGTGAAGAACTTTACTGCTTATAAAAACAGTTTGGTCGCCATTGATGACGCCAAAGAAATGCTCAAAGAAGATGACAAAGAAATGCGTGAAATGGCTAAAGAAGAATTAGCCGAAGCACAAGCATCAGAGCAAGCATTAGAGTTGACCTTACAAAAATTATTATTACCAAAAGATCCCAATGATCAACGCAATATTTTCTTAGAAATTCGTGCAGGTGCGGGTGGTGATGAAGCCGCCTTGTTTGCAGGCGATTTATATCGCATGTATAGCCGTTATGCCGAATCACGCAAATGGGGTGTTGAGCTAATCAATGTACAAGAAAGCGAACAAGGCGGCTATAAAGAAGTAGTTATTAAAATTATTGGTGATGGTGCCTTTTCACGCATGAAGTTTGAATCAGGCGGTCATCGTGTACAACGTGTGCCCGAAACCGAATCACAAGGCCGCATCCACACCTCGGCCTGTACCGTCGCCATCATGCCTGAAGTAGATGAAATTGACCAAGTGGTGATTAACCCTGCCGATCTTCGTGTTGATACCTTCCGTGCATCCGGTGCTGGTGGCCAGCATGTTAATAAAACCGACTCAGCAATTCGACTCACTCATTTACCGACGGGTATCGTCGTTGAGTGCCAAGACCAACGCTCACAGCATAAAAACCGTGCGCAAGCGATGTCAGTTTTGGCGGCGCGCATTATGTCAGAGCAACAAGATAAAATTGATTCAGAACAAGCCGAAACCCGTAAGTTACAAGTCGGCAGTGGTGACAGAAGTGAACGTATTCGCACCTATAACTACCCACAAGGTCGCATGACCGATCACCGTATTAACTTAACCTTATACAAATTAGCTGAAATTATGGGCGGTGATCTTGAGCAGGTGATTGAGCCATTGATTAATGAATATCAGGCAGATCAACTGGCTTCTTTGGCAAGTGATGAGTAAGGCGCTGTAATGCTTGAAAGATTTCTCTCTAAGCTAAGTACAACATTATATGTTCAAATATGGGAAAACCGCATCAAAGTTACCGATATCAATACCGGAAAGGTCTTTGATGAAAAGCCTTTTCTTGCATTCGAAACAACTGACAAAGGTCGAGATGTTATAGCTGTTGGCAATAACTCCTCGATGGTTACTGGAAGCAATATAACAATAATCAATCCCTTTTCCCATCCTAGAGTTTTAATCGCTGATTTCACAATAGGTGAAAAAATATTACAGCATATTTTTCAAACATTGCACCACAAAAAATTGATTGCTGCAGCACCACTTGTCGCCATCCATCCGATGGAAAAGCTGGAAGGAGGACTCACCATGATTGAGCACCGCGTATTATTGGAATTGGCCTCTGGAGCTGGTGCAAGAGATGTTTCCGTTTACACAGGATCGCAATTATCCATCCATGATTTTAACTTTGAAAAAATAAAAGCTTTGGAAGACAAAGCTGAAGAAGGAAAACAAACAACCTCTCCAACCTCGTTAAACCTAGTGATTTTTCTAGCTGTACTCGGGTTTGGATTATTCATCTCGCCCATAAAAGAGCTTTTACAAATTATTCTAAGCTATTTCAATTAGAGATTTTTACTTACGTTTAAACCCAAAGATAAACTGCTACAGCAACAATAACCACAACCGCGACAGCAGCAATCATCATTATTGATGAGCTTTCTGATGCAACATCATCTGCGGCATTCATCACATTCTCAGCACGTGGACGTCCTTGATCATCAGCAGACAATGTGTAAGTGACTTCTTGGCCAATGATAGGCTTACCTTTGCGCTCTGTGAAAGCTTTAATGTGAACGAAAATTTGTTTATCGTCATTTTCAGGAATAATAAAGCCAAAGCCTTTTCTGCCATTCCAGTACTTTATAGCACCTTTTAATCTTTTTTCTTTCATTATAAATTTAGCCAATTACGTGGTTTAAGAAATTTTTGGTATAGGGCATCTTCCGGAGATCCCGTTTCTGGTTGCCAATTATATTGCCATTTCACCAAAGGTGGCAATGACATTAAGATTGATTCGGTTCGACCACCTGATTGTAGGCCGAATAATGTGCCGCGATCATAAACCAAATTGAACTCTACATAACGGCCACGACGATAGAGCTGGAAATCACGTTCGCGCTCGCCAAACTTGGTATTTTTTCGTTTTTGTACAATAGGTAAGTAGGCTTTGGTATAACTGTCACCCACGCTTTTCATTAAGTTAAAGCAGTGTTCAAAACCACCTTCATTTAGGTCATCAAAAAACAAACCGCCGACACCTCGAGGTTCATTACGATGTTTTAAATAGAAGTAATCATCACACCATTTTTTATAATCAGCGTACACGTTATCACCAAATGGATCACAGGCTTCTTTTGCTGTTTGATGCCATGCAATGACATCTTCTTCAACACCATAATAAGGCGTTAAATCATATCCCCCGCCAAACCACCATATTGGTTCTTCACCTTCTTTTTCGGCAAGAAAGAAACGTACATTGGCATGCGATGTCGGTAC
>JBJPGE010000063.1:0-10690 GCA_048595465.1 Methylophagaceae bacterium | reverse complement strand
ACTAATAGTGCAAAGACAATATCGACGCTTTTTTTATCTGTCGCGTCAAAATTGACAGGACGATTTAGGGTTAGCATTGCGGCGATGGTATGTGTAATGCCGGGAACACGGGCGTGCGGAATAGCCACGCCCTTTCCTATCCCTGTGCTACCCAATCGTTCTCGATCAAATAATGCATCAAAGATGGCATCATCTGAAATAAGACCTGTATTAGCGGCCAAAAGGTGGCTAATAGTTTCGATAACCCGTTTTTTGCTGGTAGCAGTGCTATCTTGGCATTGGATATTATCGGAATTGACGAGTAGAGCAGCGATTAACATAGTTTTTTCTTTAGCCTGCGTTGTGTTTCATATTTGCACCATCAGATTGATGATGATTTTTAATTTTATCTTTATGTTTGATGATCTGACGATCTAATTTTGATACTAAATGTTCAATAGCGGTATACATATTTTCATTTTCATCAGATGCAAATAAATCAGCACCACTTGCATGCACGGTGGCTTCGGCTTTTTGGCGCTGCTTTTCAACAGATAAGATGACATGAACGTTCGTCATATGATCGAAATGGCGCGTTAGTTTTTCAAACTTATTATTTACATGGTCACGAAGACTGTCAGTAATTTCAATATGTTGTCCACTTAAGTTTAATTGCATAGTGTTTAGCTCCTAGGTTAATGGAAACTGGTTTAGACCAGTCGCTTTCGTTCGTTAGACGGTGGAATCATTAATGTTTCACGATATTTCGCAATGGTTCTTCGTGCGACATTAATGCCTTGGTCACCGATAATATCAGCGATTTTACTATCACTGAGAGGTTTTCTTGGATTTTCTGCGATCACTAATTTCTTGATAATTGCACGAATAGCGGTGGCAGAACATTCTCCTCCTGAATCAGTACCGACATGACTTGAAAAAAAGAATTTCAATTCATAGATACCGCGAGGGGTGTGGATGTACTTTCTTGTGGTTACACGTGAAATGGTTGATTCATGCATTTCAACTTCTTCAGCAATATCGTGCAATACAAGTGGGCGCATGGCTTCGTCGCCATGGTCTAAAAATTCTCTTTGCCGCTCAACAATAGCAGTTGATACTTTAAGCAATGTTTCATTACGGCTTTGCAGGCTTTTTAAAAACCAGCGTGCTTCTTGAAGATTATTTTTTAGATACACATTATCGGCACTATTATCAGCTCGTTTTATCATTTGAGCATAATGGTCTGCGACTTGTAGGCGTGGTGCATTATCAGGATTAAGTGATAATTGCCATCTGCCATGTACTTTTTGTGTATAGACATCAGGCACGATGTATTCGGTATTTTCTACCTGAATTTGACTGCCTGGTCGTGGGTTGAGTAATTGAATCGTGCGGACAAGATCGGTGAGCTGTTCTTCACTTATTTTTAGGGTACGCTTAATTTGTGCATAGTCACGCTTGGCAAGCGTATCAAGATGATCTTCAATTAAGGTTGTTAGCAAATCAACGTTTTCTAAATCATTGGATTCATATTGTTTAAGCTGAATTAATAAACATTCCCGTAGATCACGAGCGGCTACACCGACCGGATCAAAGTGTTGTATTCGATGTAATACGGCTTCAATTTCATCAAGCTCAATTCTATCTGGGTCACTTTCATCACGATCTTCGCCTAAACTTTGTTGAATATCTTCTAGGGTCGATTTTAGATAACCATCATCTTCAATTGAATCAATGATAATAGTTGCAATGGCATGTTCTGTAGGTGAAAAAGGCGTTAAACGGAGCTGCCACAACAGATGTTCTTGTAACGAATCACTGCTACTGTCTTCATTGTCTCGCTCGATGCCTGGCGTGCTTACTTGATTAGAAGGGGCGGCAGGGCCAGTAGGCTGTTCAAAGGTATCTTCCCACTCACTATCGGTAGGTAATTCATCAGGAATATCGGCATTTTCAATTTGGCTGGCATCGGGAGTTTCGGCAGCGATTTGTTGTTCTTCGGTTTTATCGGGTGCCGCGTTGTCATTAAACTCAAAATCCTCTTCTACTTCGAGTAGAGGGTTGGTTTCCATAACTTCTTGAATTTCAGCCTGTAGTTCGAGTGATGAAAGTTGCAACAAACGAATTGCTTGCTGTAATTGTGGGGTCATCGATAGGCTTTGGCCTACGCGTAGCTGTAACGATGGTTTCACTGGTGTTTCTGATTGAACATATTGATCATGACTCTATCATAGCGCAAATATCATGCCACTGACTATATTTTCATTATTATTTTTATAAAATGGGATTTTTAACACAAAAATTAGGTTTTAGAACACCTTTGTTGCGGTTGATTTAAAGCTTAAATATAGAGTGGAACCCAGGCTTAAACCTAGCTGTGTGAGCGATTCGGAGCTGATAAGAACATGGAAAACCTCTCCGCAATCAACAGTGAGCCTGATGGAATCAATTTCTTCAGCTATAAGCGTTAATCGGCCATTAAAGCAGTTGCGCATACTTGATTCTAAAGGTTGTTTGGAAATAATAATTTCATTGGGATCGATTGCAATATTTTGTGCCTTTTCAACATTGGATATGGTGTGTATTTGAAGTTGACCAGTATCAAAAACTTGATTGCGTAAATGGCCGTGAAAAAGATTAAGCAGAGGGCTAGAGGTCACTCTGCCATTGACAAGATTAATGCTAGAATCAGCCAATGCTAAACCTTGCAAGCGATTATGTGTTGAGAAGATGATGGTTTTATTTTGTTGGCTGAGTTGTTGAATAATGGCTTCAAGCTGCTGGTAGTGGTGCTGATCTAAATGTGAGAAGGGTTCATCTAATAATAAAATATCTGGCTGATAGGCAATAGCACGAGCAATAGCTACCCGTTTTAATTCACCGCCTGACAGTGTTGCCGTTGTTTGCTGTGCTAGGTGTTCTAAATTGACTTGTTTAAGCGCTGTTTGAGCTAGGATTTTGTGTTGTTGTGGTTCGATGCCTTGCAGCTTAAGTGCGAGCAAAATATTGTCATTCACTGAACCTTGTAATAATAAGGGATGTTGAGATACATACCCTATCGATTGTCTCTGCTCCTTTGATAAAGAAGATGAGGTTTGTTGTCCCTTGAACATAATTTCTCCCTCATCTGCTTGAGCAGTGAAGGCAAGCAAATTGAGCAAGCTTGATTTACCCGCACCATTATCACCGAGCAGGGCAATGCATTTATTTTGTGGCAATGATAAATCGGCAATATCAAGCACACATCGTTGTTCGTAGTGAACTTTGATATTGTGTAGTTGATACGCAGGTGTAGTCATCGCTGTAACCACGATAAAATAAAGTTAACCAGAAAGGCGATGACCAACAGTAATAGTCCTAGCGCGAGACCTGTTTCAAATTCCCCTTTGCTTGTTTCAAGTGCGATAGCTGTTGTCATAGTGCGGGTGAAACCTTCAATGTTTCCCCCAAGCATCATGGCTGCACCGACTTCACCGATGGCTCTTCCGAAACCGGTGATAATGGCTGCAAGAATGGCAAAGCGCATTTGTTTCGCGACTTGAATAGCTAAGGAGATAGGCTTGGCGCCTAAACTTATTAATGTTGGTACTAGACGGGGATCGGCCGATGTTACTGCAGAAATGGTTAAATTAGTCATAATCGGGAAGATCAATAATGCTTCTGCAATAATGATGGCGGTTGGTGTATAGAGTAGTTCTAGATGGCCGAGTGGCCCTAAGCGACTAAATAAGCCATATAACAACAAGCCAATTACAACCGTTGGCATTGCCATCAGTGTATTGAGAATATGTTGAATAAAGCGTTTGCCTGTAAACGTATTTAGTGCAAAGGCGATTCCGGCAGGAATAGCCAGACAGGCGGCACACAGAGCTGCAATGAGTGAAATTGAAACTGAAGTGAAGGCTATTTTGTAAATAGCAGGGTCAAAGGATGAAATAAGTTGAAATGCACCAGCAAGTGAGTCAGAAAAATAGCTCACTTAATTTATCTCAGTCTTTGGTTTAGAGTTTTTCACGATAAGTATTTTTTGTCAGGCCAAGGCAAAAATTATCGAAAAAGCACAGTTTACTAATGTAAATGAGCATTTTGAGATTATTTTTAACGCAGGCATGGCGAAAAAGACGACTCGTGTAAAGCTCTACTTAACAAGGCCTAAACGCTGGCATATCGTCAGGGTAGGATCAACTCGATTCATACTGTAGAAATGTAAGCCAGGCACGCCGGCATCAATCAGTTTTTCGGTGAAGCCTGTTAGGAAGTCTAAAGTGAACGCTTGTAATGATTCAGTATCGTCGTGGAAACCTTCAAGACGTTTGCGTAACCAGCGCGGAATTTCTGCACCACAGCCATCAGAAAAACGGGCAAGTTGTGAAAAGTTATTGATCGGCATAATACCTGGAATAATCGGGATTTCAATGCCTGCTTTTTGGCAGCGTTCAACAAAATAAAGATAAGCATCTACATTGTAGAAATATTGCGTTAATGCACTATCGGCACCTGCATCTACTTTACGTTTAAAGTTATCTAAATCAGCTTGTGCCGAATCTGCTTGCGGATGAACTTCCGGGTAGGCAGCTACTTCAATAGTAAAGTGGTCACCGGTTTCTTTACGAATAAAGTCGATTAATTCATTGGCGTAGCGAAAATCACCAGGGTCACGCATGCCAGAGGGTAAATCGCCACGCAGCGCTACAATACGTTTAATATCGTTATCTTTAAATGTTTGCAGAAGGTTCCTAATATTATCTTCAGTTGAACCCACACATGATAAATGCGGCGCAGCATCAATACCTGTTGTTGCGCTTGCTTGCTGAATGTCAATCACGGCATCAAGTGTATTATCTTGTGTTGAGCCGCCGGCGCCAAAGGTTACTGAGTAGAATTCAGGTTTTAAGGGTTCGAGCTTCTCTCGCACATCACGCAAAATAGCGATTCCTTTATCCGATTTGGGTGGGAAGAATTCGCAGCTAATGGTGAGTTGTTTTGTCATAGTATTTTCGATTTTTAATTTACTATTAAGGGTTAACTATAGCAGTTAGCCCTTAATGTTTTAAGATTATTAGTAACGGTAGTGGTGCGGTTTGTAGGGTCCATTCTTATCCATACTTAGATAAGCGGCCTGCTCATCAGTCAGTTCCGTTAAGTTTGCACCAATTCGACCCAAATGCAGACGCGCTACTTTCTCATCTAATTCTTTTGGTAATACATACACTTCATTTTTGTAGGTATCGCTGTTTTCCCATAACTCAATTTGAGCCATCACTTGGTTAGTGAATGAAGCTGACATTACAAAGCTAGGGTGGCCTGTTGCACAACCTAAGTTCACCAAACGACCTTCAGCTAAGATAGTAATTCGCTTGCCGTCAGGGAAGATAACGTGGTCAACTTGATCTTTAATATTGACCCATTCATATTGGCGTAACGAGGCGATATCAATCTCAGAATCAAAGTGACCAATATTACAAACGATAGCTTCATTTTGCATTGATTTCATGTGGTCATGGTTGATAACGTTGACATTACCGGTTGTGGTTACAAAAATATCACCAATGGCAGCTGCATCATCCATATTAACAACGCGGTAACCTTCCATTGAAGCCTGCAATGCACAGATAGGATCTATTTCTGTCACCATTACTGTGGCGCCCATGCCTTTGAATGCTTGCGCACAGCCTTTACCTACATCACCATAACCTAGAACAACACAGATTTTACCGGCAATCATTACGTCGGTAGCACGTTTGATACCATCTAATAATGATTCACGACAGCCATAAAGGTTATCGAATTTTGATTTGGTAACTGAGTCATTTACATTGATAGCAGGTACTTTCAAAGAACCGTCTTTCATCATTTCATATAAACGATGTACGCCGGTTGTTGTTTCTTCTGATAAACCTTTCACATCCGTCAATAATTCAGGATATTCATCATGCATGATTTGGGTTAAGTCACCGCCATCATCCAAGATTAAGTTTGGACGCCAGTTGTCTGGGCCAAAGATAGTTTGCTTAATGCACCAGATCGCCTCTTCGTTAGTTTCACCTTTCCAAGCAAAGACAGGAATATCTTGAACGGCAATAGCTGCTGCCGCTTGATCTTGTGTTGAGAAGATATTACATGAAGACCAGCGAATATCGGCGCCTAAATCGATTAATGTTTCGATTAATACCGCTGTTTGGATTGTCATGTGAAGGCAACCCGCAATACGCGCGCCTGCTAATGGGTTTTTGCCTTTGTATTCTTCACGAATCGCCATCAATCCCGGCATTTCAGTTTCAGCAATTTTGATTTCTTTTGCGCCCCATTCCGCTAGGCTGATATCAGCTACTTTGTAATCTGGTGTTAGGTTTTCAATTTGAGATGTCATTTTAAATCCTTAAAGATGTTTTTATTTGATGCCTGCGGCATCACGTAATGTGTCAGCTAAATCAGTGCGTTCCCAGGTAAATTCAGGTTCTTCGCGACCGAAATGGCCATAAGCGGCAGTAGCTTTATAAATTGGGCGAATTAAGTCGAGCATTTTAACTAGGCCGACAGGGCGTAAATCAAAGTGTTCACGTACTAATGCTTCAAGTTTGTCATCAGTAATCTTGCCCGTACCAAAGGTATCGATGCTAATAGATGTTGGATCAGCAACACCGATGGCATAAGAAACTTGTATTTCGCAGCGATCGGCTAAGCCTGCAGCTACAATATTTTTAGCAACATAACGACCGGCATAGGCCGCACTACGATCTACTTTTGATGGATCTTTACCTGAGAATGCACCTCCACCATGGCGAGCCATACCACCATAGGTATCAACAATAATTTTACGGCCTGTTAAACCAGCATCACCGACAGGACCACCAATAATAAATTGACCAGTAGGGTTGATATGAAACTGTGTATTTTTACTTATCCATTCAGCAGGGAGGGTTGGCCAAATAATAAGCTCCATCACTGCTTCTTGTAGATCTTTTAAAGAAACATCAGGACTATGCTGTGTAGAAAGTACAACCGCATCAATGCCTACAGGCTTGCCATCTTCATAGATAAATGTCACTTGGCTTTTTGCATCAGGACGAAGCCAAGGCAATGTTCCATTCTTGCGCACGTGGGCTTGGCGCTTTACTAAACGGTGTGCATAAGTAATGGGGGCGGGCATTAAAACATCGGTTTCATTGCTTGCATAACCAAACATTAAACCTTGATCACCCGCACCCTGTTCTTCAGGAGTGGCACGATCAACACCTTGTGCAATGTCGACCGATTGTTTACCAATCAATGACATGACAGCACAGGTCTCACCATCAAAGCCCACTTCAGAGCTGTTATAACCTATATCGGTAATTGTTTTGCGGACGATATCTTCTAAGTCAACCCAGGCAGAAGTGCTGATTTCACCAGCAATAATAGCAGCACCTGTTTTAATTAATGTTTCACAGGCGACGCGAGCATGGGGATCTTGGCGCAATATTTCATCAAGTACTGCATCAGAGATCTGATCGGCGACTTTGTCTGGGTGACCTTCTGATACAGATTCAGAAGTGAAAATAAAATTGTTACTCATAATCAACTAACCTCATTACTTGAGTGATGGAATTAGATAGATGGAGTTTTATAGCGAGACAACATCCATTACTATCCAGTTTCCTGTTAATAACGAACGCGGTTAATTTTGATATATGAATAAGCCTAGCAGGATAAAACCTGGCGCAGCGTTCCTTATTCAATATTTGATAAGGCACATTTTAATCGATACTTGAAAAAAAACAAGCTAAAGCTTCACGAAAACAGTTAATGGCCACAAACTAAAGATGGATTAGCTTCAACAGCAATCACCATGGTTTGTAAATTATTAATAACATCCATGCTGGCCGATTCCATTATTGCCAGGGACATGTTTGCAGTGGCCATATCATCATTATAAAAAGCTTGTAATGCTTTAGCTCCTTCTTCATGTACCATTTGATGAGGCGTAGCAATTTCACTATAACCAGGTAATTGAGAAAAGCACTCGACACCTTCGCCTTCGTAATACCATTTACCTAAGCGGCATTGTGTGTGAACAGATAATTCATCTGGTTTTTTCTCTGATAATCCCATCATCACTCGGTAAACTTCATATTTCCATACAATATGATCAAATTTAGCTATTTCAACAAAACTGTGCAATGCCGATGTGGATATGACTTCTTCCATTTTATTCGATAAACCAAACATTGCTTGAATATCAGCAACGGCTTGAGTAACACGATCACCAAACTCAGCAGTCTCTTTTGTTACGCGCTGCATTAACTGGCTGGCACTAGTCGTTTCTTGCTGAATTAGGTGAACTAGATCAGAAATTTCCGTGCTAGCTTCGCGTGCACGCGAGGCCAATGTTCTTACCTCATCGGCTACTACGGCAAAACCGCGGCCATGTTCACCTGCTCGTGCGGCTTCAATGGCAGCATTAAGTGCTAATAAATTAGTTTGTTCAGAAATATTACTAATAATGTCGACAAAACCACCAATTTGCTGGGCATTGTCTTGTAATTGATCAACTCTAACGGCGGATTCGGCGACTTGGTCTGTGACGGTGCTTAAGCCATTAGCAACTGTCTCAATATGGGTGCCGGCAGATATCGAGGTTTCTGCACCTTTGGTTGCAGAAACGCGTTCTTCCGCTAATATGGTGGCCATTGAAGCAAGGCTAGCGTGAAAGCCGTCCATACTATGACCAAAACTATCTAAGTTAGTGTGTAGTCCATCGTCTTTTGCTTGCTGAGCTTTGGCCAAATCATCTAATGATGTTGCCAGCTGAACTTTATCTTGTTCTAAACTACGCAAATCATTTTGCAGTTCTCGTACAGTGTTGTCACGATTTTTTAACTGCTGTTGTAATTCAATAATTTGTTTTCCGTGGTTCCAAAATGCCATTTTATTCCCTTATCTAAATATATGGGATATTAAGCATAAAATATGCCAGTCTGCTATTAAATCTGAATTTAAAAAGTAAGCTTATAACCGTTATCTTTTAACCACTGTCGGCGTAGTTTAAAGTCGGGAATATAATGTTCGACTAAAGCCCAGAACTTAGGTGAATGATTATGATGGCTGAGGTGACACAATTCATGTGTAATTACATAGTCAATCACCTCTGGTGGGGCCTGAATAAGTTGCCAATTGAAATTAATCTCACTTTTAATTGAGCAACTTCCCCAACGTGCTTTATAGCTTTTAATGGTAATAGAGTTTGGGTGTAAACTCGTTACGTCACTAAGCCAATGAGTTCGAGCGGTTAGATAGCCATCAGCTTGTTTTTTGTACCAATCAATAATAGCGCCACGAATTGCCGGTTTAGAAATCTTATTTAGCCGTCCATAAAATTTAATTTCTGATGCTGATTTTTTTATGGAGGGTACACTATCTTCTTCATATAATCGTAAAGTGAGCTGTTCTCCGAGAAATAAAAAGCTCTCATTGTCTACGAATTGCTTTTCTTGCACGTTGCGCTCTGCTTGTTGTGCCAGTTTTTTCTGGATCCAGTTTGTTTTTTGTTTGACGAATATTTTGGCGGTAGTAAGAGGTAAGGTAGGTGGAATATGAGCGGATACGCCTTTTGAATCTACTTTTAACGCCATCGTTTTGCGACGCTTGCTTTTAATGATATTGACGATAAAACCGTCGCCTTGAATTGTTGTCATAATTCGCGCAATGCAGAGCTATAAAATAAAACAGTATTTTACGGGATTATTTGAGAAAATAGCCAATCGCTTTCTTTTTGAAATATTATGACTGAACCTTCTTTTACACTTAAACAAGCACACCGTATTTCGGTTGCCCCAATGCTCGATTGGACGAACAGAGATTTTCGCTATTTTTTGCGGTTAATTTCTAAGCACTGTGTGCTGTATACAGAAATGATAACAACAGGCGCATTAATTCACGGTCAGAGAGAACGTTTTTTAGCGCATGATGTGAGTGAGCAACCTTTGGCTTTGCAACTGGGTGGCAGTGACCCCGATGATTTGGCTAAATGTGCCGTATTGGGTGAACAGGCTGGCTACAATGAAATAAATCTTAATGTAGGGTGTCCTAGTGATCGCGTACAAAATGGCCGTTTTGGCGCATGCCTTATGGCTGAGCCGAAGTTGGTGGCAGAATGTGTGCTGGCAATGTCAGCGGAAGTGTCTATTCCTGTCACGGTTAAAACACGATTAGGAATTGATAAGCTAGATAGTTATGAATTTCTGGCTGATTTTATTGCCCAAGTAGCAAATGCAGGTTGTGAGATATTTATTTTGCACGCACGTAAAGCATGGCTACAAGGTTTAAGCCCAAAAGAGAATCGTAATGTACCTCCATTAGATTATGAGCGTGCTTATCAGATAAAGCAGGATTTCCCACAGCTTCATATAGATATCAATGGCGGTATTCAGACCTTAGAGCAAGCTAAACAACATCTGGAGAGGGTTGATGGCGTAATGATGGGGCGCTCTATTTATCATGATCCTTATTTATTAGCACAGGTTGATGCACAGCTTTATGGTGACGACCATGCTGTATTATCGCGCCACGATGTAATTCGAGAAATGCTGCCTTATATTGAACAGAGAATGTCTCAAGGTTGTCCTGTTAAATCGATTACGCGTCACTTGCTAGGCATATTTCAAGGTCAACCTGGTGCACGAGCTTGGCGACGACATTTGAGTGAAAATGCCCATTCAGAAGGCGCAGATAT
>JBJPGE010000062.1:0-10841 GCA_048595465.1 Methylophagaceae bacterium | reverse complement strand
GGTGAGATCAAAGATTTGCTCACTGGATAGTTGTTCGGCTTTAAAAATGGGGTTATCCCCATTCCAAGTGCCATGGATTTTAAATTCTTGAATTTTTTGCTGAGAATGACCGTAATTATTAACCGTCTGAAACCTCAATTTGGTAATATTATCTTTGCGTCCATCATTATTTCTGGCCGAGGTGAGATCAAAGATTTGCTCACTGGACAGTTGTTCGGCTTTAAAAATGGGGTTATCTCCATTCCAAGTGCCATGGATCTTAAATTCTTGAATTTTCTGTTGAGAGTGACCATAATTATTAAGCGTTGTTAGTCTGACTCGCACCACATCATTGAAAGGACCAATATTAAAGGGTTGTTCTGTTGATATCTGTAATGCTTGTAAAGCTATTGCTGGTTGCCAACCAGAAGTTGTTTCAACTTCAAGTTGGAAATCTTTCACAGATAAAGAGTCGCCGGGCGAAAATAGCGAGATTGAATCCAAGGTGAATTGGTCAGCTATTTCAGAAGCCGTACCATTGAGGTCTGGATCAAAGACAAATTCAAAGACATTTATAGATCTGCCCGGATAGCCTTTCCAATTAGAAGTGAGAGAGCTATCGTGAATAGAGGAGGCGCTTCCGGTATAAGCTGCGGGAGAAACGACGAGCTTACCTCCTCTAGCCGTTAGAGCGAAATTATAAGGATCGGCTATTGCTTGAGTAGAATAAAGTCGCTGCCAAAGCCCGCCATTATTTTGAGTTTGGATCAAAAACTCTTTCACAGATAAAGAGTCTCCGGGCGAAAATAGCGAGATCGAATCCAAGGTGAATTGGTCAGCTATTTCAGAAGCCGTACCATTGAGATCGGGATCAAAGACAAACTCAAAAACATTGATAGATCTGCCCGGATAGCCTTTCCAATTAGAAGTGAGAGAGCTATCGTGAATAGAGGAGGCGCTCCCGGTATAAGCAGCGGGAGAAACGACGAGCTTACCTCCTCTAGCCGTTAGAGCGAAATTATAAGGATCGGTTATTGCTTGAGTAGAATAAAGTCGCTGCCAAGGCCCGCCATTATTTTGAGTTTGGATCAAAAACTCTTTTACAGATAAAGTATCACCCGGAGAAAATAGCGAGATCGAATCCAAGGTGAACCGATCTGATATTTCGGAAGCCGTGCCATTGAGATCGGGATCAAAGACAAACTCAAAAACATTGATAGATCTGCCCGGATAGCCTTTCCAGTTAGAAGCGGGAGTACTATCATGAATCGAAGAAGCACTTCCTGTATAGGCATTGGGTGCTACAGTAAGTTTACCGCCACGAGCACTGGTGGCAAAATTATATGGATTGGCTATTGCTTGAGTAGAATAAAGTCGTTGCCAAGGCTCGCTATTACTCTGAGTTTGGATTAAAAACTCTTTTACAGATAAAGTATCGCCCGGAGAAAACAGCGAGATCGAATCCAAGGTGAACTGATCTGATGCTTCAGAAGCCGTGCCATTGAGATCGGGATCAAAGACAAACTCAAAAACATTAATGGATTTTCCTGGATAGCCTTTCCAGTTAGAAGTGGTAGAACCATCGTGAATAGAAGGAGCACTACCGGTATAAGCAGCTGGAGCTGTGGTTAAAATACCTTTAGGGGATTCAGTGACATTTACCGCAGCTAATAAAGTTGTATTGATAACAATCATTAATACGAATAAAAGCAGTTTATTTAGTAACGGAGTTTTAATCATGAATAGTCGTTTGCAGAGTACGTGATACATAGTCAGGATTAGCATAGCTGCCAAATTCACTTTTTGCCGTGATTTGATATACATTCTGGCTAATTATATTTTCAGAATAACCACCCAATAATTGACAAGAAACTATAATAGTGAAGTTATTAATATTAGGAGAAAGTGTTGTGTTTGCAGCGCAGCTCCCTCCACTGTTTATGATGCGGGAAATCCCCCACTCAATTCCTGCATTTGCAGTTTGATAAGCACGAGCACTTTGTAAAGCTAAGATTGTTGTCCGTTGTTGGACGCTTGTAATATTGACAAGATATTGGCCTAATAAACTCACTATTACTAATACAAAAATAGCACCGATTAATGTGATCCCCGATTGCTTATTCATGGCTGATTATCTACATGTATTTGATGTAATAAGCGTACCGATTCACCTGTATCATCTGTTAATGTGAGATCTAGCGTCACTAGACCTGCTCTAGAGCTTGAGCCAGTGTTATAGCTAAATGTACAATCTGCAATATAATTAGCTTGAATGGCATTGCCACTGGAAGGTGGTAGCGGTTGTGTTGCTTGGATGGCATAACCATCATATCGAATAAGTACTTTATTTTTGGTTACTGAGGCAGAGGTATCGCAAGAATAAGTAATAGGTGTATCGATAATGAAAAACCGTTGTTGCGGTGATGAGAAAGGAAACTGGAAAGCAGAAAAGACAATACTATTAGCGCTGGATGAATTACTTATGATTGATGTGTTATCTCCTGCGTAAGGATTGGCGCCAATCGTGCTAAGAGGGTAAACAACAACACGGTCGCTACCTAAGCTTATGTTTGAAAAATTTTGCAGTGGACCTAGAGAGTCAAAATTTGTGTCAGCTATTGAGAAATTTAAAATATTCCCACTAGCGTCACTGGCTAATTGGGCACGGTAACGGCCTCCATCGACCAGATGAAGTAGTTCTAATGTTTTACCATCGGCAGATATTCTAATGCTATTGGGTAGTGCGCGTCGGATATCACGCTGCATACGTTGTAGGGCAGAATCAGCCGTTGCTGTGAGGGTAGCACGCCGCGAACTGTCCATATAAGCATTAATAGGCTGGGTTAATATAGATGATGTGATTACGGCGACAATGCCGCCTAATACGATAATAATAATAAGCTCAATTAACGTGAAGCCTTGCTGTTTTCTGCGATTAGACATAGCTAATAACTCGCTCGATAACCGACAAGGTTAATGGTCGTTATGCTTGGAAATACGACAGAAACAGTGACCGTTTTCATTGTGACACCTGAAACGGTGCTATCAGCTATGCTGACAGAAATATTATAATTTTCAAGACCTAGAATAGTACCTCCAGCTTGATCCACTGCACCTGAGTTAGAAAGACCATCGTAGTCATCAATATTATCAAATGTGGCGCGAGTTTCACCCGCATTAGTGCCATTAGGATCGGTTATGGGAAGGAGTAAAATTTCTTCAAGGTAGGATTCGGCGATGGCAATGGCCTGGTGTTGAATAATGGGTTCAGCACTATGCTTAGTTGTGATATTAACAACACTCAAAATGCCCGAAAGGGCAAAGCTAATAATAACAATGGTAATAATAAGTTCAACCAATGTGGCACCGCATTGGTGAGCATGGTGGTCTAGCCTATTATGGTGTGCTGTCATAGCTAAACCCAGTAGCAGCAATAATTGTTATTCGATATGTTCCTACTGAAATTGTATTATCAGTGCCGGCGCGCCCCAAAGCATCAAATGTAGTGTTGGTTTGCGTTGCTGTGAGGCTGACATCAGCTTGTGAACCTGTGTAACTATTTTCTCCGTTGGCAGGATGATGAACAGTTAAGCCAGAAGAAAAACTGCCACTGTCACAGCTATTATCTCGTAGTACCGAATAACTATTAGCACTGATGGAAAAACGTATATTACAGCCCGTAGCAACAGCCACCTTTTGTGCATAACGTACGGCATTTAAGGTATCGTCAAACAAAACGCGTTCATCAAAGCCAGAAGTACCCATAAATCTAGGTAAAGCAACAGCAGAGACAATGCCGAGTAAAACAATAACTAAGATAAGTTCAATTAGCGTGAATCCTATCTGAATGTGAGAGCGAGATAACATATAGGATAATTCTATTATTTAGCTTTAAGTTAAGCTCAACGTCCTTAATTATTCAACTCAGAAAAAAGGTTTTCTTGGGCTTAATCTCTCAGATTAACTAAAGACGAACCTTATTAACAGGCAGTATCCGTAATTGTATAGGTTGGTGAATCACCTGCTGCATCGGGGTGATCATAGACAACTTCACAGTTATCCACACCGTTTAGGCGGTACTGATTTCCACTAACGGTAAATCCATCGAGTTCTATCATATTAGGAGAATTACTAGCCGTTTCATGAGGGTAAAGGTATCTAATATAGATGTCTCCATCTACATAGGTTGTTGTGCCGTTATCGTTCATATCAAGCCAAGTACCAGCGCTAACAGGACTGATTCCTTTAATTAATGCTTTGGCATTCACAATTTGAGCAGCCGTTTGCAATGATGCCTTCAGCCCTTTCAAATTAGCGACTTTGGCATCTTTTTGTAAGCTAACAAATTTTGGTAGTGCGGTGGCTGCCAAAATACCTAAAATCACAATCACCATAACGAGTTCAATTAATGTGAAACCTTGTTGTTTTTTCATTGTTTTTCTTCCTTATAACTTATAATCTAGCAAATCTATGTTTGATTGCCAATGTCTAACGACCCATAGCAGCACTACCCAAATCCCACATCGGTAGAAACACACCAAGGGCTAAAATTAAAACCATTACGCCTATCATGGTTATCATAATCGGCTCAATGGCACTACTTAGTTTTTTCGTGTCATATTCGACTTCGCGTTCATAAAAATTCGCGACCTCATCTAACATATCGTCCACGGCGCCAGTTTCTTCACCTACATTTATCATTTGCAGTACTAAAGGGGTAAATAAATTGCTTGCAACAGCTGTTTGAGTCAATGATTCTCCGTGTTCTAGGCCGTCGCGCATATCTAAAATTCTTCTTTCAATATAGCTGTTATCAACAGCTCGGCTGACGATAACTAAGGTTTGGGTGATAGGTACACCAGCACGAAAAGCCATAGAAAATGCACGTGAGAACCGAGCCAGCGTAGCACGATTTATAATATTTCCAACGAGAGGTAATCGTAGTTTTTGGCGATCCCATTTATACCTACCTATTTCTGTATTGATGTAGGCTTTGGCTGCCATGAAACCAATAATTAAGCCAACGAGGATAAAGTGCCAGTAATTCACTGCAAATTGTGATGTTGCCACTAATATTTTAGTAGCCCAGGGTAGTTCACTACCAAAACTTTCAAATACCTTGGCAAACTGGGGGATCACCATCAGGTTAATAATGCCTACAGCAATCGCCATTGCGATCATTACAAAAGTGGGATAGCGTAAGGCCTCTTTAACGCGATCTTTTGTTTCTTTATCAATTTCTAAATACTTATAGATATGCTGAAAGGCTTGATCAAGTTGCCCTGTATTTTCACCAACATTCATCATGCTGACAAATAAGTTTGAAAAGATTTGAGGATGTTTTTGCATACCACCTGCTAAAGAACGTCCGGCTTCAAGATCCGTTGCAATTTCACCTACAGCATTACGCATGCCTTTATGAGTCATATGCGTTTGAAGACCTTGCAAAGTAGGGAGGATTGAAATACCCGCTTTGAGTAGTGTTGCCATCTGGCGGCTGAACATTATAAGTTCATTAGTATCTGGTTTTGGGCTATCTAGTAGAGCCTGAATTTTTTCAAGTGGACTAGCTTGTTTAACTTTAGCAGCAGCAATATCGATAGGGGTGATGCCTATATTGATTAAGTGACTGGCAGCATCGTTACTTGAACTCGCTTCTAGCTCTCCATTAACTGATTCGCCTTGTGAATTTCGACCTTTGTATTGAAAAGCAGGCATTTTCTACACTACCGATATATTCGAAGGCAGGCTAATATCAAGATCACCGGCAATACGAACAATTTCATCTAAGCTTGTAATGCCTTGTTTTGCTAGTTCAACAGCATTACTTGCTAGTGTTTTGTTTTGCTGCTGTTGTGTTGCCAATGCTATAAAGGAAGCATTTTCACCTTGCTGTAAGGCATTGATTAATTCAGGTGTCATAGTTAATAATTCATAAACACCTACGCGGCCCCTATACCCCGTATCTTTGCACTCTTGACAGCCGACAGCTTGGTGAAGCTCGGGCAGCTGTGCAGGCGAACCTAGTAATTGAGATAACCAATGTTGTTCTTGCTCATCAAGAATGTGAGGTTTATTACATTCGGGACATAAACGACGAACAAGTCGTTGAGCCATCACGGCTTGTAATGACGATGCTAGTAAAAAACTTTCTGCTCCCATATCTAATAAACGACTGACGGTGCTAATTGCATCATTAGTATGGAGTGTAGAAAATACTAAATGTCCTGTCATTGCTGCTCTCAGACCAATTTCAGCCGTTTCTTTATCGCGCATTTCACCAATAAGAATAACATCGGGATCTTGGCGTAAGGCTGTGCGAAGTACAGTAGGAAAGGTGAGCCCTATTTTTTCATGAATTTGCACTTGATTAATACGTGGTAGTTGGTATTCAACTGGATCTTCAACAGTAATAATCTTAGTTTCAGGAGAATTAATTTCATTTAATGCAGCATAAAGTGTGGTGGTTTTACCACTACCCGTAGGCCCCGTAACCAAGACTAACCCGTGTGGTTTTTTAATTAATTGGCGTAAGGGTAATAAAATATCATTGGGGATCCCTAGCTTATTAAAATCGAGCAAACCTTTAGATTGATCAAGTAAACGCATCACCACCGATTCACCATGCACCATTGGCATAGTCGATAAACGGACATCTATATTTTTGCTTTGTACTTTGATGTTAAAGCGGCCATCTTGAGGTAGACGTTTTTCAGATATGTTAAGTCCGGCCATTAATTTTAAACGAGAGGTTAGTGCAGTTGCGATGCGGGTTTCGTCAACAATTTGCTCTTGCAAAATACCATCAACACGTTGTCGAATCCTGAGCACGGTAGCATCTGGTTCAATATGTATGTCTGAAGCTTGTGTTGCTACCGCATCTTCAAAAATAGCTTGTAATAGTTTGACTACGGGTACATCAGCAGTTGAGCTTGACTGTGTTATCGAATGAAGATCAAAATCACTTTCTGCCAGTTCGTCATCTAACACTTCTGCAAGTGAATCAATTTGGTCTGTTTTTCGGTAGTCAGCATCAAGATGTTTAAGGAGATCACCCTCACTAATTGCTGCAATATCAATAGGTGATTTTAATACTTTTTGTAATTCATCATAGGCATAGATATCCGTTGGATCAGCCATGCCCACTAATATTTTGCCATTTTCTTTACTCAGTGCTATCGCTCTAAATCGGCGTGCATAAATTTCAGGTAATGAATGGAATATCTCTAGGTCAATAGGGTGCTGACGGAGATCAAGGTAAGGAATTTTGAGCTGTTTGGAAAGTAAAAGGAGTAATTGTGCTTCTTCAATATACCCCAAATCAATCAGTGTTCTACCTAATTTACGGCGTGTTTTTTTTTGGTCTTCAAGTGCTGAAGTGAGCTGTGCCTCAGAAATTAATTTATTTTCAACTAAAAGGTCACCAATTCGAATGCGCTTTTTGATATCCATTAAGCTACTTTTTCAGTTATGAGAGTAAGTGAATCAAGCTGTAGCCATAACTCATCATTTCGGTGTTCAACTGTAAGCGATGTTAAAGATTCACTTGCACAAGGACCTAAAATGCAATAACCATCACCAAGGTTAAATAAGGCGCCATGAGTTGAGCACTGAATATGTGTTTGTTCAAGTGATAAAAACTCGTTTGGCTGCCAATTTAGAGGAATGCCAAGATGAGGACACTGGTTTTTGTAAGCGTAGATAATATCATTATGTTTAACTAGAAATAATTCAAACTTTCCCGATTCGAGCTCTAAGCTGAAACCACGAGGATTCCCTTCTATTATTTCTTGCTTATTACATAAAAAATGATGCGACATACATTACTCTATTTTCCGACTAAATTTACTAAACCTTGTTGACCACATTTCCGTCCTGCTAATTCACATGCTTTTGTGAGCGCTTGATTTAAATCTAATTTATTGAGCAGTCCGTCAATAAATGCAGCATTAAATGTGTCTCCTGCGCCTAATGTATCGACCACATTGGCTGGATCATAAGTTTTGCTATGAAATAAATGCTGTTTTTTATTTATCGCCCATGCACCTTGCTGGCCCCAAGTGCAGCTAGCGATGATTCCTTTTGGTAAAGAATTTAGTAATTTTTGAGCTGTTTCATGATGATGCGCAACGGAATAATCTTGAGAAAATAGTAGGATAGAAGGCAATGTAAATAAGGCTTCAATGCCAGTGCGAGTTTTTTCAACTTCGAGTGAACAGGGCATAGAGGGGTGATGTTCAGCAAGATAGTGCAGCATCAGTTCTGTTTGTTTAATATTTCGACCTTCGAAATGAATCCAATCAAACTGTGTTAAATCAATTTTTTCAAAATCAGCAGAGCTAAATTCAGGGCAATCCCTGTAATGGACAATGCTTCGGCTACCTGTTTTCTGGCTGACATTGATATACGAAGTGGGCATTTTCCCATCAGTTATAACTCGGCAAGCCGAACTATCAATATTAAAGTGTGTTAATTCTTGCTGGATGATGACACTGTCAGGTTCATCAATTAATACACCTGCCCAATGACATTGATGGCCTAACTGGCTTAATACTACTAAGGTGTTAGTTGCGTTACCTCCCCGCGCTTTGCGCTGAGAGAGGGCGCGTACTTCTGTATCTTCTGATGGATAAGTCTCGACAGTATTGATAATGTCGAGTGTGGCGATACCAACAGCAAGAATTTTTGCCATTGTCTAGAACGAATCAAATACCGTACTAACAGCTAGAGCAATTTCATTAACATCACCTACACCGGCAACAGTATGCAGTTTGTTTTGCTTAGTATAAAAATCAATTAAAGGTGCGGTTTGTTCTTGATAAACACTGAGGCGGTTGCCTATAGTTTCTTCATTATCATCAGCACGTTGGAACAATTCACCATTACAAGCATCACAATGGCCTTCAACTTTTGCAGGTGATAAATGAATATTATAAATCGCGCCACAGTCTTTGCAGGTACGACGTCCGGTTAAACGTTGTAATAATTCATCAAAGGCGACATCAAGTAAGATCACACCTTGCAATGGCTGATTAAGATCTGAAAGCATCGAGTCTAATGCTTCAGCCTGCGCAATATTACGAGGAAATCCATCAAGGATATAACCGTTTTTAGCATCATCTTCTGCTAAACGCTCTTTTATCAAGCCAATAACTATATCATCTGATACTAATGCACCGGCATCCATTGCTGTTTTTGCTTTTTGTCCTAATTCAGAACCAGCGCTTACGGCAGCACGCAATAAATCGCCCGTAGAAACTTGGGGGATATTATATTTTTTTGAAAGCACAACACCTTGTGTTCCTTTTCCTGAACCAGGAGCACCCAACAATACTGTTCTCATGTTTACCTCTAAAATGTGTAGTTTTTACTGTATAAAATTATGAATCTAACATTACAGAAGTAATGTTTTCAAGTTGTTCGTTCATTTGATGTAGGATTTCTGGTAACACATCAGTACTTAGCTGTAATAAATCCCAGGCTTCTGATTCTATTGGCACAGGTGAATCCTCACCTTGACGCGCTATTCCAACAATAATGTCAGCGAGATGAACAATAGCTGTTTCCGTGGGGAAATTTTTAGCTTCTGATGGTGAATGGTGAAATCGAATCGCTTCTTCTATCGATAACGGTAAATGCCATGCCTGACTCAATGCTCTGCCTACTTCGGTATGATCAAAGCCAATAATCCGCTTCTCGGCTTGATGCATTGGCTCATTATCAAAACGTGCAGCCATCAGTGCCTGTTTAGAAAGTTCTGGAAGCGTTTGATATAGCACTAAGCTACCAATATTGTGTAACAAGCCTAAGATAAAAAAACGTTCGGTTGCGCGTTGACCGCACTGCTTGGCAATATACGTTGAAGCAATAGCACAGCTCAAGCTTTGATGCCAAAATTCATCCACATTAATTAGGCTATCGGGAATATCTTTGAATGTATTAATAACCGAGGTGGCGAGCACCAAATTTGTTAGCTCGGTTGTGCCAATAATGGTAATAGCGCGTGAAATTGTGGATATTTGTGATGGAAAACCATAAAAGGCGCTATTTACTATTTTGAGTAATCGGACGGTTAATGCGGGATCAGTGTTGATGACCGCACTAATATGTTCGGCTGAACTATTATCATCATTCAGCATTGAAGCTAACTTGTTATAAACAGTCGGCGGCGAAGCTAGTTCAGGTGTCCTTTCGACTAATGATATAGGTGTGAGTGCCATCGTAGTTAAGCGCTTAGTTTAGTTTCATCGTTGAAGAGCTAGACAAAAACTGACTAATACTTGCACCGAGTTTGCCAGCAAATTGGTCTAAATAATTAGGGCGTAATGTGTAGTCAATAATGTCTTCAGCACCAATAATATCACGAGCAACCGTACTACTGTTTGCTAGGCCATCGATAAGCCCAAGCGGTAATGCTTGTTCACCAGACCAAAAAAGACCTGAGAATAGATCTGGGTTATTGGCAAGCCTATCACCACGGCCTTGTTTTACAACATCTATAAATTGCTGATGAATATTATCAAGCATGGTATGGGCATGGGTAATATCTTGCTCTCTCATCGGTAAAAATGGGTCAAGAAAAGCTTTATTTTCACCCGCAGTGATCGAGCGGCGTTCGATGCCTAATTTTTCAATTGCACCAGTAAGGCCAAAACTATCCATTCTCACACCGATCGAACCTACAATGCTGGCCTTATCCGCATAAATTTCTTTGGCAGCCGCAGCGATGTAATAACCACCTGAGGCACAGACATCTTGGATCACGGCATAGACAGGAAAATCAGGGCGCGTAGTTTTAAGGCGGTTAATTTCATCATTAATGATTCCCGATTGAACAGGACTGCCACCAGGCGTATTGAGCC
>JBJPGE010000061.1:0-10942 GCA_048595465.1 Methylophagaceae bacterium | reverse complement strand
ATGTTTTTGTCGGAGATGCGATGACATGGACGGGTGATAGAAAATCATTTATGAATCAACTTGAACAGCATATGGAGGATTTAACGGAAGAAGGTCATTTTTCATCATGGGAGTAAATAAAACAGCGGCCATATGGGGCTTTTCTGAAGCCACCTTGTTTTTTATTGTGCCTGATGTGTGGCTAAGTATTGTTGCACGAGACAATTTAAAAAAAGGATTGATAGCCTGTTTTTATAGTTTATTGGGTGCGTTAGTGGGCGGCACCCTACTTTTTGTCTTCGCACTATATGATTTCAATACCGTGAGTGGTGTTATTGAAGCTGTCCCAGCTATTAATCAAGATATGCTATCTCGTGTTCATTCAGAACTATCCGAACAAGGATTGATCGCTGTAATTCTAGGGCCCTTAAGTGGCACTCCTTATAAAACTTATATCATCAATTCTGCCAACCTTGATATTAATCTTTGGTGCTTTTTACTAATATCTATTCCTGCTAGGCTCATCCGTTTTCTTTTAGTAGCTATTTTAAGCCACTACTTATCACAGTTCATTTCAAATAAAACCAAGTTCAATCCTTTAATAGTAATTATCTCTATTTGGTCACTATTTTATAGTACTTACTTTTATATCATGCTTTAGTACCCTCTTAAAAATTAAGGAATTAATCATTTTGACCGCTATCATTTATCGATACTCTTGTTTTAAAGGACTGTAACATGCCTACTCCATCTTCTTTTCCACCCGTATATGATGATGAAGCACAAAAAGCTTCAGAGAATCTTAGGTATGCCTTACCACTATTAAACAAACATAAAACACCTGTTAATCCTGTAAATTACGCTGTTTGGTACGAATATGTATCTGGAGATAATGAAGATCTGGCAAATGCTATTGATGGTCGGCTAAGTAAAAATCAACCTATTACCGCAGAAGTAACTCAAAGTCTCTATGAAAAATATGTATTAATGGGAATGCCTGAGCGATTGGAAAAAACCAGTAGCGGTCTAAAAATGGTGGTTGATAATACGTTAGTGAATATTACTAAGGCAGAATCAACAGCAGACAGTATGCTTATGAATCTAAGCGGCTCCCAGCAAGCACTAGAAAATTGTAATTCTACGGAAGAACTAAAAGGTCTTCTCGGTGACATCATGTCTAATACTCAAGTGATGGCAGAGTCTGGAAACGAATTAAAACAAGAGCTAGCCCACTCATCACAAGAAATTTCAGAACTTAAAAAAGAATTGGCGGCGGTTAAAAAGCTAGCGGAAACCGATGCGCTTACTGGTTTATTAAATCGTGGCGCATTTAATAAAGAACTAACCGATTTATGTCGCCAAACAGCCGTTGAAGCAGCATTAGTCATGTTTGATTTAGACCATTTCAAGATTTTAAATGATTCTTTTGGCCATTTATTAGGCGACAAAGTTATTCAGTTTTTTGCCTCTTTAATGCAAAAACATGCGGGTGACGAACACCTTGCCATCCGCTATGGCGGTGAAGAAATGGCCATGATTATGCTAGATATCAATCAACGTGACGCGCTTAAAATTGCGGATGCTGTCCGCGCCAGCTTTGCCAATAGCCGCCTTAAAAAGAAAGGCAGCGAAGACTCTATTGGTCAAGTAACTGTTTCAGTAGGGTTAACGATGCTCCGAAGTACCGATAGTCCTCAAGATCTAATCGAACGTGCTGATGATGCGCTTTATTTATCTAAAGAAAATGGCCGCAATCGTATTAGTGTACGTTAAGGAAACTCCGATTAATTAGCTGCGCTTCTTTGCAAGTGTGCCACGCGCAATGTTGCCGGCGGGTGTGAGTCATAAATAGCTGACACCAAAGGATCGGGCGTCAACGTGCTCGCATTTTCCTGATACAAAGCAACCAGTGCTTGAATAAGATGATCAGCACTGGATACTGATGCCGCATAATCATCCGCTTCAAATTCATACTTACGTGACATTGCCGTCATCATAGGATGCAAAAAGAAGCTAAATACTGGAATCACTAACATAAACAAAAGCAATGCCATCGCGCTGTTTTGTGTGCTCACACCTAAGCCTGTAAAGAACCATGACTCTGCTGAAGCCCAACCTAATACGGCTAAGCCAATCAAGCTCAATAGCGCCATTACCACCATGTTTTTTATAACGTGTTTACGCCTGAAATGGCCTAACTCATGAGCCAGAACAGCTTCAATTTGGTCTTCATCTAAGGTATTCAATAAAGTATCAAAAAACACGATACGCTTATTATTGCCTAACCCTGTGAAATAAGCATTGCCATGACCGCTACGACGTGAGCCATCCATGATATAAATACCTTGGCTTTTAAAACCACAACGTGACAATAAGCTTTCTACACGTGATTTTAATTGTTCATCTTCCAATGGTGTGAATTTGTTAAATATAGGTGCTATAAATGCAG
The DNA here is from genome assembly GCA_048595465.1 of Methylophagaceae bacterium. Classification (GTDB taxonomy): domain Bacteria; phylum Pseudomonadota; class Gammaproteobacteria; order Nitrosococcales; family Methylophagaceae. The sequence continues at coordinate 8,514 of JBJPGE010000061.1, read as the reverse complement.
GATAAGCCCACATCATCACAATCGTAAAACCTATCCATGCCGCCCATAAATATAGCCACCAATATTCGCCAGTGCTTTCCATCAACCATAATGCCGCCCAAATTAATGGCGCACCAATGATGATCATTAATACTGTTTGTTTCACCGTGTCTGAAAGGTAAAGGGCAGGCGTATTTTTATTAAAACCAAACTTATCTTCTAATACAAAGGTTTTGTACCAATCAAGCGGCATTTCTAGTAATGAGCTGATAACAAAGAAACTTAACATGAAAACAATTCCAGTCACCGTGGCCGACCAGCCAAAACCTTGCCATAAGTTGACCAAGTATTCCAAGCCGCCACCTAGCGTCCAGACAAGTAAAAACACCATTCCTACAATAGTAGCAATTCGGTTTAAGCGCCCTTTGGCAACGGTGTAATCCGCCGCTTTTTGGTGAGATGCTAATGTCACGTCATCACGAAAGGCTTCAGGCACATTATCGCGATGGTTTTGCACATAATTGCTTTGGCGTAATGATAACCATAATTCAACAGCAATCATCACAATTAATGTCGCCAAAAAGACCCATGTAAATTCATTCATCATAATTTATTCTCAAAATTTATACTTTGTCACGAAAGCGCGATGTATTGAGCTTCCTATGCAGATAAGCCTTTGATACAATCGGGGACAATAAGTTCACCATAAACTAACCACAGTAATCTAAAATGACCAAAAGTAAAAAAAACCTAATCTGGATTGATCTTGAAATGACAGGTCTCGATACCGTTAATGACCATATCATTGAAATTGCGACTATTGTAACCGATGGTGATTTAAATGTTCTAGCCGAAGGCCCAATTATCGCAATCCATCAAGATGACGCTACCCTTGAAGCGATGGATGAGTGGAATACTCGTCAACATGGTGGGTCAGGCTTGGTTGAGCGGATTCGGAACAGCACAACGACAGAAGCCGAGGCCGAACAACAAACTATAGATTTCTTAAAAGAATACGTTCCGGCTGGCGTATCACCAATGTGCGGAAATAGTATCTGCCAAGATCGCCGTTTCATGGCGCGCATTATGCCCGAATTAGAAGCTTATTTTCACTATCGCAATCTTGATGTTAGTTCTTTAAAGGAATTGGCTCGACGATGGGCACCCAAGGTCGAAAAGAGCTTTAAAAAACATTCATCTCATTTAGCAATGGACGATGTTAAAGACTCGATTCGTGAGCTTCAGCATTATCGTGAGCATTTTATTAAGCTGCCTTAATTAAGGCGACGAACATTTCATGATGATGCCTTATTCTTTATTTAAAAAAGTTGGGCTTTTCCTCTGCTTTTTTCTGTGTTCAAGTTTTTTATCTGTCGCACATGCCCAAACAACATTCCTTGGACAAGAAAGTTCAAGCATTCTAGCGGTATACAGTCGTACTGATATTTTATGGTTAAGCTTATACGCTGGTGCATTACTCGCTCTACTGGGTTATAATTTTTTATTATTTGTAACTCTTCGTACTATTAGTTATCTCTATTACACCTTACTTGTTGGTGCAATATTGCTTGCGTATGGTGCTTTCAATGGGCTCTGGTTTTCCACTTTGTGGCCAAATTCTTTACAGTGGCATGAACTGTCATTGCCTATCGGGTTAATTCTCGCTGGCCTATTTTCAATACAATTTTCACGTTCATTTTTAACGACCTCTTCACGCTCTCCGAAGCTCGATAAATTTTTCTTGCGTCTCACTCTAGTATTTGGATTAGTATTTATAGCCACTCCATTTGCACCATTAATTCATATCTCATTCACTACAACATTGCTTATCATTATTTTATGCTTTTCAATGCTCATAGCCAGCATAAAAACGTGTTTGCAAGGCAATCGTGCATCTCAAATACATATGATGGCTTGGTTTATCCTCCTTCTTGGTATTAGCTTCTCGCTAGCACACCAATTTGGCTGGAGTTCTAATCAATGGCTTTCACATTACGCCCTTTCCTTGAGTACATTATGTTTTGTGCTGCTCCTATCCTTAGCTTTAGCCTACCGTATTATTATTACCCGTAGCCAAACGGCCAAGTTCCACCAACAAGTCATTGCTAACAGTAATACAAAAGTGGCAGAACAAGTAAAAGAACAAACGATAGAACTCACTGAGCTTAATGAACAGCTACGCCAACAAGAAGGCGTGCTCAAAAAACTAGCGTTTTATGATGGTCTCACAGGCTTAGCTAATCGCGCATTCATTCAAGAACAATTAAAACAATTATTAATTCAGTCTAGGCGGAACAAAACTAAAGTATCGGTATTATTTCTTGATCTTGATGATTTCAAACCAATAAACGATGAACATGGTCATAAGGTGGGGGATGAAGTATTAACCACCATTGCCGAGCGATTAAAAGCAACATTACGTGAAAGTGATACAGTCGGGCGCTTAGGGTGCGATAAATTCTTAGTACTACTTGAATCCTCTCGAGAGGATAAGCATGACCCAGCAGAAGTTGCAGACAAGATTCGAGCCGCTGTTGCACTCCCCATTTCTATGGACTGGTTTATCCTTCATATTGGTACAAGTGTGGGAATCGCACGTTATCCAAATGACGGTAGTGATGCCAAATCACTTGTTGTCGCGGCAGATGCCGCCATGCGCTTAGATAAAGAGAACAAAAAAACTAGGCACCAATAATGCCCCCATCATCTTTAGTAATCATGACAGTAGCCGAGCGAGGTCTACCTTCTTTTTGATGATCAGGCCAATTACTGGCTGCGTTGGGGTTTGATGGTGATTTTTTTATCCCTCGCGCTTGCATAACGGCAGGCACTTCTTCACCTGGATGTTGAATATTCACCCACATCGTTTTCAAGTCAGGCGTCATTACTACCCCTGTCACTTCACAGCCGATAGGTCCCGTTAAAAATCGTCGTGTTTCACCGGTACGAGGATCAACTGCCAGCATTTGGTTGTTGCCAAATTGAGCAAATCTATCTGTGTTCAATTTACTAGAACTAATATCCGTTTGAACCCACAACACACCTCGATTATCAATCATCAATCCATCCGGATTAGCATAAATATCACCGTTCACCGTAGCGCCACTCTCACCATCGCCTGCTAGTGCAAACACATCCCAATGAAACACGATACTAGCAGCATCTTCTTCTCTTAATCTCATAATGTGACCAAAATGATTATTCTTTCGTGGATTAGCCGCATCATATTGAGGCTTACCTTTATCACCACGTTTTGAATTATTGGTCATTGAGACAAACACTTCACCTGTGTCCGGGTGCACCGTTACCCATTCGGGTCTATCCATAGGTGTAGCTCCAACTACATCTGCCGCCATACGTGCATGGACTAATATATCTGCTTGGCTTTCAAACCCCTTTTCTTTCGTCAATCCATCGTGCCCATAAATTAAAGGCAACCATTCACCTTTACCTGCTTCATCAAAACGAGCCGCATACAACACTCCCTCATCTAACAACTGACCATGTTGTGCACCTTGCGACCCATCCCATTGTTGCTTTGTAATAAATTTATAAACATATTCAAACCTAGCATCATCACCCGAATAAAATGCAACTCGCCCATCTTTAGTGATCTTATGGGCTACGTTTTCATGTGCATACCGTCCCATGGCTGTTCTTTTGATTGGCTGACTTTCGGGGTCTAATGGATCAAATTCAACTATCCAGCCAAAACGATTAGTTTCATTTGGATGTTGGCTCGCATCAAAACGTTCATCGTGATGGTGCCAGCCATAATAGCTATGTTTAATGGCATAACGTTTCCACGCTTTTTTCTGTTTTTTAGAAAGTTTCTTTTTCGTCGAGACATGAAAATAATCATGAAAATTCTCTTCACAGGTAAGATAGGTTCCCCATGGCGTTTTACCATTCGAGCAGTTATTAAATGTGCCTAGTATTTCTTGTCCATTAGGATCTGCTTTTGTTTGAATGAAATGCGTGCCCGCAACGGGGCCAGAGACCCTCATCGGCGTTGTAGCAGTAATGCGACGTGCATAATGAGAAGGTCGCACAATATCCCACGCCCCATTTTCTTTTTTAATTTCAATAACGGAAACGCCATGAGCATATTGTTCTTTCAGCATTTTTTCTGCTGTATAACTGTCGAGAGAATCAAGCACCCCACCATCAGCATGTAAAACTTGGGCATCAATATACTCATGATTCATCACCAATAAACCGCGTTCAACACATCTTGATAACATTGGAAGAGGATAAAATTGCAATGCATCGTGATGCATACCAGCTTGTTGCAATTGCTCTTGCGCCGTATTGGAAGCATCCATCTTGAACAGTGGTCCATTCGAAATGGGATCCCCCCAGCGATAAAATATTTGGGCACTGTACCCCTCTGGAACAACAACGTTATCAATTAAATCAGCGATGGAAACAGAAGAGAAGCCTAATAATGCCTGATGGACAGATTTATTCAATACTGTTTTGGCTAATAATGGTGCATTTAATATTGAAGCCAACACCCCACCTAAGCCAGTTTTCATAGCCGTTCGTCTTGAAAATTTTGGGTCCAAAATAACTCCCTAATTATGTTATATACATCACATTTTTGACATAGATCAATTTTGAGATATACTCTCGTTATCATTTTATTACTAATGATAAACATTACTATTTACTTAAGGAATATATAAATGAGTTTTTTATCTGAATTTAAAGATTTTGCCGTAAAAGGCAATGTGGTTGATATGGCTGTTGGTATCATCATCGGTGCTGCTTTCGGTAAAATTGTAGCTTCATTAGTGGCAGACGTTATTATGCCGCCTATTGGTGTAGCAATGGGCGGAGTCGATTTCTCCAACCTTGCTTATGTATTGCAAGAAGCTGTTGGTGAAACGAAAGCCGTTACGATTAACTGGGGCAAATTCGTTATGACTATTATTGACTTCATTATTGTTGCATTGGCTATTTTTGTCGGTATCAAAGCAATGAACTCAATGAAAAAAGCGGAAGAAGAAGCACCTAAAGAAGATCCAAAACCTTCAAATGAAGAAGTTTTGCTTTCTGAAATCAGAGATTTATTGAAAAAATAAGCATTCTAGTTTCACGAAAAAACCGCTACCGAGTCTTTCGCTAGCGGTTTTTTTATGCCTGTAACTGCTGTTCTAACGCCCAATCAATATGCTCATTAACCATCTCGCTGCTTACTTCACGTTTACTTTTTAAGGCTTCAATCACTTCAGATGCTGGTTTAGCATTACCCAACGCCACCGCGATATTCCGCAACCAACTTTGATATCCAATCCGCCGAATAGGGCTTCCTTCTAGCTTGGTCAAAAACTCCTGTTCTGTCCAAGCAAACAAATCCAATAACATGGGTGCATCTAAATCGTTACGAGGCAAGAAATCTGGCTGCTCAGTAACTTGAGCAAACTTGTTCCATGGGCACACCAACTGACAATCATCGCATCCATAAATACGATTGCCCATCATTGATCGGAATTCCACAGGGATAGCGCCTTGTAATTCAATCGTTAAATATGAAATACAGCGCCGAGCATCAACTTGATAGGGGGCAACAATTGCTTGCGTAGGGCAGACATCAATACAGGCTGCACATGAACCACAATGCTCAGGTATTGCAGGCGTTAGAGGTAATGGAAGATCTGTGTAAATTTCACCTAAAAAGAAATAAGAGCCGTGTTCACGACTCAATATATTACTGTGCTTTCCTACCCAGCCAATGCCTGATTTTTCAGCCAATGCCTTTTCCATTATCGGGGCGCTATCGCAAAAAACTCGGTACCCCATCTCGGCTATTTCTATTTCTATTTTCTTGGCTAACTGCACTAAACGCTTACGCATTAACTTGTGATAATCTCTACCCAATGCATAACGAGAAACAAAGCCTAACTGATCATTTTCTATAACAGACCATGGTTCTACTGATGGCTCAGGCCAATAATCCATCCGAACAGTAATGACGCTTACCGTCCCAGAAATAAGCTCTTCTGGTCGAGTGCGCTTTGTGCCATGATGTGTCATATAAGCCATTTCGCCATGAAATCCTTTGGCTAACCACTGCGTTAAATTTTTTTCAGCTTTACTCAAATCAATATCGCTCACGCCAAGCTGTTGAAAACCATAGTTTTCTGCCCAGCACCGCATCGATGCTAACAATTCATTTTTCGACAATGCTGTATTTAACTCACTCATGCAGGCATTATATGTTTATAGTCGTCTTAAAAATATAGTTTTGGAAAACATTTATGCTTAATTTACCTCATGACCTTTTCTCCGCCGAACAAACACGCGAAATTGATAGGATAGTTACCGAGCAACATAATGTCTCAACCGCAAAGCTTATGTCTCGTGCAGGTGTAGCGGCACTCACCTCAATTAAAAATCATTGGCCTCAAGCTGAACGAGTATTAATACTTTGTGGCACAGGCAATAATGGTGGCGACGGTTTTGAATTAGCGCATCAAGCAATTGATGGTGGCTACCGTGTGGCGGTCATCGAAGTAGGTAAAGATCCTCTTGGCAATGAAACAACAGCTGCTCGCGACGCTTTTTTGGCGACAGGTTCTGAAATTCAACATTTTGATGGTAAATTACCCTCAACAGATGTCCTTGTAGATGCGCTCATTGGTACGGGTATTAATCGTGAAGTGTCTGGCGAATTAAAAGCCGTTATTGAAGCGATAAATGAAGTCAAACGTACGCCTATTTTATCTTTAGATATTCCATCGGGGCTGCACGCCGATACAGGGAGTGCGCAAGGCGTCGCTGTTAAAGCAACCATGACACTTAGCTTTATAGGCCTTAATAAAGGTCTGTTTCTTGGCGAAGGACCTAATTATAGCGGCACTATTTGTTTTGATTCATTACAAGTTCCTGCAGCCATTTTAAATGAATTCACACCTATCGCACGCCGCGTTAGCCTCGAAAATGATGCCGCATTACTCGCACCACGCGAACGTACTGGCCATAAAGGTTTATATGGTCATTTACTTATTATAGGTGGTGATCACGGTATGCCTGGTGCCGCTCGTGTAGCAGCGGAAGCAGGCGCACGTGTTGGCGCAGGTTTAACAAGTATTGCGACTCGGGCAGAACATGGTCCTCTACTGAATCTAACTCGACCAGAACTCATGTGTTACGGCGTCGATAACGCAGAGAATTTAGCACCATTAATTGATCGTGCAAACTCACTCGCTGTCGGCCCAGGTTTAGGCCAATGTGAGTGGGGAGAAAGCTTATTTCAAGCCGCTATCGATTCCAACTTGCCTATGGTGGTTGATGCTGACGCCTTAAATATGCTGAGTAAAAACCCTCAGCACTACGATAATTGGGTGTTAACGCCCCATCCTGGCGAAGCTGCACGCCTATTAGGCTGCACTTCCGCAGAAATTCAAAATGATCGTTTTAAAGCGGCACAAGAACTACACAAACGTTATGGTGGCATCATCGTACTTAAAGGCTCCGGCACATTAATTAATAATGGTGAAGTACCTACACGCTTATCCACATGGGGCAATCCTGGTATGGGAAGTGGCGGCATGGGTGATGTTCTTGCGGGTGTTATTGGCGGCTTGCTAGCACAAGGCTTCCCTTTAATGGATGCAGCCTGTGTGGGTGTGACTCTGCATGGCATGGCGGGGGATAAAGCGGCTGAGCAAGATGGTGAACGTGGTATGTTAGCAATGGATCTTATTCCTCATCTCCGACATTTAGCTAACCTTATCTATTAAATCAGTGGGGCTAGAACTATACCTAGCCGATGAAGCCGCGACACTTGAACTTGGTGCGCGCATTGCTAAGCTGTGTCCCCAGCAACAGTTCACTATTCATTTAGAAGGTGAGCTGGGTGCAGGGAAAACAACTTTATGTCGGGGACTCTTGGGTGAACTTGGTCACCAAGGAAAGGTCAAAAGTCCCACATACACATTAGTTGAGCAATATAACTTAGCTAATCGCTCTGTTTTCCATTTTGATTTATACCGCTTGATTGATCCTGAAGAGCTTGATTATATTGGACTAGATGATTATATGAATTCCGATTCTCTTTGTTTAATAGAATGGCCCCAACAAGGTGGAAATTACTTACCTAGCCCAGACATAATAATCAAACTAAAGTATGATGAAAATTGTAGACAAGCTAGTCTTTTAAATTGTTCTGATGCGGGTGCAATCTTATGTGCCAAACTAGATTCTAAACTATAGGAAATAACGAATGCTCCGCGTTTTACTGAGCCTAATTTTACTTGCTTTTACCGTTACGGCTTGGTCGGCAACTACTGAAGGGCTACGTTTATCAAATTCCACTGATGGCTCGCGTTTGGTTATTGATCTCTCAAATGAGGTTTCTTACAAAACTTTTACTTTAGATAAACCGCATCGACTTGTCATTGACCTTCGCCAAACAATATGGTCAAAAAAGGTTGTATTACCTGAATTTTCTGGCCCTCTCATTAAAAATATTCGTCATGCTCAAAGAGAAAAAACGCTGCGCCTAGTCTTAGACCTGACCAAAACAGT
>JBJPGE010000060.1:0-11189 GCA_048595465.1 Methylophagaceae bacterium | reverse complement strand
GATGACGGCAACACCTCAAAATCTAGCGTTTCCAATTCTTGTATTAGCAGCTGGCGACCGGTAATAATTTTACTATTGGTTAACTCAAAATATTCTTGATCATTAAAGGCTTCAATGCCTGCATTAACTGCTAAGTTGCTCATGGGATACGAATTAAAGCTATCTTTTACCCGCACCAATGCTTCAATGAGATCAGAATGGCCTATAGCAAAACCTATTCTTAAATTTGCTAATGACCGTGATTTTGATAATGTTTGAGTAACCAATAAGTTTGGATATTTATCAACTATCGATATTGCCGTTTCGCCACCAAAATCAATATACGCTTCATCAATGACTACAACCGATTCAGTATTATTTTGTAATAGCTGTTCAATTTCACCTAATGCGAGTAAGCAACTTGTAGGTGCATTGGGATTAGGGAAAATAATCCCGCCATTTTTCTGTTGATAGTCATTAATATCAATTTCAAACTGTTTGGTAAGAGGGATAGTTTGATAGTCAATTTTGTAGAGCTGGCAATATACCGGATAAAAACTATAAGTAATATCAGGGAACAAAAGCGGTGAATCATGCTGAAATAAGGCATTAAAAATATGCGCTAATACTTCATCTGAGCCATTTCCTACAAAGACTTGTTGAGTATCAACATCATAATAATCAGCAATGGTCTGCTTTAATTTGCTGCTATCCGGATCAGGATATAAGCGAAGGTCATCATTAATGCTTAGCTTTAACGTTTCAAGCACTCTAGGCGATGGCCCATAGGGATTTTCATTGGTATTAAGCTTAATTAAGTTAGCCATTTTAGGTTGTTCACCTGGCATATAAGGTTCTAAATCGTGTACAACCGGGCTCCAAAATCGACTCACAATACAATCCTTAACTTTTCAGACGATATTCAGCGGAGCGGGCATGTGCTGTTAAGCTTTCGCCTCGCGCTAACACCGAGGCAATCTTCCCTAGACTCTGTGCTCCCTGCTCTGACACCTGGATCAGACTAGAACGTTTTTGAAAATCATATACACCTAATGGCGAGCTAAAACGTGCCGTACGTGATGTTGGCAACACATGGTTAGGGCCTGCACAATAATCACCGATAGCTTCAGCAGTATATCTGCCCATAAATATAGCGCCGGCATGCCTAATCTTTTTAGACATAGTCATTGGGTCTTCGACCGACAATTCTAAATGCTCTGGCGCAATAAAATTAGAAACCACAACCGCCTCATCAAGATCCTTCACAAGAATAAAGGCACCACGCTCTGTTAATGACGTATTGATAATATCTTTACGCTCCATTGTTGGCAGCAATTGTTCAATCGCATCACCTACTTTCGTAAGAAATTCGGCATCATCAGAAATTAAAATCGACTGTGCATCTTCATCATGTTCCGCTTGTGAGAATAAATCCATCGCAATCCATTCCGGATCAGTCTTGCCATCACAAATGACTAGAATTTCAGATGGCCCTGCAATCATATCAATGCCAACAGTTCCAAATACCATGCCTTTAGCTGTCGCCACATAAATATTGCCCGGACCAACGATTTTATCGACTTGAGGAATTGTTTCAGTTCCATAAGCTAATGCGGCAATAGCTTGTGCACCACCAATAGCAAAAATACGATCTACACCCGCAATAGCAGCTGCCGCCAGCACTAAATCATTCACTTCATCATCTGGAGTAGGCACCACCATAATGAGTTCATCAACGCCTGCCACCTTAGCAGGGATCGCATTCATTAACACCGATGATGGATATGCCGCTTTGCCACCCGGCACATATAAACCTGCACGCTCTATTGCTGTTATTTGTTGACCTAAAATAGTACCGTCATCTTCTGTGTACGTCCACGAGTCCTGTTTTTGATGCTCGTGGTAGCTACGCACACGATCAGCCGCTTTTTCTAAGGCTTGTCGCTGCTCAGTAGGGATTTTTTCTAATGCCGCTTGTGCTTGAGATAAAGGGATTTCTAAATCCGCCAAGCTTGTCGCCTTAACACGATCAAAGCGACGACTAAATTCAACCACAGCTTCATCACCGCGTGTCTTCACTTGCGTTAGAATATCACTCACTGTCTCAGCTACAGCCGTATCTGAAACAGCCTCCCATGCTAGCAAGGCTTCTAGTTGTTGCCAAAAATCTGCAGCATTTGTATTCAGTTGTTTCATATTAACTATTTTTTCAATTTTATTGTGCTTTAATGGCGATGCGAATATCATCAATAAACTGTTGAATGCGTGCATGTTTCATTTTCATTGAAGCTTTGTTCACTACAAGGCGCGAACTAATATCTGCAATATGCTCCATTGGTACCAAGCCGTTGGCACGTAATGTATTACCAGTATCAACCACATCAACAATACGATCCGCCAATCCCACTAAAGGGGCGAGTTCCATCGAACCATAAAGTTTAATAATGTCTACTTGTGTACCTTGCTCGGCATAAAACCGACGTGTACTTTCAACAAACTTTGTGGCTACTTTCAAACGGCCTGTCCGTGCAGTATCGTTTTTACGACCCGCGGTCATTAACTTGCACTGTGCAATTTCTAAATCAACAGGTTCATATAGCTCTGCTTTTGGGTGCTCTAGCAAAACATCTTTACCCGCAATACCCATATCTGCACCACCATATTCAACATAAGTGGGTACATCCGATGCGCGTACAATAATCAACCTTACATCCGGCTGAGTTGTTTCCAATATTAACTTTCTGCTCGTTTCAGGATCGTCAATAGGCTCAATGCCAGCCGCTTTTAGCAAAGGCAATGTTTCTTTATATATGCGGCCTTTTGATAAGGCTAGTGTTAAATAATTAGCCATTTATCCTCTTCCTGACCCAGGGACTCGGCGAATATTCGACCCCAACTGCTGTAATTTTTCTTCTATACATTCATAACCACGATCAATGTGATAAATACGTTCCACAGTCGTGTCGCCATCAGCCACCAATGCGGCTAGCACTAAGGATGCTGATGCTCGAAGATCCGTTGCCATAACAGGAGCACCAGCTAGTCTTTCTCGCCCAGTAGACACAACGGTATTGCCTTCAACTTGTAAATCAGCACCCATTCGCTCCAATTCTTGCACGTGCATAAATCTGTTTTCAAATACTGTTTCAACAATAGTCGCTTGCCCTTCAGCAACACAATTCAACGCCGTGAATTGTGCTTGCATATCCGTAGGGAAGGCGGGATAAGGCGCAGTGCGAATGCTCACTGCTTTAGGTCGTTTGCCGTGCATATCAAGTGAGATCCAGTCGTCCCCCACCTCAATATCAGCTCCCGCTTCCTCAAGCTTCAGCAAAACAGCTTCTAAATCATTAGCATTGGTATCTTTAAGCTTAACTTTTCCTCGTGATATTGCTGCTGCAACAAGATAAGTACCCGTTTCAATCCTATCAGGAAGGATCTTATAAGGCGCGCCATGCAATGCCTTAACACCTTCGATTTCTAACGTTGCCGTACCTATACCCGAAATTTTAGCGCCCATATTATTGAGATAGTTGGCAAGGTCGACTACTTCTGGTTCACGAGCAGCATTTTCAATAATTGTTGTGCCTTCTGCTAGCGTGGCAGCCATCATCAAGTTTTCAGTACCTGTTACCGTCACTTGATCCATAAATAGGTGAGCACCTTTAAGACCGCCGCCGTCTGTAGCACGAATATAGCCATTCTCAACTTTAATATCAGCGCCCATTTGTTCAAGTCCACGCAAATGTAAATCAACAGGACGCGAACCGATAGCACAACCACCAGGTAACGATACGTCTGCTTTACCAAACTTAGCCAGTAATGGACCTAACACTAAAATAGATGCTCGCATCGTTTTAACAAGATCGTAAGGCGCTTCGGTCTCAGTTAATGTCGTAGGATCAATAACAACCCCCGAGCGTTCATCTACCGTTATGCTAACACCCATTCGGCCTAATAATTCTAATGTCGTTGTAATATCATGTAGGTGTGGCACATTACCGATGTGCACAGGGGAGTCAGCCAATAATGCACCCATAAGAATAGGTAATGCAGCATTTTTAGCACCCGAAATACGGATTTCACCACTGAGTGGTGCACCGCCATTGATAATTAATTTATCCATGTAGTCTCACGTTTGTTGCGCGCCCAGCTTATTGCGGCGCTGATGTTTTTAAGGCTAGTGCGTGCAAGGCACCTTCGAAGCTATCACCTAAAGTGGCGTAAACCATTTTATGTTGAGCAATCAATGTTTTGCCCACAAAAGAGGGGCTTTCAACACGCGCATCAAAATGCTGGCCATCATCACCCAAGACCTCTACTGTTGCATCAGGCAGGCCTGCTTCAATTAATTTTTGTATTTGTAAGGCATTCATTTTATATTCTAACTTTTAACGGTTATTGTGCCGGTAGCAACTCATCTACACCACTAGCATTGGCAATTGCTAACATTTGAGACGGAATATTATAAAACATAATTTCTTTGCTGTTTGTTTTTGCTAACCTCATCCAATCAATTAACAAGGCTAAACCGGCACTATCACTACGTGTTACGTCCGTAAAATCAATATTTAACTTAGGGTGACTTTCAAATAAAGCGGGAGCTTGCTCAAGCAATGCGTTCACAGTTGCGAATGTGAGTTCACCGGCAACATGAAATAGATTGCCTTTTGAATCAAAACTTAAAGAATAAAGTTCGCTCATATTTTTACTTTTTCATTCTTTTTCGCAAGGCTTGCAATCAGTTTGTCCATACCTTCATTACGAATTTGTGTCGCAAAAGTAGACCTATAATTTGTAACCAAACTAATGCCATCAATTTTCACATCGTAAACCTTCCATACATCCGTTTTATTTAGATACATAGATAATGCCATGGGGATTGACGGGCCTCCAGGCTGAATAATTTCCATCGGTACTTTCACTTTCTTCTTCGCTAAGTCACCACGTAAAGGAAGAAACTTAATTTCCTCATCCGTATATTCCAGCATCGCTGTCGAATATGTTCTGATCAACAATAATCGAAACTCTTCGGTAAATTGTTCTTTTTGTTCCGGTGAGGCCTTACGCCAATTTCTACCCAGCGCTAATTTAGCCATTTTATTAAAATCAAAATGTGGCATGACTATGGATTCTACTAAGCCAAAAATAATGGAGGGATCTTCCTCTAGCTCTACTTCATTGTCTTTCAATGCTTGTAACATTTTTTCCGTAGAACTCTGAACTAAGGATTGAGGATCCGTTTCATCGGCCTTCGCTGAAGCCACATAAAAAAGACTTACTGCTAGCAAGATCAATACTGCTAACAATTTATTAAACATAACTTTATTGACCATAACTAATCATCACCTTCTGCTTTACTAAACAGGAATTGACTTATCATTTTCTCTAATACCAATGCCGGTTGCGTCAGGTCTATGACATCACCATCTTGTAAAAATTCATCCTCAGCACCGACTTCCAAACCAATATACTGCTCACCTAATAACCCAGCCGTATAAATACTGGCTGCCGTGTCAGTTGGAATATTATTAAAATCAGCATAGATGCTTAATGTTACTTCTGCATTGTAGGTTTCAGGGCTTAATGAGATATTAGAGACTCGTCCCACTCGCACTCCGGCCATTGTCACGGGTGAACGCACTTTCAACCCACCAATATTTTCAAACTCAGCAACGATTTGATAACCGGCATCATCATTAAATTCAGCAAAATTACTGACCTTCATTGCCAACGCGAAAATCGCCACAAGACCAGCAGCAACAAAAATTCCAACGGTGATCTCGGTACTTTTATTTTGTATCATTTCTTAATCTCCAAACATTAGCGCCGTCAGCACAAAGTCTAATCCTAAAATAGCAAACGCTGAATGCACTACAGTGCGTGTCGTTGCTCGTCCAACCCCTTCTGATGTAGGCATTGCATCATAACCTTCAAATAGTGCGATCCACGTTACTACAAAACCAAAAACAACACTTTTAATAACGCCATTCAATACATCGCCATACCAATCTGTTTTAACTTGCATTTGTGACCAAAAAGCACCGTCATCTACACCTAATAGTCCGTGGCCTACTAAAAACCCACCATAAATGCCTACGGCACTAAAAATGGCCGCTAACAATGGCATCGATATAAAGCCCGCTAAGAATCGAGGTGAAATAACACGTCGAATCGGATCAACTGCCATCATTTCCATGCCAGAAAGTTGCTCAGTGCTTTTCATCAAACCTATTTCGGCCGTCAATGCTGAACCGGCTCGTCCTGCAAACAATAAGGCGGCGACAACTGGTCCTAGCTCACGCACTAATGATAATGACACTAAAACGCCCAATGATTCTTCGGCCCCAAAATCAACCAAAGTATTATAACCTTGTAGCCCTAACACCATACCTACAAACAAACCTGACACTAAAATTAAAGCAAAAGACAATACGCCGACTGAGAATAATTGCTGAACAACCAATGACCCGCGAAAGAACAAGCCAGGAATTCCCGCTAAAACTTGTATTAAAAATAGGTGAGCGCGCCCAAGTCGCTCAAATGTACCCAGCCCCCAGCGACCAAGACTTCGAATTGTCTCAATCATATTCTTTCCTCTGGGTTTAATAGATCATCTGAAAAACTAACGCCCGGGTAATGGAAAGGTACAGGGCCATCAGGTAAACCTTGCATAAATTGCTGCACCCATTGCGAAGAAGACTTTTTCAACTGCACTGACGATCCTTTTTCAATCACTTTTCCGCCCGATAATAAATAAATAGAATCGGCGATTTCAGCGGTCTCAACCACATCATGTGAAACGATAATACTCGTTAGCTTCATTGCATCATTCATTCGATGGATCAGATTCACCAAGGTTCCCATTGAGATAGGATCTTGTCCGGTAAAAGGCTCATCGTACATAATCATCATGGGATCAAGCGTCATAGCCCTTGCTAAAGCAACACGCCTAGCCATACCACCTGACAACTCACTCGGCATCATGTCGCGCGCACCACGTAAGCCTACCGCCTGTAATTTCATGAAAACCAAATCACGAATCATGCTTTCAGGTAAGTTTGTGTGCTCACGGATAGGGAATGCCACATTATCGAATACATTAATATCGGTTAATAATGCGCCACTTTGAAAAAGCATGCCCATGCGCTTGCGTAATTCATATAAATCTTTATGCGATAGTTTATGGACATCTTGGCCATCAACTTCAATGGTGCCTTTGTCAGGTCGTAATTGTCCGCCGATTAAGCGCAACAAAGTTGTCTTTCCGGTACCACTGGGGCCCATGATCGCAGTAATTTTTCCGCGGTGAATGTCAATGTTCACCCCTTCAAAAATGGCCTTATCACCGCGATAGAAGTGCAAATCCCTGATTTTTATCAGTGGCACTATAGTCTCCAACTTAAAAAAACGATTTTAAAAAGGTTCAATTTTCAATAATATAACCGTGTAAGTCAAATTTGATTGTGGAAAATAGTGACTTGGTGCGCTAGAGTATCACCCACTAGATTCTAGTTAGCAATGCCCCTATTCTAGTTACTAGGGAACTTATTACCGAAATCAGCACTCTGAGTTAGTGCGGATTCAATTTAATTACCGCCTAAACGGAGATCAATAATGAAGAAATTTTTACATTTTATAATCGCAGCACTAATTGTTGTACCCATGGTCGCAACAGCTCATGGCCCAAGTCGTCAACAGGTTAAAGAAAAAATCACAATCAATGCTTCACCAGACAAAGTATGGGCAATGGTTAAAGACTTCAGTGGTCTGCATAACTGGCATCCAGCAGTAGCAAGCACTGAAATGACAAGTGACACAACACGTGTTCTAACGCTTGGTTCTGAAGGCAGCCCAACGATTACTGAAGAACTTGTTTCATCAGATGATGAAAAAATGATGATGGTTTATAAAATTACTGACATGTCAGTTGTAAAAACGATTACCTTCAACAGCAAAGACACGCCTTATTTCACGCTACCTGTTGCAACATACAAATCATGGATCACAGTTAAAGCAGTAGACGGCGGCAGCGAAGTTCAATGGAAATCTAAATTCTACCGTTCATTTATGGATAATCCTCCTGTTCCAGAAGGTCAAACTGACAAAGATGCAGTAAACACAATCAAAAGTGTTATCACGTCAGGTTTAGAAAACCTAAAAGTAGTATTGGAAAAATGAGAGACAAAGCGACCTTGCCAAGAAAATAGCAAGTAAACGCTAATCAACCTCAATGATTTCATTGTTAATTGATTTACCGAAAAAGGCGATCTTGCAAAAGATCGCCTTTTTTCTTGTTTTAGGATTACTGACAGCATGTGATTCTGAACAACACCCTCCTTATGCCTACATCACCAATCAACTGAGTGACGATATTAGCGTGATTGATACCGCTACACAGCAAGTTATTCATACCATTCCAATTCACAACAGTCCTGTAGGTATTTATCTTAGCAATAATACACGTGCCTTAATTACAAATTCAGAAGGCCAAGATATTACCGTGTTAGATACTGAAACAATGCAAGTTATTGCACACATTCCTACACCATCAGGGCCCGTAGGAATTGCCAGTAACGATCAAGGCTCGAAGGTTTATGTTGCTGATTGGTATCAACACAAAATATCGGTCGTCGATCCTGTAAAAGAAAAAGTCATCTCAACTATTCAGGTCGGTAATTCGCCTGCCGGACTAATTGTCGATGATTCAAATAACCGGCTTTATATCGCCAATCGCGATGATAATAATGTCATGATCATTGATGTTAAAACAGAACAAATCATTAACCTTATAAAAGTCGGTACAGCGCCTTTTGGCTTAGCATTATCACCTGATGGCAACACACTTTATAGCGTCAATGTGCAATCCAACGATGTCAGCGTGATTGATACTAAACAAGCAAAAGTAACCCGCACCATTAATGTCGGTGAATGGCCTTATTGCGCCGTCGTCAGCCCCGATGGCACACATTTATATGTGACCAACCAAGATGACAGTACTATTTCAATAATCGACCTTGTAAACCCCTCCATTATCAACACCGTTGATGTAGGTGATTCACCAGAAGGCATAGACATCACCCCCGACGGCCAACACGTTTATGTCACCAACTGGGGCGATGGCAGCATATCAGTTATTAATACCAATAATTATAAAGTCGAAAAGACAATTAAAACCGGCAAAGGCAGCCGTGCATTTGGCCAGTTTATTAGCCGATGACCAACATCACCGTCAGCACTAATTCACCTGAACTAGAAAGCAATGCAAAAGAATTAGCCGATAAGCTAGCACTTCCCTATTCCGCAGTAAATCCAGAACAAATCCAGCTAGTAATCACGCAACAACATATAGAAATACGTGCCCCCGACTTAGGCAACCCAATCTTTATCGACTTTGAACAAGGTAAAAATGCCCACCGCAGACAATTTGGCGGCGGCCGAGGTCAACCCCTAGCCAAAGCCATCGGCTTAAAAAAAGGCGCAACCCCAACCATTATTGATGCTACAGCCGGCTTTGGTCGTGATGCCTTTGTTCTGGCTAATCTAGGCTGCAAGATTACCTTAATAGAGCGTAATCCTCTAATTGCAATCCTGCTCGATGATGCGTTACAAAGAGCGGCTGAAAACCCCGATATTAATGAAGTGATAGCACGCATGTCATTAATCAACGATAATGCAATCCACTACCTAAGTAATCTCGAAAACGATCTCCGGCCAGACGTAATCTACCTAGATCCCATGTACCCCAGCCGAGAAAAATCAGCCTTAGTCAAAAAAGATATGCGTTTATTACATGAACTCGCAGGCCCTGATACCGATAGTGAGCAACTACTTACTACCGCCCGAGTGACAGCCCTGAAAAGAGTAGTCGTTAAACGCCCTAAATCAGCCCCTCTTGTTGGCGAGCAAAAACCAGATACTAGTATTGAAAGCAAAAATACGCGCTATGATATCTATCTATACTAGCTCGAACATAGCCGCATCTTAAATGATAAAAAGGAACTTTATAAATGCTCTACAAATATCGTTCATTCAAGTCTCAATACAAATACGATGTGTTTACTAAGAAGGAGGTATACTTAGCTTCTCCTCAAGAATTTAACGATCCCTTTGAATCAAAGCCACAATTAATAGGCCTTGATACATTTAAAGAGCGAGAAGAAATTGTAGACCGGATTATCAAAAAATCTCATGCAGATCTAAAATACAAGCAAAAAAAGAGCTTAAAAAAACAGATTCTAATTAGGTTGTCAGATAAATCTACAGCCGAAGAAGACATATCAGCACTGCTAAAATCATTCGGAATACTAAGTCTTAGCTCAAAATGGGATCAAGTTTTGATGTGGTCACACTATTCAGATAGCCATCAAGGATTTTGTATAGGCTTTGAATTTGATGACATTTTTGATCATGATGTAGGTCTTCATCAAGTAGTTACATATGAGGAAGAATACCCAAAACTACATCCTGATATATTTATCAATAACGATATTAAAACTTATAATGAAGGGCTTATAAAAACCCTTGTAGCTACTAAATCTCGCCAGTGGAGCTATGAAGATGAGACTCGTTACATAAAAACGGCTAAAGATGGTGGAAGCGGTGTATATAAATTTAAGGGTAAAAAACTTAAAGAAGTAGTCATAGGAGCATATACTTCAACTGAAGATAAAAAAGAGCTACTCGATGTTTTATCTAAACATATGCCATGGGTTAATATATACCAAGCTAAGCTGTCAAAATATAAATATGAAGTAACAAAAGAACCTATAATTTAAATAGCTCTAGGAAGAAATAGGACTTCTAATATTTAAATCCGGATCCCCTTTATCGCCGCCAAAAACCAAGTTACTTTTGTGGAAAAAGTGGTCGCGTGTCTGAGCGTTAGCGAGTTTGCGGCCACGCCACAAAATTAACTTGGTTTTTGGAAATCAGGTGATAAGGGGTACCCTTTTCTTTGGTTCTGTTTCTTTTGGGTAAGCAAAAGAAATGAACGCCATGTGGCAACAAACTAGTCCGCCTTTGGATGAATCCTGTACTTTAGATTCCGGCTAAAAGCATACCGGAATGACGAAGTGACCAAAGCCAACGGTAAAATTCTAACTTTCCTTCTTAGCTTGCCGATCCAAAACCTTCAACCGCTCCAACTTCTCAGCAATCTTAATCTCCAAGCCACGGTTAACCGGCTGATAATAATTCCGAGGCGTCAT
>JBJPGE010000059.1:0-11204 GCA_048595465.1 Methylophagaceae bacterium | reverse complement strand
ACCTTTTCTAATTTAACAATTTCTTTATCAAGTCGTTGAATCTCAGCATCTTTATCAATTAAGCCTTCTAAAGGAATTAATATTTCCATTTTACCGACTAATGCGGTTGATGCTGCAGGCGCTTCACCTTCTAAGAATTCGATTTTTTCGAGGTTGGCTAAACGGCTTAAGAAGTCGTGGTTAGCTTCAAGTCGAGCTTGATCTTCAGTGGTACTGTCTTTCAATAATACTGGTAATTGTTTTTTCGGTGGAATATTCATTTGTGAACGAATAGAACGAATCCCCGTTACGAATTCCATCATCCATTCCATATCAGCCACAGCATTTTCATCAATTTTGCTTTCGTCAGCGATTGGGTAGGCTTGAGTCATTATGGTATCGCCTGACTTACCTGCAAGCGGAGCCACTGTTTGCCAAATCTCTTCGGTAATAAATGGCATAAACGGATGAGTCAGACGTAATGTGGTTTCTAATACACGTACTAATGTTCGTCGCGTGCCACGTTTAGCTGCATCAGAAGCATTATCATTATTCAGCACAGGTTTAGAAAGCTCTAAATACCAGTCACAGTAGTTATTCCAGATAAAGTCATAAATGCCCTGTGCCGCATGATCAAATCGGTAGGCTTCTATAGCTGCGGTGACTTCTTGTTCTGTGGTTTGAAGCTTAGAAATAATCCAGCGATCGGCTAGGCTTAATTCAAAGTCATCGTTATCAATACCGTTGTCTTGCCCTTCAGCATTCATTAATACATAACGCGCCGCATTCCATAATTTATTACAGAAATTACGGTAACCGCCAATACGGCTCATATCAAAGTTAATATCACGGCCTGTAGAAGCGAGTGATGCAAAAGTGAAGCGCATGGCATCAGTACCATGAGATTCAATGCCCTCGGGAAATTCTTTGCGTGTCGCTTTTTCAATTTTTTCAGCTAGGCGCGGCTGCATCATACCCGAAGTACGTTTTGTTACTAAAGATTCAAGGCCGATACCGTCAATAATATCAATAGGATCAAGCACATTACCCTTGGATTTTGACATTTTATGACCGTGGGAATCACGCACTAGCCCATGAATGTAGACTTCTTTAAATGGCACGTCGTCCATAAATTTTAGGCCCATCATCATCATTCTGGCTACCCAGAAAAAGATAATGTCAAAACCCGTGACTAATACACTGGTGGGGTACCATGTTTTTAATGCATCGGTGTTTTCAGGCCAGCCTAGTGTTGAGAAGGGCCATAAAGCGGATGAAAACCATGTGTCTAATACATCTTCATCTTGTCGCAACGCAATACTGTCTGCTAAGTTATGCTTGGCTCTCACTGCTGCTTCGTCATGGCCCACATAAACGCCGCCATCTTCATCATACCAAGCAGGAATACGATGTCCCCACCAAATCTGACGTGAGATACACCAATCCTGAATACCGTCCATCCAGTTATAGAATGTTTTATCCCAGTTGCCAGGAACAAATTTGATTTTACCTTCTTGTACTGCCTTAACAGCTGGCTCTGCTAGCACATCTGCTTTTACATACCACTGGTCAGTTAATAAAGGTTCTATAACAGCACCACTGCGATCGCCGCGCGGCACCATTAATGTGTGGTCTTTAATGCTTTCTAATAAGCCAAGTGCATCAAGATCTTCAACGATTTGTTTACGAGCATCATAACGATCTAGTCCTTGATATTTTTCAGGTGCCTTATCATTTATAGCGGCATCACTAGTTAGAATATTATATTTAGGAAGGTCATGACGTTGCCCCATTTCAGCATCATTAAAGTCATGTGCTGGTGTGATCTTGACGCAACCTGTTCCAAATTCTGGATCAACATAATTATCGGCAATAATAGGAATTTTACGCCCGACCAGCGGCAATGTAATTGTTTTGCCAATTAAGTGTTGGTAGCGTTCATCATCTGGGTGAATAGCAACGGCTGAATCGCCTAACATTGTTTCGGGGCGAGTGGTTGCAACGACTAAATGACCACTGCCATCTGTTAGTGGATAACGGAAATGCCACATATGACCGGCTTCTTCTTCAGATAGTACTTCTAAATCAGATACCGCAGTGTGTAAAACGGGATCCCAATTTACTAATCTTTTACCACGATAAATGAGACCTTCATCGAATAATTGAACAAAAACATTTTTTACTGATTCAGATAAACCGTCGTCCATTGTGAAGCGTTCACGAGACCAATCCATCGATGTTCCCATGCGGCGTAATTGATTTGTAATCTCACCGCCGGACTCTTGTTTCCAGTCCCAAATACGATCAACAAATTTTTCACGGCCTAAATCGTGGCGGGTTTTACCTTCAGCATTGAGTTGACGTTCAACAACCATTTGCGTCGCTATGCCCGCATGGTCCGTGCCTGCTTGCCATAGCGTATTATCACCTTTCATACGATGATAACGAATTAGCGTGTCCATTATCGTATCTTGAAACGCATGTCCCATGTGTAATCTTCCGGTAACATTGGGTGGTGGAAGCATGATTGCATAGGGAGAACCTTCACCCGATGGCTTGAAGTGACCATTGCGTTCCCATGTTTGGTACCAGTTCTGCTCTATTGAATTAGGATTGTAAGTTTTTTCCATGGTGTTTTTAGGCTTGAAAAATGACTATGAGTCGCGCATTATACAATGATGTTAACCAGCTAAACCATGGAGGGGCTGGATAATGTGTAATTTTATTTTTAAGGGTGATCGATGAATCTTTCACGGAAGATAAGTGTGATAGTAATTATCAGTGTACTTTTAGTTTCGCTGATATCATTACTGACCTATTATCAGTATTCAAAACAAACATTATTATCGTCTGAATTACAGAAGTTGCGCAGCCAAACTTCTGCAACGATAAATAATTATGAAAATGTAGTACTGTTGGCTTCGCCTAGTCTGCAAGCTTTATCTCACTTATTACAAAATGAATTAACAACATTTAATGTAAATCAGACTTCATTATTTGATTCTAAAATAATGCAATTTGATGACGGTGCATGGCGAAATATTCGTGAAAGCTATAGTGGCATGCAACAAGCTGGGATATTTTTACCACCAGACATTGAGCTAACACCGGAGATAAAACAATTTTATTCTACAGTGCTAAATGTCTTTGATATGTTTGGTTCTTCAGCAACATCTAATCCAGTTTTTAATAATATTTGGATGCTTGGTCATGATCGGAGTGAGGTGATTTTTGACCGAGGCTTCCCTGATTTTGTGTATTCAATGGAAACGGACACAGATTATACGACGACACCGTGGATGACATTAGTATCACCTGCTAACAATTCACAACGTACTATTAAATGGACCCCCCCCTTATTCGATTCGGTATCAAGAACATGGATGGTGAGTGCGATTTTTCCACTAGATATCAATAATGAATGGATTGCGACACTAGGCATTGATGTAAGTTTAGATGTGTTGTTTTCATTATTATTGTCACAGAGTAATGAATACGAAGGTGAACAACATTTTTTAGTGGATAAATCGGGACAATTTATTTTGGCGGGGCCTTGGCAGCAACAATTACAAGATAGTCCAGAAATATTTCATTTAGAAGAAACGCAACATGGCCTACTTGCCATGCTTGTAAATGAAATAGAGACAAACTCGCAAGCATTATTACCTGTTGAGATCAATGGCGTGGAATATCGTGTTATTGCGAATAAGATTAAACCTAATGGCTGGCAGTATTTCCGCTTAGTGCCTACGGAGGATATTTTAAAACCGCTAAAAAACAACTTAATAAAAGCCATGTTATTTATTTTATTTACAATATTTATGCTGGGCTTCTTTATTGATACTGCCGTACGGAAAATGGTAGTAAAACCTTTATTGAAATTGGTTGAGCGTGCACGTGCATATGCGGCAGGGCAATCGCCACCGATTAATGAAATCAAAAGCTCTATGGAAATTGAACAATTAGATAGCGCCTTAAGAACGATGCACAGTACATTAACTGTTGATACGCTACAGTTATTGGAATCCGAGCAGCGATATAGGCAAGTTGTAACTAATATTAATGAAGTTGTTATTCAAATTGGCAAAAATAAAGAATGGCAATTTTTGAGCCCAGTGTGGGAAGAATTATCCGGATTTTTATTAGAAGAATCTTTGTATAAATCGGTGAGTGAATTTTTATCACCAATTGACAGTGAATATGTAGATCATGTGCTGGAATTATTATTCTCGGGTGAGCAAGATGCATGGGAAGGTGATGTTCGATTAAAATGCAGTGATGAACGCTATATTTGGGTGCAGCTCTCATTGCATATTGATGACGAAACTCACCAAGCTCAGCAGACTATTTACGGCACAATTGAGAATATTCATACCAATCGGATCACGGATGAGGTTAATAAACTGATTAGGGCAGCAGAACAAAAAGTACTGACATCTAATGTGACGATCGCTACGTTACTTGAATTTATAACCGAAGAATTGGTGTACATATTAGATATTTCATCAGTATGGGTGAAAATGTGTGAGGATAAGAAAAGTCAGGTTCTAAGCCATGCTGGTGAAGCATCAGATTTCTTATTTGAAAACAAGATAACGTGGCCGGGTCTACATGATAAAGAAGGTCCCGTATATAAAAGTGTACAAGAGCATTTAGTTGTCAGAGTAGGTGAGGGTAATAATCTGCCAGAGGAATGGCAACAGCGCTTAGAGTATGACGGCATTAACGATAGTTTATTTTTACCTTTTTATATTGGTGGCGAGACTAAAGCTGTGCTTGGGTTTCATGCCTTTGAGTCAGAGATTTTTACAGAAGAATTGCAGTTGGTATTAACCAATTTTGCTGAAGGCTTACGTCTTATTTGTAAAATGGTAGAAGATCAAAGTCTAATGCGTCTTCATCGAGCTGCAGTTGAAAAAACAGCTAATGCTATTATGATTATTGATGCAAATGGTGATATTGAATGGGTAAACGATGCCTTTGTTAAGCAGACACTATATCGACCAGGGGAAGTGATCGGGCAAAAACCAACAACCTTAGAAGTAGAAAATTCTGATAGCAATTTGTGGCAGAAAGTTAAATCAGGTGATGTTTGGAGTGGGGAGCTAACATATCGTAGAAAAGACGGTAGCACGATGATCGTGAATCAAACGGTCACCCCGTTGTTGGATGACTTGAATGAAATTACGCACTTTATTGCTGTGAGTGAAGATATTACAGAACGTAAAGCAAATCACCAACGTATAGCATTTATGGCAACGCACGATGAACTGACAAGCTTGCCAAATAGAAATTTATTAAACGATAGATTACAACAATCCATTGAGCATGCAAAACGGCAATCATTAAAAATGGCAGTATTATTTCTTGATCTTGACCACTTTAAATATATAAATGATTCTTTAGGTCACCAAGTTGGTGATGAATTATTACAAGTATTAGCTGTTCGATTGCAGTCGGTGCTACGAAAAGAAGATACCGTAGCCCGTTTTGGCGGCGATGAGTTTGTCGTGTTATTACCTAATATTGCTGAAATTAGTTATGTGAAGTCAATAGCGACAAAATTACTAGATAAAATTAAATCACCGTATAAAATAGCAGAGCATGAGTTACTGATCACAGGCAGTATTGGGATTAGCCTATATCCGAATGATGCATTGAACTCGGATGATTTAATACAGCAAGCTGATTCAGCAATGTATTTAGCAAAAGAACAGGGGCGTAATAATAGTCAATTCTACACAGCAGAAATTAATGAAAAAATCACCCGTAGGCTCACACTAGAAAAAGCATTAAGGCAGGCAGTTGAACAGCAACAGTTTGTTCTTTATTACCAACCTAAAATTAACTTAATGACCAATAGAATTACGGGTGTAGAGGCATTAGTGCGTTGGCAACATCCTGAATTAGGATTAGTTTCGCCAATGGAGTTTATTCCGCTTGCAGAAGAAACAGGCATTATTCTTGAGTTGGGCCGGTGGGTGATGGAAACAGCATGTAAGCAGATGAAAATTTGGGAGGATGAATTTTCTGATTTAGTGAATATGTCTATTAATGTATCCGCCCGACAATTTTGGCAAGAAGACTTTGTAGTGCAAGTTGCGAACATATTAAATGAGACTGGGGTAAGTTGCGACAAAATAGAATTTGAGCTAACAGAAACGGTCGTATTAGGCGATGTGGACTCTGCAATTTTTACGATGCTAGAGCTTAAGAATATGGGAATTTCATTAAGTATTGATGATTTTGGAACGGGATACTCGAGCCTGAATTATTTACAACAATTGCCAGTAGACGTATTAAAAATAGATCGCACTTTCATCAGTAGTTTAGGCCAAGGACGTGCTGATACTGATTATGCCGTTGTTCGCTCCATTCTAGCATTGGCAAATAACTTTAAATTACGTGTAGTAGCTGAGGGTATAGAAACGGCCGAACAGCAACATATATTGACAACACTAGGCTGTCATTTTGGACAGGGATATTACTTTTGTGTGCCAATGAGTGCCGAGGACATTATGCGGCACATTACTGATCAGAAAGATGCACAATTTACGTTATGGAATGATGGGTGAAACTAAATAACCTGAACTCTGGATAACAATAGTCATCCAGCGCATTTATTTTAGCGGCTCTCCGCGTTGAATTTACTTCCAATAGCTCGCTATTGCTACGCAAATCCGCCTTGATATCCACTAAAACAAATACACTGGTTCAAAATAGTTATGACTTTTTATGTGTATTTAAGCACAACTTATCAACAAGCTGTTGTAGTCTATAGGTTTGCTGACAATTCTTATCCAGAGTTCAGGTTAAATTGTAAAGGTTTCTAATTCATAGCCGCGTTGTTGATAAAACCGATAACGTGTTCGACCAGCCGTTTTAATAGCCGAATTTTCATTTACAAACTCAGCAACCCGTTCAAACTGACTAAAGAAATTAGGCTGTTCGCTCGCTAAATTAATTAATAAATTCATTAACCTTGGTGGCGCTGCGTTGTGACTGACTAAAACAGGGCTGTGCTCATCAGTTTTGTCACTGCTCACAATTTGATGGGGAATAAAGCTATCACTGCGAAACGTCCATAAGCTTTGGTTAAATTGTTTTGTTTGTTCCTCATTTTCTGTGTGAACATAGATTTGCTGCCCCTGATGATAGGCTTTCTCAATTAATCGGCAGACAAACACTTGCCGATCTTGTTCATTATCACCCTTTAGAACATAAAAGCTAATGCGCGTCATTTATTTTTTTGCGATATGATTGAGTAAGAACTGGACTAATAATGGAACAGGTCGACCTGTTGCCCCTTTAGCTTTTCCGCCTTTCCATGCTGTTCCGGCAATATCAAGATGTGCCCAGTTAAAGTCTTTGGTAAAGCGAGATAAGAAGCATGCAGCGGTCACACTGCCAGCTTCTTTGCCACCGATATTGGCGATATCAGCAAAGTTACTATCAAGTTGTTGTTGATAGTCGTCCCAAATAGGCAATTGCCAAACACGATCATAGCTGTCATTTCCGGCTTGTAATAGTGCATCTGCGAGTTCTTGATTATTTGCCATTACACCACTTGCCTGGCTACCTAAGGCAACGATGATAGCACCTGTAAGCGTGGCAATATCAATTACAACTTCAGGGTCAAAACGGGCACTGTAGGTAAGAGCATCGCATAAAATAAGTCGGCCCTCAGCATCGGTATTAAGGATCTCAATTGTTTTCCCTGCCATGCTTGTAACTATGTCACCTGGCTTATTTGCATCACCATCAGGCATATTTTCAGAGCTAGGCACAACACCAACAACATTGATGGGCAGATTTAGTTCAGCAATGGCTGAGAGGGTGCCAAATACGCTCGCACCTCCGCACATGTCATATTTCATTTCATCCATGCCTTGCGATGGTTTAAGTGATATACCGCCGGCATCAAATGTTAAACCTTTGCCAACCAAGACTACAGGGCGTGCATCGCCATTGCCTCTATAGCTCATCGTTATAAGTTTGGCTGGTTCACGGCTTCCACGAGAAACAGATAATAATGACCCCATACCTAGGTCTGCCATTTCGGCTTCATCAAGAATGGTGGTTGTCACTGAATCAAAGCGGCTCGCTAATTCAACAGCTTGTTGAGCAAGGTAAGTGGGTGTGCAAATATTTCCGGGCAAATTACTTAACTCACGTGCCAATGACATACCATTGCTAATTGCTTGTCCTGAAAGTGCCGCTTGAGTAGCATCAGATTCATCAAAAAAGCTAATCGATTCTAAAGGAAAGTCTTGGGGCTTAACGTCACTTTTTGTTTGAGAATATTTATATAAAACAGATTCAGTAGAAATGGCTGTCTGGCGCACCTTCCATTCTGTTGGACGGGCGTGAACATCAATTTCAGCAAGACAACTAGTAGCATGACGAATAGCTGATGAGTTTAATACTGTTGCCATAGCAGTAATAGCACTGATGTAGTTATTTTCAGATGTATTGCCTTTTTTGCCACAACCGACGAGTAGTACTCGAGGGCTTGTTATGCCTTTAACATCTTGCAATAACAATGTTTGACCTGGTTTTCCAGTGATATCACCTCGTGTGATGATGCGGCTAATATTGCCATCACTTTGCTTGTTTAGTGTAGAAGCACTCGGGCTAAGTTCGCTGTGCTCAAAAACAGCAACGATAATACAGTCAGTCTCTAATGTTGAGGGTGCTGTTGTTGTGGCCAAATACTGCATGGATTTCTCCTGTGGATTATATTAATGTGTATACCCCATGTTACAAGCATCTTCATGTATTATGGAGCTATAAGGTTAACTATTCTAACGAAGACTACCAAATAATGCTTGCCATTCGTCAAATTTCATCTCGATACTTTTCTATTCTTGACCGTTATTTATGGCAGGAATTTGGATTATATCTATTGGCCGTTACTAGCGTATTGTGGTTAATCTTTGTTGCTACGCGCTTTGCGCGATATTTAGCGCAAGCCGCGGTAGGAAATCTGCCAAGCGATGTGATTTTCTCCCTATTAGGATACAGTTCTTTAGGTGCGCTATCTTTATTATTACCAATGGGCACTTTTCTCGCTGTGATGCTCACTTTGGGTCGTATGAATGCTGATAATGAGCTAACAGTTATCGCTACATGCGGCGTATCAAATCATCGACTTACTCGCAATGTGCTCGTTTTTTCTGGCGTTATTGCGATCATTGTCGGCTTGTTAGCCTTTGTGCTTGTGCCTAATGCATTGTCGAGCCGCTATGAACTAGAGCAACATGCAAAGGTAGTTGCGGATACCAGTGGTCTGGTTTCAGGCACATTCAAAGAAAGCCGTAATGGTGATTGGACTTTCTATTCACAAAATTTAAGTGATGACAAAGAAAGTATGGAAAATATCTTTATAGAAATCCATCGGGATGATCGCCGACCACTTATCTTTCGTGCAGAAAAAGGTCGGTTTGATATTGATGCTACTACTGGGGATAAGTATCTAATTCTAGAACAAGGCTATAGGTATGAAGGGCAGGCAGGAGATCGAAATTTTACTATTGCAAAGTATGAGTCACATAACTTACTAATAGAAAAAGGTGAAGATAAACAAGTACGAGAGCACCAAAAAGCATTACCTACCACAACATTATGGCAACGTGGGCAACGGCGCGATACGGCCGAATTACAATGGCGGGCATCATCAGTTATCATGACGATAATATTATCGTTAATCGCAATTAATTTAGCAAAAGCAGCCCCACGACAAGGACGTTATGCAGGATTCTTTCCAGCCATATTAATTTACATCATCTACAGTAACTTATTGGGTATAACGCGGGCATGGGTGTCTAAAGGTGTGGTATCGCCATGGTTTGGTGCGGTATGGGTGCATATTCTGATGCTCTTGATCTTAGTGCTCATGTTTAATTGGCCGAAAATACGTGCCTATCGTGCTCGAAAATACATTGTTGAGTTGAATCAATGACGCTATTAAATCGTTATATTGCTAAGACAGTATTGAGCAGCACCTTACTGGTCCTTTTTGTCCTAATTGGCTTGTACACATTCATGGATTTTATTAATGAATTGGACGACCTAGGTAAAGGCAGTTATGGCTTAACGGAGATATTTTCTTATCTTGCTTTATCGATGCCAAAGAGGGTGTATGACTTGCTGCCCATAGCAGCGTTGCTGGGGAGTGTGCTTGGTCTGGGAACGCTAGCAAGTCAGGGAGAACTGGTAGCCATGCGAGCGGCAGGATTATCGGTACAGCAGATTAATAAAGCGGTGGCAATAGTGGCATTGTGTCTTATGTTTTTTACCTTGTTTATCGGGGAGATAGTAAGGCCGCCTGCTGAAGAAAAAGCACAAGCTATTCAATCATTGGCGCAAACGGGCACAGTTGAAATGCGCTCTGAACATGGTTTTTGGACGCGTAATGGCCTGCATTTTAATCACATTAAACGAATACTGCCTGACGGCCGATTTGAAGATATTTCAATTTATGAATTTGATTCGGGAAATCGCTTACGCATTATCACCAAAGCCAAAGAAGCTAACTACCAAGATGAGAGCTGGTCGCTTACTGACGTGGTGCAAAGCACGATAGATGAACAGGGTGTGAAAGTTCGAGCAATAGAACATGCACGCTGGCGATCTCCCCTTAATCCTGGAATTGCAAATATTGTGGTAATGAAGCCTGAATTTTTACCCGCTTGGAATTTAATTCAATATATTTCGTATTTAAAAGAGAATAAGCAAGCTGTTGAACAATATCAAATGGCATTTTGGATGAAAATAATGATGCCGATCAGTGCTGCTGTGATGGTGTTTCTTGCTGTTCCATTTGTATTTGGTCCGCTACGGTCAACGCCTATAGGTGGCCGAATACTTGTTGGAGCGCTTGTGGGTATTGGATTTCATTTGTTTAACCAAAGCTTTCAGAATATTGGACTCGTTTTTGGCGTATTGCCATGGTTGACGGCCATGACTCCCACAGCCGTTTTTGCTGCTGTGGCATGGTATTTCATGAAGAAAATTCACTAAAATATCATCGATAGGCATGCTAAATGTCCGCGAAGACTAACCTCTGAATGAGCTTTACCCTAGCGTCATTGGTAGAATCTTTACTCTAAAAGAAGACTTTTGCTGATGCGGGAGAATTTATTGTTGACATTAAAAACATTCCTGTATAGTGTATATGCACTATGGAGATAAATAAAGATAATGAAATTACCGATATAGCAATT
>JBJPGE010000058.1:0-11254 GCA_048595465.1 Methylophagaceae bacterium | reverse complement strand
ATGTAAAGAGTTGAGTTAGTTTGGATCGGCAAAGGTGATTCGTGAGGTATTTATTGGCTTTCAGCAGTATTTGTATCAGGTATAAAGCCAAACTTAAACGGAAATGATACGATTTACCGGGGTAATCGTATCATTTTATGATATGATTATGGTTCGTAATCGTATCATTGAGATATTGAATGGCTAAGAATAAATGGATATGGCAACAAACTAGCTGGACTAATTTCACTTATCAGATAGAACAAATTTTACCTAAACTTGAAGTTTTGTTGCGTACTATTGCGCCGCTTGAGTTGCTGGCTTCTGAATTAGAACAAGATAAACAGCTTAACCTTGAGTCTTTAGTATTATTAGACGAGGCGTTGGCAACCGCCAAGATTGAGGGTGAAATTCTTGATCGTGAATCTGTGCGTTCTAGTATCGCTAAACGTCTTGGTGTCGGTGATGTAAAACGCACCTCGCGCTCAGCCGAGGCGTTTGTTGACGTATTGCTTGAATCTGTACGCAGTTATGATAAGCCTTTATCTAATACATTATTGTTTCAATGGCATAACAATATGTTTTATGAAAAGCCCATTCTGAATACGATGTTGATTGGTGAATATCGTGATGAAACTATGCAAATAATTTCGGGTGCTTTTGGTCGACAGAAAATCCATTTTGAAGCGCCTTGTGATAATGAGCAATGTGTAGCAGTAGAAATGGCGAATTATTTATCTTGGCTCAATGCTGAGGATAAAGATATATCCGCATATATCAAGGCTGCGATAGCCAAGTTCTGGTTTGTAACTATTCATCCATTTGATGATGGCAACGGTCGATTATCACGAATCATCGCGGAACGATGTTTGGCGAATGCAGAGGGGAATGGGATTCGCCTATATTCAATATCAAATGAAATTGAGAAGAATAAAAATGAATATTATGCTTTGCTTGAGAAATGTCAACGAGGTACAAGTCTAGATCTCACAGAATGGATTACTTGGTTCTTACAACAGATAACATCTGCTGCAAAAACAAGTATGAAGCGTTTAGATAAAATACGTTTAACAACACTTTTCTGGGATAAGAATAGAGCGGTTTCTTTTAACATTCGCCAAACAAAGTTAATTGGCCGTTTACTTGAGACCGATGATTTTGAACAAGGTATTTCTCGTAGCAAATATAAAAACCTTGCCCATACAACCGATATTACTGCTGCTCGTGATTTAAAAGACTTAGTTGATAAAAATATTCTTATGGCAGTGGGTGAAGGGAGAGGTAGGAAATATATAATTAACCCTGATTAGCATGCTTTAACATGTAGAATGCTTGACGGAGTTGGCAGAACGAGTCCAAAAACTAGACACCCCTAGAAATAGTTGTTATGATGCAGGCAACTTTCAAAAACACCTTCCCCAATAATCCCATTCCAAGCGTTTTCACGCACACAATATTTCTATTATAAAAAATCCCAAACTAGGTAATACATGCAATTAACTGAACTTAAGAAGCAGACTGCTGCTCAGCTTATGGAGCTTGCTCTTTCATTAAAACTGGACGGCTTAGCTCGAAACCGAAAACAAGATTTAGTTTTTGCCATCGTAAAACATCACGCTAAACAGGGTGATGAAATAGAAACAACAGGTGTACTTGAGTTACTCCAAGATGGATTTGGTTTTTTACGTTCACCAGAAGCATCGTATGTTGCTGGCCCCGATGATATTTATGTTTCTCCTAGCCAAATACGCCGTTTTAGCCTACGAACAGGTGATACGATTTCAGGAAAAATTAGAGCGCCAAAAGACAGTGAGCGTTATTTTGCTTTAATTAAAGTTGAAGAAATCAACTATGAAGCTGCAGAAAAATCAAAAAACAAAGTTCCTTTTGAAAATTTAACACCGCTTTTCCCAAATGAGCGTTTTACACTAGAACGTGGCAATGGCAGTACTGAAGATATTACGCCGAGAATGATTGATTTGGCTGCGCCGATTGGTAAAGGCCAACGTGGATTGATTGTTGCCCCACCAAAATCTGGTAAAACAATGATTTTGCAAAACATTGCACAGTCAATTTCGATTAATTACCCAGATAGTGATTTGATTGTATTGCTTATTGATGAGCGTCCTGAAGAAGTAACAGAAATGCAACGCTCTGTTAAGGGGGAAGTTGTTTCTAGTACATTTGATGAACCTGCAACACGCCATGTACAAGTGGCTGAAATGGTTATCGAAAAAGCGAAACGTTTGGTTGAACATAAACGTGATGTAGTTATTTTATTAGATTCTATTACCCGTCTTGCTCGTGCATACAATACCGTTGCTCCGTCATCAGGTAAAGTATTGACCGGTGGTGTGGATGCTAATGCATTGCAACGCCCTAAACGTTTCTTTGGTGCGGCACGTAATATTGAAGAAGGCGGTAGTTTAACGATTATCGCTACTGCGCTTGTCGAAACAGGTTCACGTATGGATGAAGTTATCTTTGAAGAGTTCAAAGGTACCGGTAACATGGAATTACAACTTGAGCGTAAGTTGGCTGACCGTCGTATTTACCCAGCAATTAACGTAACGCGTTCAGGCACACGTAAAGAAGATCTGTTGACGGATGCAGAAGATCTGCACAAATTATGGATTCTACGTAAGTTACTTGCGCCGATGGATCCGATTGAAGCAATGGAATTCTTGATGGATCGTTTAAAAGCGACTAAAACGAATGCTGAGTTCTTCGATATGATGAAACAAGGCTAACCCTGGACAGTATTACTGAAAATTTACCACCGGCTCTATTTATTATGGGGCCGACGGCGGCAGGGAAGACAGATCTTGCTTTAGAAATTGCAAAACGTTTTCCTGTTGAGATTATCAGTGTTGATTCAGCACTTGTTTATCGCGGTATGGATATAGGTACTGCAAAACCTGAGCCTGAAGTATTACGTGATTATCCTCATTATTTAGTTGATATTCTCGATCCTACCGAACGATATTCAGCGGGTAATTTTCGCGAAGACGCTTTACGTTTAATGTCTGAAATTACGGCTCGCGGCAAGATCCCGTTATTAGTGGGCGGCACGATGCTGTATTTTAAAGCCTTGCAGCAAGGGCTATCTGATTTACCTTCTGCCGATGCTGAAATACGCACTAAGTTAGAAGCTGAAATGGGACAGTTTGGCTTGGCGCACCTGCATGACCGCCTTTCAAACGTTGATCCGGTTTCCGCTGCACGCATTCATATTAACGATCCTCAGCGTATACAACGTGCGTTAGAAGTATATGAGATTACGGGTCAGTCGATGACTGAGCTTACAAAAGATTCGAAGGAATCTCTGCCATATAATGTTATCAAAGTGATAGTGAGCCCCGACGATAGAGCTATACTCCACCAACGTATAGCTAATCGTTATAAAGGTATGATGTCGTCTGGGTTTATTGATGAAGTTAAGGTTTTATTTGAGCGGACAGATTGTCATGTGGATTTGCCAGCGATTCGTGCAGTTGGCTATCGACAAGCATGGGCTTATCTCGAAGGTGAATATGATCAAGAGACGCTGGTTGAGAAAGCGATTATTGCTACGCGGCAAATGGCTAAGCGTCAGCTAACGTGGTTGCGTGCTCAGCAAGATGGGGTTTGGTTCGATAGTGGTTCTGGTTTACCCACTGAACAAGTGGTAAGCTATATAGAACAAAAAATCAGCTCATAATTTAGAATATTAAAATCTCTAACAATAATAATAAAGGGAGATAACCATGGCAAAAGCTCAGTCACTACAAGACCCATTTTTAAATGCTTTGCGACGTGAAAACGTATCGGTAGCCATCTATTTAATTAATGGAATTAAGTTACAAGGGCAAATTGATTCATTTGATCAGTTTGTGATTTTACTTAAAAATTCTGTTAATCAAATGGTTTATAAACATGCTATTTCTACTATTGTACCTTCGCGTAATGTAAATATCAGTTCTGAGGATTCAAGTCATTAATGGAATTGTTTGAACGTCATAATAGTAATGCTGCTTTTGATGAAAACTCAAAAAAAGAAGCAGTTGTTTTAGTCCATCTTAAGTTTAATGTCTCTGATTTTGCAGAATCGGAACAAGAATTTATAGAGCTTGTGAAATCAACGGGTGCTGAAATCGCCAGCATTGTTCATGGAAAACGCCAACGCCCAGATGCTAAGTTTTTTGCAGGCACAGGTAAGGTTGATGAAATTAAGCAACACGTTGATGCAAGCAATGCCGTGTTGGTTATCTTCAATCATGAATTATCACCTAGTCAAGAACGTAATCTAGAGGAAAAGTTAGAATGTCGTGTGTTGGCTCGAACAGGGCTTATTCTCGATATTTTTGCACGCAGAGCACGTTCACATGAAGGTAAGCTTCAAGTTGAACTTGCGCAGTTAAAGCATATGTCTACGCGGTTAATACGCGGTTGGACGCATCTGGAACGGCAAAAAGGTGGTATCGGCATGCGTGGGCCAGGTGAAACGCAATTAGAAACTGATCGCCGATTGCTTGGTCAACGAATTAAGTCGCTTAAAAAGCGTTTGAGCAAAGTACAATCGCAACGTGAACAAGGTAGACGTTCTCGCCAGCGGGCAGAGATTCCGGTTGTATCATTGGTGGGGTACACCAATATGGGTAAATCAACGTTATTTAATAAGTTAACGTCAGCCGATGTTTATGCGGATAATCGTTTATTTGCGACCTTAGATCCTACCTTGCGGCGAATGAAATTGCACGATACACAAGCCTTAGTAATGGCCGATACCGTAGGGTTTATTAGAAAGCTCCCTCATGATTTGGTTGAATCTTTTAGTTCAACTCTTGATGAAACACGTGATGCAGCATTATTGCTTCATGTGGTTGAAGCGGGTGCAGCTGATCGAGATGATTTAATTCATCATGTGAACGATGTGTTGCATCAAATTGGCGCAGATGAAGTGCCGCAGTTGATTGTCTGTAATAAAATTGACCAACTAGATGACCATAAAGCACGTTTAGATCGTGATGAAAATGGCAAGATTACTCGCGTATGGCTATCGGCAGTAACAGGTGAGGGAATGGATTTGTTGCGTATCGCATTACAAGAATATTTCCCCGAGAGTATCCCCGTTATCACTGAAGATGCAGATTTATAGCACCCATGCTGACTGCGCTAACCGCGTTATATTATTGAGCAATAGGCGGCTATTACATCACTAATATGCCTTGCTATCACAGCCATTATGCGCACTATAAATATACCTCTTCAGTAATAAAGGGAATAACCGCGGAACTAGTTAGCTAATTTTTGTTCCATAAAGGTGATTATGTCCGTAAAATAGACATGTTTTAATTTTTAAATCTCACTTTGGAGAGATAATAAATGGCTTGGAATGAACCTGGCAATAATGACGATAAAGATCCGTGGGGTAAGCGCGGTAATGATGGCCCACCTGACCTTGATGACGTTATCAAAGATATGAAACGCAAATTAGGTGGCTTATTTGGTGGTAACACATCAAATAATGATGATGATTCATCTGATGGTGGAAGCGGAAGCTCGATTGCATTAGGCCTAATGATATTAGTCGCCTTTCTTGTGTGGTTAGCATCTGGCATCTACATTGTACAGCCAGCAGAACGCGGAGTAGAAATGCGTTTTGGTGCTTACACTGAAACGACTAAGTCGGGCCCACACTGGCATATGCCTTTTCCAATTGAAAAAGTGATAAAGGTTGATGTTGCTCGGATCAGAACAGCAACTATTGGATTTGGACAGGCAGGTGGCAGTGTTTCATCAGAGTCACTTATGTTGACTAAAGATGAAAACATTATTGAGCTCAAAGTTGAAGTTCAATTTCATGTTGAAAATGCAGCAGACTATCTGTTTAATGTTGTGAATCCAGATTTAACGTTACGTCAAATGACCGAAAGTGCGGTGCGTGAAATTGTAGGTAAAACAACAATGGATGATGTGTTTAAAACAGGTCGTGCAGAAATGGCTAGAAAAGCAGAGCTAGCATTACAAGAATTATTAGCTGATTATGGAACAGGGCTGATAGTTACTAATTTCAATATGCCTGATATTCAGCCACCACCACAAGTTCAGGGGGCGTTTGCTGATGTGGTAAAAGCAGATGCGGATAAAGAAAGCCAAATAAATGAAGCTAGGGCATATGCAAAAGATGTTGTGCCAAGAGCTCGTGGTAAGGCGACGCGTATAGAGCAAGAAGCTGAAGCATATCAGAATCAAATTATTGCTAAGGCGCGAGGTGAAAGCAGTCGTTTCACGCAAGTATTAAAAGAGTATGAGAAAGCGCCAGCTATCACTAAAGAACGATTGTATCTAGATACAATGGAATTAGTCTACACCCAAAGTCAAAAAGTATTAGTTGATGTGTCGAAAGACAGTAATAATGTGTTGTATTTACCGTTAGATAGAATGAATAATACGCCAAGATTACCACCTACACGTATTGATTTAGGCAGTTTGACGACATATCCTTCAACAAATTCAACGTCAACTAATTCATCACCTGCGAGTGATGCACGTAGCAGAGGGGGCCGTTAATATGCCATCAATTGTATATAAAGTATTAGCTGCAGTAGCACTTGTTCTGCTGAGTATGTCGGTATTTTTTGTTGATCAACGTGAACGTGTTTTATTGCTGCATTTAGGTGAAATAAAACAGGCTGATTTTAAACCGGGTCTTCACTTCAAAATACCAGGGTTTGAACAAGTGAAGCGTTTTGATGGACGAATTCTAACCATTGATGCTAAACCAGAAAAATATTTGACGGGTAAAAATAAGAACTTATTTGTAGATTCATTTTTACTGTGGAAAATTGAAGATACGGGTAAATATTATACGAGTGTAAGTGGCGACCAGCGCACAGCAAATTCACGCTTATTCCAAATCGTCAATAACGGTTTACGAGATGCATTTGCGACACGTACTGTTAAGGAAGTTGTTTCGGGTAATCGCTCTAAAATGGTTTCAGAGATTTTAATTGAAGCCAATAAAAGCGCTACTGATTTAGGAATTGAGATAGTTAATATTCGTATCAAACGCATTGATTTTCCTAGTGATATTAATGATGCTGTTTATATTAGAATGCAGACGGAACGAGCACAAGAAGCTAATGAAACACGCGCTCAAGGTGCTGAAGAAGCAGAATCTATTAGATCTAAAGCTGATAAAGAAGTAATAACAAAATTAGCTGAAGCAGAGCAAAAAGCCGAAGAGGTTCGTGGTAACGGTGATGCGCAAGCCACTGATATTTATGCTCAAGCGTACGGACAAAATGAAGAGTTCTATGCGTTTTATCGTCGTCTAGATGCTTATAAAAAAGTATTTAATGGCGATGATATGCTAGTTATTGAGCCTAAAGGTGAATTCTTTGAAGGATTTAGTGGCGATAAAAACTAAGTAATTAAAGTGGCAGATAACCTCTTACATAGCTTATGGTTGGCATCAGCATTAATGTTGGTAATTGAAGGTATAATGCCTTTTTTGAGCCCACCTGCATTTCGTCGCGCATTATTACAAATGGCCAATATGCAAGATCATCATATACGAATCATTGGTTTGTTTAGTATGAGCTTGGGTCTATTTTTACTTTATTTGGTAAGTTAAAAAATGAGTCTTAAACAACGTTGGATGCTACCAGAGGGCATTGATGAATTAATGCCAGAGCAAGCTGCTCGACTTGAACTATTGCGTCGCAAACTTATTGACAGAATGCAAAGCTGGGGCTATAAATTAGTCTTTCCGCCTTTGGTTGAATACCTTGATTCATTGCTTACAGGCACTGGTAAAGCGCTAGATATTCAAACATTTAAACTAACTGATCAAATGTCGGGTCGATTAATGGGGATTCGCGCTGATATGACGCCCCAACTCGCTAGAATTGCAGCCCATAATCTGCGTGATCATGAGGGTGTTTTACGTCTTTGCTATATTGGTAATGTTTTACATGCGCTTCCTAAAGGGCAGGGCACGTCTCGTAATCCTATTCAATTAGGTGCTGAGATCTATGGTCATTCCGGCCCAGAAAGTGATATGGAAATTGTTCAGCTAATGATTGAAATGTTGGCGGCCACCGATCTTGATAATGATTTATTATTAGATATTGGTCATGTTGGTATTTATCGTGGCTTGGCAAATCATGCAGGCCTGACAGATGTGCAAGAACAAGAGTTATTTGCAGCACTGCAACGTAAAGAAATTTTACAAATTCAAACATTATTGACTGAATATCAATTATCAGCTGAATCACACACTATGTTGCTAGCCTTGGCTGAATTACATGGTGGTGTAGAGATATTAGAACAAGCCAAACTGGTTTTATCGAAGGCACCTGAAGCAGTTCACCAAGCACTGGTTACACTGCAAGCGATGGCTAATTTAATGGCTCAGCGTTTGCCGAATGTTGCCATTAATTTTGATTTAGCTGAATTACGCGGTTATCACTACCACACAGGTGTGGTGTTTGCGGCATATCAAGCAGGCAGTGCTCAGGCGATTGCACTAGGTGGTCGTTATAATGACATCGGTTCGGATTTTGGTCATGCACAACCAGCAACAGGATTCAGCTTAGATTTAAAAGCAATTGCTCGTCAAATGCCAACTGAAGATGAAGAGCAAGATACAATTACTGTTGAGTGGTCAGATGATGAAGCTCAACAACAAAAAATTGAACAATTACGTAGTCAGGGGCAGACCATCGTCTACGAACTACCAAAATAAAATAATTTCACGAGTCGTCTTTTTCGTCATGTCTGCGTTAAAAATAGTTTCAAAATGCTCATTTACACTAGTAAACTGTGCTTTTTCAACTATTTTTGCCTTGCCCTGACAAAAAATACTTATCGTGAAAATATTTCAGTATAATTATAGCCACAGGGCAGTGGCGAGAATAGGAACAAAAAGCTGTGGCTAAAAATATCGTTATAATTGGCTCCCAATGGGGTGATGAAGGTAAAGGCAAACTGGTTGATTTGTTAACCGATAATGTCTCAGCCGTAGTGCGCTTTCAAGGCGGTCATAATGCCGGACATACCTTAGTTATTGACGGTAAAAAAACAGTTTTACATTTGATTCCATCAGGTATTTTACGCGAGCATGTGCAGTGTTTAATTGGTAATGGCGTCGTGTTATCACCAGAAGCCTTATTAAAAGAAATGGCTGAGCTTGAATCGAATGGGATCCCTGTTCATGACCGACTTAAAATTAGTGCTGCTTGTCCACTTATTCTGGAATACCACATTGCATTAGATCAAGCACGTGAACGTCGTCGTGGGAAAGATGCTATTGGCACAACGGGTCGAGGAATTGGTCCAGCATATGAAGATAAAGTGGCTCGCCGTGGTTTACGTTTAGGTGATTTAATTGATCAAGAAAGCTTTGTAACTAAACTAGAAGAAGTTGTGAAATTTCATAACTTTTCATTGATTAACTACTATCAATCACAGCCTGTTAGCTTTGAAAAAGTACGTGATGAAATTTTAGCAATGCGTGATGTGCTATTGCCACTTATTGCTGATATTCCCCAGATGCTCAAGGAATATCATGAAGCAGATGAAAATGTGATGTTTGAAGGCGCTCAAGGTGCCTTATTAGACATCGATCATGGTACATACCCTTATGTAACATCATCAAACACAACTGCCGGTGGTTGTGCTGCAGGTTCAGGTGTCGGTCCACGTCATATTGATTATGTCCTAGGCATCACGAAAGCCTATGCAACACGAGTAGGTGCAGGTCCATTCCCATCAGAATTGCTTGATGATGATGGTACTGTAAATGAAATAGGTCAATACTTAGCTGATAAAGGCCATGAAGTCGGTGCAACAACAGGTCGTGGTCGTCGTTGTGGTTGGTTAGACATGGTGGCACTTAATCGTGCTTGTTGGGTAAACAGTATTACAGGACTGTGTTTAACAAAACTAGATGTGCTTGATGGTCTAGATACTATTCGCTTATGTATCGCTTATGAGCGTGATGGTAAATTGGTCGAAACATTACCGTTAAGTGCAGATGAATTTGAAGGCTGCGAACCACAATA
Organism: Methylophagaceae bacterium; assembly: GCA_048595465.1. Lineage (GTDB taxonomy): Bacteria > Pseudomonadota > Gammaproteobacteria > Nitrosococcales > Methylophagaceae. The sequence goes on along the minus strand of JBJPGE010000058.1, from coordinate 1,226 downwards.
TATCGATATGCCAGGTTGGAGTGAATCAACATTAGGTGTTACTGAATTTGATAAATTACCAGCTAATGCCCAAGCCTATATCAATAAAGTTGAAAGCCTAGCGGGTGTGCCTATTGATCTTGTGTCTACAGGCCCTGATCGTGTTGAGACTATTGTTCGTCGGGATTTATTTAGTCTTTAAATTGGTAAGTTTTATTTATATTAAACGCCCTCTGTAGAGGGTGTTTTTGTATCTATTATTTTGTTTGTGAAACACCTGCATAAATAGCTGAATAATCAGTATCAGCCAAACCTTGTTCCAACGTTTTATCTAGTAATTGAGCAATACCTTCTAATGCACAGGTTTCTAAGCCTAATCGTTTTGCAACCGATAAAAACAGCCGTGTATCTTTCGCTAAGTGTTTAGTGGGGAAGTTAGGATTAGTAAAGTCTCGCTGTAACATTCGTTTCAGCTTCTTATCAAATGTGGGTGCATACAAAGCACTGTCTCGTACGATTTTCATAAATTTTTCGATTTCAATATCTTCTTTTTCAACTAAAGCTAGGCTTAATGAAAAACTAGAGGTTAACCCTGCAATTAATTGATTCATAGCTAGTTTAACTGTTGACCCCTGTCCAATTCTACCAATGTGTTGCGGATCTTTTCCAATAAGATTTAATAATGGTAAAGCGGTCTGATAATCTTGTTCACTGCCGCCTGCCATTAAGATTAATGTACCTGTTCTGGCTTCTGGTAAGCTGCCTAAAACTGGGCACTCGAGATAGTGGCCTTTATTATCGGTAATCCGTTTTGCGATCTCACGCGATTCATCTGGTGCGATAGTGCCCATTTGGATAATGAATTTATCTTTAAATGATTCTGGCTCGATGGTGTCAAGTACGATGTTAATCGCTTCTGCATCGCTTAGCATCAACAAACAAAACTCACTGGTATTCAAGGCTTCTTGCGCAGAAGTCACAACTGTCGCACCTTGCTGCTGTAATTCAGCTGTTTTATTAGGGCTGCGATTGAATAGGGTGAGAGATTGATTCTCTGCGAGAAGATGTTCAGATAATGCCTGCCCCATTAATCCTGCACCAATAAGTGAGATATTCATAGTAATAAATCCGAGTTCTTTAAATTAATAATACGAAGCATATTACACGTGATCAATTTAAAAATACTGTCATCCTCGCGAATGCGGGGATCCATGAAGCCTAATTCGAGTAAACTTAAGTTTAACCCA